>NZ_JBEORS010000007.1:0-286936 GCF_040302405.1 Streptomyces sp. NPDC126503
TACCACCGCCCCCGGCCGGGGTGGGGCGGCGCGGGGGCTGGGGGGGTGGGGGGGGGGCACGGAGGGGGGGTGGTCGGCGCCGGGGGCCCGGGGGGGGGCCCCCCCCCCCCCGGCGCGGAGATGGCCTGCGGCGACCGGGGGCCGGGCCGGCGGTGCCGGTCGCCGCGGTGCCGGTCGGGGGCGACGGCGAGGCAGCCGTCGCCGTGGGCGCGGAGGGTCGCGCCCGTGGCGAGCGTGCGGGACAGCTCGCCGGGGCCGGCGTGGACGAGGCCGGCCCGGAGGGCCGGGTGCTCGTCCGGCGCGCGGGCCCTGGCCGGGAGGGCGCGGCCCCGCTCGGCCGGACGCTCGGTCGTCAGCCGGTGCACGGCGGTCCCGGGGAGGCGGTCCCGGGCGGCCCGGCCGCCGGGGGCGGCGGGGGCCACGGAGGCGCGGTCGCCGAGGTTCAGCGCGGAGGCGGCGGTCAGGAGGGCCCGGCGGGTGGGCGGGGAGTGGTGGTGCATGGGTGCCCCTACGGTCGTGCCCGGTCAGAGGGGCCGGCGGGAGTTCTTCGCCGGCCCGGATGATCACTGCCCGGGGGAGGGACCGTCATGCGGGGAGTCACCCGAAGGTGTCCTGTGCGCCGTCGTGCGCGCCGCTCGGGCGCCGTGTGAGCCGACGGAAAAGGCCGAGCCCCGGGTGGACGGGGGGTTCCAACCGGGACTCGGCAGCGTGACGCGAGGGCGGTCACCTCGAGGGGGGGACCTGGGGACCGGGCCCCTTCGCAGTCACATACAGATGAACGATAAACCTTTTCCGGGTGTTCCGCGTACCGCCCGCGCCCGGTGTGAGTCACCTCACGCCTTTTCGGCGGATCTGTCAGTCCTTCTCGGGCCGGTAGACGGTCCCCGGCTCCGCGGTGCCGGGCGCGAGCAGTTCGGGCACCGTCACGAACGTGAAGCCCCGCTTCTTGAGCTCGTCGATGATGCCGGGGACGGCGGGAACGGTGCCGTCGTAGATGTCGTGGAGGAGGATGATGCCGTCCCCGTGCGCCTGGTCGAGCACCCGCCGGCGTATGAGCGCGGTGTCGGTCGTCGCGTAGTCCTTGGCGGTGATGCTCCAGAGGATCTGGGCGAGTCCGAGCTCCCGGCTGACCTCGGAGACCTTGTCGTCGGTACGGCCCTGGGGCGGGCGCATCAGCGTGGGCTTGCGGCCGGTGATCCGCTCGACGGCCTCCTGGGTACGGAGAAGTTCCTCCCGCACCTCGGCGGTGTCGAGGTCGGTGAGGATCCGGTGGGTCCAGGTGTGGTTGGCGACCTCGTGGCCCTCGTCCGCGATCCGCTTGACCACCTTGGGGTAGCGGTCGACGTGTTTCCTGCCGAGGAGGAAGAAGGTGGCGGGGACGTCCTTCTCCTTGAGGATGTCCAGGAGCCGGGGGGTGTCCTTGCCGGGCCCCGCGTCGAAGGTGAGGGCGATGCACTTCACCTTCTCGCAGTCGACGCGGCGCGCCACCGTGCCCGGCTTGCCGTCCGTTCCGGCCTCTTCCCGCGCGTCCTCCCGCGCGTCCTGCGGAGTGACGGCGTCGACGCCGCAGCCGCCGAGCGTCAGCATCAGTGACGCCGCGGCGAGCGCGGCGAGAGTGCGCCCGCGAAGGCCCGTGCCGAATCGGAACATGTGGATACCCGCTTTCCCCGATGGTGGCTTCGCCGGAGGCCATCGACCACCTGGTCAGGGCGGTGCCGTCCGGCCGCTCACGGCACTCTACACACGGTGTATACCGGGGGTGCGGGCGGGGTACGGGTGGGTACGGACAGGGGTGCGGACATGCGCGGGTGGTTGCTGGGGCAGGGGCGTGTGACCCGGGGCTCGGGAGGCGTGCGGGCCGGGACGCGGGGCCGGTCGGGGCCGGGGGCGGGCGTGGGCGACCCCGGGCGGGGCCCGTCCGCTCCGCCCGGGGGCCGGGCGCCTTCCGCTCAGCGGGAGGCGAGCACGAGTCTGGCCTCGGTTTCCTGGTCCCCGGAGACCGACTGCAGGGACTGGATGTCGAAGCCTGGGCGAGGACCTTCTCGACCTCTGCCACGGCGTGGTAGCCGCCGGTGAGGACCGCCTCCACCTTGTCCGTGAGGTGTGGGGGCCGCACCTCCTGGCGCCCGCCGCCCGCCGTGTCGAAGGTGGCGGTCCAGACGGTGGTGGCGGGTCCCGGCGCGTCGTCGGGGCCGGGGACCGTCACGTCCTCGAGCTGGTAGAAGCCGTCGAGGACGCCCAGGACGGCCTTGGCGTCCTCCCGGCAGCATTCGCTCAGCTGCACGGTGACGTCGGTGTCGATGTGCAAGTCGTACACGGTCGCTCATCTCCTCGTGTCCCGAGGTCGCTCCTCGTGCCACGCGCCGGTCGGGGCACGTATCCAGGATCCCCCCTGATGCCGGGTCCCGCGATGTCCGGTGACCGTTTCAGCCGGTGCCGGCGATCCGCTCGACGGTGTCGGCCTCGGCCGCCGGCTTGTCGGGGCGGTGGCGGACGACCCGTGCGAAGCGGAGCGTGATGCCGGCCGGATAGCGGGTGGACCGCTGCAGTCCGTCGTAGGCGATCTCCACGACGAGTTCGGGCCGGACCCGTACGGTGAAGCCGTCGTCGGAGACGGCGAGTTCCCGCAGCCGCTCGGTCTGCCAGCGCAGCATCTCGTCGGTGAGTCCCTTGAACGTCTTGCCCAGCATGACGAAGCCCCCGTCCGCGTCACGGGCGCCGAGGTGGAGGTTGGACAGCGTTCCGGTCCTGCGCCCGTGGCCTCGTTCGGCGGCGAGGACGACGAGGTCGACGGTGTGAACGGGCTTCACCTTCAGCCAGGTCCGGCCGCGCCGCCCCGCCACGTAGGGGGCGTCGAGCCCCTTGACGAGGACGCCCTCGTGTCCGCGGTCGAGCGTCTCGGTGGAGAACCGCTCGGCCGCCTCGACCTGTGCGGGGTCGTCGGGATCCGTGACCAGGATCCGCCGGACCCGCCGGTCCTCGGGGAGGAGCCGGGAGAGAACGGCGTGCCGTTCGCGGCCGGGCCGGTCGATCAGGGACTCGCCGTCCACGGCGAGGACGTCGAAGAAGACCGGCGTGAGCGGCAGCGCGGCGTGGGCGGTGGCCACGTCGGTCCGGGAGCCGACGCGGGCGGCGGTGACCTGGAACGGAAGCGGGCGGCCGGTGGCCGGGTCGAGAGCGAGCACCTCCCCGTCGAGGACGAACGCGTCGGCCGGAACGGACCTGGCCGCCGCGACCACCTCGGGGAGCCGGTCGGTGATGTCGTCGAGCGAACGGGTGTGGACACGGACCTCCTCCCCGAGTCGGTGCACCTGGATACGGACGCCGTCGAGCTTCTCCTCGACGGCGCAGGGGCCGAGCGCCGAGATCGCCGCGGCGACGGTGCCCGCGCTGTGGGCCAGCATGGGCTGGACGGGGCTGCCGACCCGCAGGGTGAACCGGGCGAGGGCTCCCGGCCCCTCGGCGAGCACGGCCTGGGCGACGGGAGGCAGCGCACCCGCGAGCATGACGGCCCGCCTCAGCTCGGTCGCCGGCACCCCGGCGGCCTTCGCCACCCCTTCCAGGGCGATGGCGTCGAGGGCGCCCTGGCGGACCTCTCCGGAGAGGAGCCGCAGCAGGAGCTGCTGCTCGTCCAGGGTGGCGGCGGCGAAGAGGGCGCCGAGACGGCGGGTCCGCTCCGCCTGCGACCCCGCTCCCCCGACGGCCGCCAGCTCGGTCATCGCCCGGTCGACCTCTTCGAGGGTCAGCGCGGGTTCCGCCGCAGGCGGCACGGAAGGCGGAGCGACCTCCTTGAGCGTGCTCCACCCGACGCCGATCCGCCCCTGGGGGAGCCGGCCCGACAAGTAGGCGATGACGAGCGGGCTCTCCTCCGGTCCGGCCTCGGCGAAGAGGTCCGCGAGCAGGGCCGTCTTCCGCGACCGCGCGGAGGCGGCCGTCACCTCCTGGGAAACCTCGGCGACACGGGCGAGCAGCATGCGCCCATCCTGCCCGTGCCGCACCCGTGCCGCACTCCGGCCGGCGGACGTCGCGGGGGCACGCGCGCGCTCCCCTCCGGCTCCCGGCGCGTCACCCCGGTCCCGGGTGGCGGGCCCCCTGTCACGGCCAGGCCGAGGGCCGCCCCCAGCCCCGCTCCCCCACCCGGGCCTTCGCCCCTCGGCGCCGCAGCAGCTCGCGCCACCGGCTCCCGGCCCGGCGCCCCGGCGGGCGGGTGCGGGCCCTCGGGCCGCCCGTCGGCCCCGGCGCGGCCGGAGGGGTGGGGGCCGACGGGGCCGGAAGGGGCGCGGCTCCTGGCGGAGTCATCGCCCGGGCGGGTTCGGGGGTGTTCCCGGGCGGGGGCACGGACCGGGGGACGGCGCGCGGGACGGATCCCGTCGGAGTCGGCGTCAGGACCCGACCCGTCGCCGCCCACGACAGGGAGTCCGCCGGGAGCGGATCGCGCACGCCCGTGGGCCAAGGCGCCGGCGCGGGTACCGGCATGGGTGCGGGGAGGCCCGCGAGGGGAGCGGCGGTGCGGGCCTCCGTCAGGGCGTCGGCCAGGGCGCCCCGGAACCAGAGGATCTCGTCCGCCCGGTCGGCGAGGGACAGGTGCTCCACGATCTCGCGGGCGGCCGGGGAGGCGGGGAGCCCGGCGGACGGCGGGGACGGGCGCAGCCGGTCCAGGTGGGAGCGCTCGTACGGGTCGGCGACGAGTGCGGGCAGCTCGTCCGGGTCGAGCAGCGAGGCGATGGCCGCGGCCCGCTCCCACAGGTCGGTGGTGGCCCGCAGGAGGAGGGAGAGCCGTCGGGACCGCCAGTTCCTCGGGCGGCTGTCCTCGCCCGCTGCCAGCCGCTCACGGACGTCCGGCGGCAGCCGTCCGGTGAGCAGCTCCGGGTGGGCGCGCCCGAACTCGCTCACCTCACCCGCGAGATAGAGCCACACCACGGCCCGGTAGCGGTTCAGGTAGAAGCGCACCGGACTCACGTGGCCGGTCCTGGCCAGCTTGGTGAACCGCTCGGGTGTGACCGACAGGAGGGCGGCGGCCTCCCGCGTCCCCACCGCCCGGACGCGTTCCCGCAGGCCGCCCGGGAAGTCCGGTGCGCCCTTCAGCCGGTCGAGTTCGCGCACCTCGACCCTGCCGCGCTCCGGCGGCCCGGCCCCGACCGCCGCGCGGCCGCCCGCGCCCACTCCCGTACCGGAAGCGGCGCCCGGCGCCACCGTCCGTACCAGACCCAGTTGGGCCGCGAGGCGGAACTCGTCCCGCCGCAGCTCCAGTAGCCGGGCGGCCTGCGCCGCCGTCACCGTGCGGATACCGCTTTCGTCGCCGGTCATGGTCCCGGTCCTCCCCCGTGCGTCCCTCTGTCCCAATGGGGGAATCCCGGCCCGATCAGCCCTTCCCCTCCACACCACGGTAACGGAGAGCGACGGCGTGGGGACAACCTGTGGACAGCTGCCTGTGGACAACCGTCCGGTGACGCACCCCGGGCCGGTCAGAACAGGTCGCCGTCCAGCCCGCCGGGGTGGCGGGCGGCCACGCTCAGGTGCTCCCCGACGCGATTGACCAGAAGCGTCATCTCGTACGCCACCTGGCCGACATCCGCCTCGGCGGCGCTCAGCACACAGAGGCAGCTGCCCTCGCCCGCCGCCGTCACGAACAGCAGCGCGTCGTCGAATTCGACCATCGTCTGACGGGCCCGCCCGGCCTTGAAGTGGCGGCCCGTTCCGCGGGCGAGGCTGTGGAGTCCGGAGGAGACGGCCGCGAGGTGCTCGGCGTCCTCCCTCGGGAGTCCGCTGCTCGCGCCCGTCACCAGGCCGTCGTTGGACAGCACGAGCGCGTGCCGTATGGAGCCGATCCGCTGGGTCAGGTCGTCCAGGAGCCAGTCGAGTTCCTTGTCCAGCGCCATGTTGGTCCTCCCCCTCGATGGTGCGTCGCCCGACGGCCGTCGACCGGAAGCCCCGTGCTCCGTGCCGTGTGCGGCCTGTCGCCGTACCGTCGTGGTCCGCGTGTCGCGGCAAGCCTTACGCACTGTCGTGGACAGGGCAAGCATCCAGTCGTCCCGCGCGCCACGCGGACGCGGGAGCGGTCTCAGCCGACGCTGTCGAGGAGCCGTGCGGCGTAGGTCCGCCCCGCGTGCTCGACGAGCCGGATCAGCACCTCCTTCCCGGAGTCCCGGTCCCGCGCGTCGCACAGCACCACCGGGGTGCCCGGGTCCAGGTCGAGCGCCCGGGAGACGTCGTGCGCCCCGTAGGCGCGGGCGCCGGCGAAGCAGTTGACGGCCACCACGAAGGGGATCTCGCGGTGCTCGAAGTAGTCGACCGCCGGGAAGCAGTGCTCCAGACGCCGGGTGTCCGCGAGGACGACCGCCCCCAGGGCGCCCTGGGAGAGCTCGTCCCAGAGGAACCAGAAACGGTCCTGGCCCGGGGTGCCGAAGAGGTAGAGGGAGAGGCCGGAGCGGATGGTGATGCGGCCGAAGTCCATGGCGACGGTCGTGGTGCTCTTGCGGTCCACTCCCCCGGTGTCGTCGACGAGTTCCCCGGCCCGGCTGAGCCGCTCCTCCGTGCGGAGCGGCCGGATCTCGCTCACCGCGCCGACCAGCGTGGTCTTGCCGACGCCGAAGCCTCCGGCGACCAGGATCTTCAGGGCGAGAGCGGTGGTGTCGGTGCCGTCGCCGTCGCCGGTGCTCTCAGAGGGCTCGTAGGCCATCGATGACTTCTCTCAGGATGTGTTCGTCGGGGAGCTGCGCGGGGGGTACGGGTCTGCTGACGCGGACGAAGCCCGATTCGAGGAGGTCGCCGAGGAGCACCCGGACGACGCCGACGGGCAGGTCGGCGTCGGCGGCGAGTTCGGCGACGGACTGGGTCTCGGCCCGGCAGCGGGCGAGCAGGGACCGGTGTTCGGGGCCGAGGAGGGACTCCTCGGCGGGACCGGGCGGGTCGTCGTCCACGACGACCAGGGCGATGAGGTCGAACCGTACGTTGCTGGGTCCTGGTCTGGTCCGGCCCCCCGTCATCGCGTACGGGCGGACCAGCGGGCCCGCTTCGGAGTCGTACCAGTGGCCGCCCGGTGCGGTGGTGTCCCCGCCCGGCCGGCCCTCGCCGGTGATGTCCTCGTTCATGGGGCCTCCGCTCAGCCGGTGGTGGGCGGCGGCACGGT
Organism: Streptomyces sp. NPDC126503; assembly: GCF_040302405.1. Taxonomy (NCBI): domain Bacteria; kingdom Bacillati; phylum Actinomycetota; class Actinomycetes; order Kitasatosporales; family Streptomycetaceae; genus Streptomyces; species Streptomyces sp. NPDC126503. The sequence continues at coordinate 7,130 of NZ_JBEORS010000007.1, forward strand.
GAGCCGCGGCGGGGTGTGGAGGTGCTCGCCGACGCGTTTGACGAGGCGGGCCATCTCGTAGGCGATGAGGCCGATGTCGGCGCCGGCGGAGCTGAGGACGGCGAGGCAGGAGCCGTCGCCCGCCGCGGCGACGAAGAGGAACCCGTCGTCCATCTCGACCATGGTCTGCCGGACGCCGCCGGTGTGGAAATGGCGTCCGGCGCCCTTGGCGAGGCTGTGGAAACCGGAGGCGACGGCAGCCAGGTGCTCGGCGTCCTCCCTGCTGAGGCCGCTGGAGGAGCCGACGGCCAGGCCGTCGCCGGAGAGGACCACGGTGTGGTGGACCTCCCTGACGCGCGTGACGAGGTCGTCGAGGAGCCAGTCCAGTTCGACGGAGCGGTGCGGAGCGGCGGGCGTCCGGTGGTCGATCATGCGTCGTCTCCTTCGGGTCGCGCGGATCGTGAGTGGCGGGCGGAGGTACGAGCGGTCGCCCGGCCGTGGTCCGCCGGGGTGTCGGGGTGGGAGGCGAGGCCGTCGCCCGGGGCGGAAGCCGCGCTTCTGTGCGCGTCGGGGGCGAAACCCTCGTACGGGACGGAAGGGGTTCCTGTGTACGGAGCGGTGGCCTCGCTGTTCGTGTCGGCGGCCGGGCTCTCGTACGGGCCGGGGCGCGGGCTGTCGTACGGCTCGGGGGCGGCGCCCGGGGGACGGCGGCTGCCCGGGGTGGGGCCGCCGCCGCGCCGCCAGCCGTCGTGGTAGGCGGTCATCCGTTCCCTGACCTGTTCCGGCGTGCGTTCGACCGCCACCGTCGCCGGGGAGGCGGGCGCCGGGACCGGTGTCTTCCGCAGCTGCGGGACGAGGCTGGCCTGCCGTACACGTCGGGGCAGTTCCGTTCCGGGGTCGGTGGGAGCCGCCGGGGCGGCGGGGCGCTCGTCGGGCGCCGTGGCGGAGGAGCCGGGCCGGCGCAGCGCCGTGACGCCGGCCGGCCCGGTCGGCCGCGGGCGTCGCGGGGACGCGGGCTCCGGCGCGGGGGGTGCGGGGACGGCGGCGGGCCGCGGCAGGGGCCGGGGGCCCGTCCTGGGCGGGTTGGCGTCGGACGGGCCGGTGGGCGGCGGCGGGTCCTGGGCGCGGGCGAAGCGGCGGGCCTGGGCGCGGCGGGCCTCCGCCGCTTCCTGTGCGGCGCGCCGGGCCTGCCCCGTACCGCCGTCCCTCTTCCCGTCCCCTCCGTGGTCGGTACGCGTGCCGGCGCGGGAGTCGGCGGGTCCCTCGGGGCCGGGCACGAGCGCGCCGGCGGCGTGGGGGGTGTCGGCGCGCCGGGCGTCGACGCCCTCGGGCGGGGCGCTCTGGAGCAGGTCCGTGGGGAGCAGGACGACGGCCGTGGTGCCGCCGTAGGGCGAGGTCCGGAGGTGGACCCTGATGTCGTGCCGGGCGGAGAGGCGGCTGACGACGAACAGTCCGAGCCGGTCGCTGTCGAAGAGGTCGAGCGCCTCCGACCGGGCGATGCGGGCGTTGGCCTCGGCGAGGGATTCGCTGCCCATCCCGAGTCCCCGGTCCTCGATCTCCAGGGCGTAGCCGTTGCCGACGGGTTCGCCGCTGACACGGACCTTGGTGTGCGGCGGGGAGAACTGGGTGGCGTTCTCGATCAGTTCGGCGAGGAGGTGGGTGAGGTCGGCGACGGCGCCGCCGGTGACCGCCGTCCCGGGCAGCCGGCGGACCTCCACGCGCGCGTAGTCCTCGATTTCGGAGACGGCGGCGCGGACGACGTCGGTGAGCGGGACCGGCATGCGCCAGGCGCGGCCGGGTGCGGCGCCGGACAGGATGATCAGGCTCTCGGCGTGGCGGCGCATGCGGGTGGTGAGGTGGTCGAGCCGGAAGAGGTCGCCGAGTTCGTTCGGGTCGTCGACGCGTCGTTCCATGCTGTCGAGGAGGTTCAGCTGGCGGTGGACGAGGACCTGGCTGCGGCGGGCGAGGTTCACGAACACACCGGAGATGCCGTCGGCGAGTTCGGCGCGTTCCACGGCGGATTCGAGGGCGGCGCGGTGGACGGTGGTGAGGGCCTGGTGGACCTGGCCGATCTCGTCCGGGGAGACCGGGCCGGGGGGCGCCTCGGACCTGATGTCGATCTCCTCGCCCGCGCGCAGCCGGCGCATCGCTGCGGGGAGTTTGCGGCGGGCGATGCCGAGGGCGGTGTTGCGGAGGCCGACGAGTTCCACGACGAGGCCGCGGCCGATGCGGACGGAGATGACGAGGGAGGAGGCGACGGCCATGAGACCGAGGACGACGGCCGCTCCGCCCGTGGTGAGGGCACCGCCGGTGAACGGATCGGTGCGGTCGGCCGCGGCGGCGCGCGCGTCGGACTCGACGGCAGCGAGACCGCCGCGTACGGCCGTCACGGCCGCGTCCCATGCGGCCGGCGGGACCGCACGGGCGGCCGGGCGGCCCGGAGCGGCGGCGAGGATCCGGTCCTCGGCCCGGGTGAGTCCGGCGAGTTCGCCTCCGGCGGCGAACCGTTCCCAGGTGCTCCTCTCGGCGGCGGGCAGGTCGGTGGTGGCGGAGGCCGTGAGGGTCCGGCGGGTCTCGGCGGCACCCGCGAAGGCGCGGAGGTGTTCCGGGGGGAGTCGGTCGGTGAGCCGCGCCGCGCCGAGGAGCGCGTCCTCGCGGGCCAGCATCTCCCCGGCCCTGCCGAGTTCCAGGAGCACGCGGCCCTGGGTGCCCTGCCGGGCGTCCTGCATGCCGGTGAGGGCACCGTGGACGGCGAACGCGGCGGAAACGGTGTCGGTGTAGGCCGTGTGGACCTGGTCCACGCGCGCGTGGCCGGCGACGGCGGCGGCGCGGAGCCGGGTGAGGCCCTCGACCGAGCCGACGAATCCGTTCACCCGGGCGGCGAGGTCGCCGGGAAGGTGCCCGGTGTCGGCGACGGTGTGCGTGGCGTCGAGCCGGAGGCGGTCGACGGCCTCGTCCGTGTGCCGGATCCGCTCCTTCAGGTCGGCGGCCCGCGCGGGCGTGGGAGCCGCCGCCTGGTGGAGGGCGGCGCGCCGTTCGGTCTGGAGCGCGGTCAGGGCGGCGGTGACCGGTTCACGGATCTCGGCGTCGACCCGCTGGAGCCGGCGGAGGTGGGCGACGTCCTGGGCGGTGGTGACGGTGGCGAAGCCCCACAGCGCGAGGAGGGAGACGACCGGGACCATGAGGAGCGAGACGATCTTGGCACGGACGGTGCGGGGTCGCAGGCGGAGGCGCGGGAGCCGCGGGGCGCGGGGCCCGGCGAGGGGCTCCCGGCCGGCCGAGGACTCCGGGGAACCAGATGCTCCGGTGGGCCGCTCGCGTGGTTCCTCGGCGGGCTGCCCGGCGTGAGCGCGCCGCCCGCGCGCGGCCGCCGTCGCGGGTGTGGGCGGTGTCGCCCCGGCGTCCTGGGGTGTGCGCGGAGTTCGCATGGCCTCCTCGTTCCGGCTGGCGGTTCTGGTCGGTCGGTGGGGTGGGTGGGAAAGGAGTGGCGTACGGGGAGGGGCGGCGCCGGGGTCAGGGACGGCCGCCGGGTCCGGTGGCCGGGTCCCCGAAGCCCCGCGGCCGGTGACACGGTGAGGCTGCCGGGGCGGGACCCGGCACGAGGCCCGGCGGCGGGGGGCGTCGCACCCTCCGGGGACGGACAGCCCTCCCGCTCCCGTCCGGCCGTGGATCAGGACCCACCGGGGACGCCCACGGCCTTCGCTGTGCCGCTGTGGGCGCGGAAGCCGGGCGGGGCGACGTCCACGGCGCGTTCGTCCGGTTCCGTGAGGCGCTCGGCCGAGGCGTACGCGGCCCGTTCGGAGGCCGTCGGGGACAGCGCCACGAACGCGGAGGTGATGAAGAGGTAGGAGCCGAGGCCCACGGCGAGCGGGAAGATGAACTGCATGACCGTGACGCCCGCCAGCGGGGCCGTGGACGGCACGACCTCCACCCGTACCGCGAGCATGCCGGTGTAGTGCATGCTCGTGACGGCCGCGCCCATCACCAGCGAGGCGGCGACTCCGGCCACCGGCGCGTGGATGTTGAGGGCCGCCCAGAGGGCCGCCGTGGCGGCGACGACCGCGATGAGGACCGACAGGGCCACGTACAGCGGGTCGTACGTGATCCGGCCGTGGAGGTGGAGGGCCGCCATGCCCATGTAGTGCATGCTCGCGACCCCGACCCCGGTGGTCGCTCCACCGATCAGGAGTGAACGCATGCGATCGCGTCCGTAACCGACGGCGAAGACGCCGACGCCCACGACCCCGACGGCGGCGAGCAGGCTGAGGAGGGTGAGCGGGACGTCGAAGCGGATGTCGGTGCCCGTGACGCCGAAACCGAGCATCGCGACGAAGTGCATCGTCCAGATGCCGGTGCCGATGGCGGACGCGGCGGTGAGCAGCCAGTTCCGCCGGGACCGGCCGGTCGCGTCGAGGGCGCGTACGGTGCAGCGCAGGCCGAGGGCCGCGCCGATGCAGGCCATCGCGTACGACAGCACAGGTGTAAGCCAGCCGAAGGTGGCGTGGTCCAGGTGTCCCATGGCCCCGGGACGCTAGTGCGCACAAGGGGGCGCATTGGGGGCGCATTTCGAAAGCTGTTGGAATATGACAGAGAGATGGTCCTGAACGATCACAGCGGGCTCGAACATGCGCACCGATGGTTCACTCCTCCGGGTGGGCCATCATGACGTCATGAGCGATGACCCCACACATGTCCGAGCCTTTTTCGGCATCCGCGCGGCCGACTGGGACAGTCGTTTCCCCGACGACGGGCCGGCCTACGCCGAGGCCGTCGCCGCGCTCGGACTGCGCCCCGGTGACACCGTGCTCGACGCCGGTTGCGGGACCGGCCGCGCTCTGCCGCCGCTGCGCGCCGCGGTCGGCCCCGGAGGGACGGTGCTCGGGGCCGACCTCACGCCGGAGATGCTCGACCAGGCCGTACGGGCCGGGCGCGGCGGCCACGGCGGCCCGGCGGCCCTGCTCCTCGCCGACGTGGCACGCCTGCCGCTGCGCGACGGAGCCCTCGACGCGGTCTTCGGCGCCGGTCTGATCTCACACCTGGCCGACCCCGCCGCCGATCTGCGCGAACTCGCCCGCGTGGTACGGGCCGGCGGCCGGCTCGCGCTGTTCCACCCGATCGGGCGCGCCGCCCTCGCGGCCCGCCACGGCCGCCGGATCGCGCCGGACGACCTGCGGGCCGAACCCCGGCTGCGCTCCCTGCTCGCCGACGCGGGCTGGCGTCTCACGGAGTACGTGGACGAGGACGCGCGCTACCTGGCCCTCGCCGTCCGTGAGGACCGGGGGCGTCCGGGGGCCGGGCGATGACACAACGGCCGGCCTGAGGCGGGGAGGTCTCTGCCGGGCACCAGGTCGCACGGACACGGGCGGCCGGAAGCCCGGCGACCGGCGCGCGCTGCCGTACGGCGCCGGAACCCGGCCGGTACCTCCTCGTGGCGGCTCGGCGCCGTGCCGGCAGCCGTGGGACACCGCTCCTCCCCGGCGATGTCCGTCACCGGACCGGCCTCCCCCGCCAGCCACGGGTGAGGAGGTCAACGCCCCCTTCTGCCCCGGCACTTCGCCGCCTACCGTGGAAGCGCCGGGCAGCCGTGCCCGGGGAAAGGCGGCAGGTCGTGGCAGGCATACAGGAGCGACTGCTCCCGGAGCGGCTCCGCCGGCTCCTTCCCTCCGCACGGCGGGCCGGGGGCCCCTCCCGGGCGGCGCCCGCGCCCCGCGCCCGGCAGGGGCACAACCTGTTCGAGGCGGCGGCCGTGTACGTGGCGGCGTGTGCCGAGGACGATCAGGCGCGGGCGGACGAGGCCGCCGGCTGGGTCTCACCGGGCGCGCTCACCTTCGGCGTGAACGAGCTCGCCTGCCGGGCGGTCATCGCGCTCGCCCGGGAGCGGAACGAATCGCCGGGGACGGTGGCCCGGTCGCTGCTCGGTCTGCGGGAGGAATGAGGGCCCGCCCGCCCCCGGAACGGTCTCACCCCGCCCCGGAACGATCATCACCCGCCCCAGGACGGACCTCGCCGCCGCGCGGGACGGGTCCCGGTCGGCGCCGAAGACTCCTCGACGCGCGGGTTACTCACTGGTTAAGGTGCGCCGACGACCCGATGGGAGGCCACCGTGGGTGGGACGGAACCGACCGCCGACGCGGTTGCCGCGGCGGACGCCGACGCGCTGTTCGTGCTGACCGCGGCGCTGCTCACGCCCGCGCGTTTCCCGAGCGTCCTGGGCGACGACTACCCGGCTGCCTGCGCGGCGCTCGGTCTGGAGCCGTACGAGGAGGGGTACGGGCTCGTCCTCGGCCAGGACGGGCTCGGCGCGCGGTGGACGGTGGTCGTGGAGGACGTGTCGCTGGTCGCGACGGCCGTCTCCGCGTGGGACTGCGGCATGCCCTACGACCTCTCCCCCGACGAGGATTCCGTGGTGGCCGGACTTCCCGGCTGGCCGCTGGCGGTCGTCTCGCGCGCCCCGGGGGTCCCCGCGCCGCACGACCCGGAACCGGAGGAAGGCGATCCGCCTCCGCTGGTCCCGCCGTCCGGTGACGCGTGGGGACCGGCCCAGCGGCGGCTGGGAGCCGACGAGGTGGCCCTGCGGTGGGCGGACTGGCGGGCCGGCGTCGCCACGGCCTTCGGTACCGGGACACAGGCCGGTCCCGGGGCAGACCCGGCCCCGGCCGGGCTGAAGACGCGCGCGGGCGCAGGCACGGGCGGTCGGGGACAGCACGGTGCGGCGGCGGGCGGCCCCGGGGACGGCGGTACGGCACAGCGCGGCACCGAGCAGGACCCTGCGGTACACGGCGGCACGGGCACGGGGGACGGCGGCGGCGTGCCGGGAATCGCCGCTCCCGATCCGTACGACGGGGTGCGCCGGGCGCTGGCCGAACTGCGGGGCTATCTGGAATCACCCCCTCCGGTGGGGCGGGTGAGGTCCTCCTTCGCCACGGCGGACGCCCGCGTCCTGCGCGCGGACGGGCCGGGCTGGTCGTTCGTCGCCCGGACCGACGACATGGCCTTCGTGCTTCTCGACGACCGGCCCCGCGAGGTCTTCCCGGTGGCCCGGGGGCCGCGGCTCCCCTCGCTCCTGCAGGCCCTGGACGCGATCGCGGTACGCCCGTCCTGACCTCCGCCCGGCCCACAGGGCTCAGCGGCCAGGGGTGTGGTCCCGGCCCATGGTCCGGGGCGGGGGCGCGCCGGAGGATGGGGCGCCACGACCTCGTACCGCCGTCCCCCGGAGGCCCCCATGCGCCTGTTCCCAGGCGTCGCCCTGCTCACCGTGCTGCTCACCGGCGTCGGCGTCCTGGCACCGGCGAATCCCGCCGGGGCGGCGCGCGGCGCGCCCGAGGCCGCGCACTGTGCCGGGCAGGAGCGGGTGCGCGTGCCCGGCGCCGCGCACCAGGAGGTGGCCTGCCTGCCCGATCTGACCACCGCCGCTCTCGCCGGGACCCGGTACACGGACATGGCGGACCAGGCCGGTCTCGCCGCCCGGGGCTCGCGTCACCCCTCGGGCGTGCCGGGCATCCAGATCGACGGGTACTTCCCGGACGACTCGCGCCTCAACGCCACGCACGGCTGGACGCACGACGCGCAGTTCGTCATCCGGCTGCCCGACCGGTGGAACGGCGGTCTCGTCGTCACCGGCGCGCCCGGAACGCGCCGCCAGTACGCCACGGACGCGCTGATCTCGGACCGGGTGCTGGCCCAGGGATTCGCCTACGCCGCCACCGACAAGGGCAACACCGGCCCGGACTTCTTCACCGACGGACGGGCGCCGGGCGACGCGGTCGCCGAGTGGCACCGCCGGGTGACCGAGCTGACCCGGGCCGCGAAGAAGGCGGTACGGCAGCGGTACCGGCACGCCCCGGAGCGGACGTACATGACGGGGATCTCCAACGGCGGCTATCTGACGCGCTGGCAGCTGGAGAACCGGCCGGAGCTGTACGACGGCGGGGTCGACTGGGAGGGGGTGCTGTGGACGGCGAAGGGGCCGAACCCGCTGACCGGGCTGCCGGTGACGGTGGCCCGTACGTTCGGGCGGGCCACCGACGAGGATCTGATCGGCGCCGGTTTCGCCCCCGGCTCGCGGTTCCTCTGGCCGTACCACGAGAAGGGGTACTGGGGGCTGACGCAGAAGATCTTCCGGGCCGAGTTCGACCCGGCGTACGACCCGGGCTGCCCGGGGGCCACCGCGGGGCGGACGGTCGAGGAGATCCTCGCGCCGTGCCTCTCCGACGCCTCCTACGACTACGCGTCGCGACCGGCGTCCGTCCACCGGGCGGTCGCCGGGATCGCGCTGACCGGCCGCATCGGCAAGCCGCTGATCACGCTCCACGGAGACCTGGACTCGCTGCTGCCCGTGGCGACCGGCTCCGACGTGTACGCGCGGATGGTGGAGGCCGGGGGCCGGGGCGGGCTGCACCGGTACTACACGGTGCGGGACGGGACCCACACGGACGGCCTGTACGACACCTATCCGGACCGGTTGCGCCCGATCCTGCCCTGCTACCGCTCCGCCTTCGACGCGCTGCTCGGCTGGGTCGAGCGGGGCGAGGCACCGCCGCGTGACCGGACGATCGCCCGGCCGGCCCACGGCGACGTCGTCAACTCCTGCGCCTTGGAGGAGGGGTCGGGGGCGTGAGGGGGTCCGGTGGGGGCGGGGTCAGACCCGTTCGAGGGGGCGGTGGGGGCCTTCCGGGAGCTCGACCCGGATCGGGTCGCCGGGCCGCACCTCTCCGCCGGTCAGGACGATGCTCATGATCCCGGCCTTGCGGACGACCCCGCCGTCCTCGTCACGGCCGAGGACCTGCTTGAGCAGTCCGCCGCGGAAGTGGTCGATCTGCACGCAGGGGTTGCGCAGGCCGGTGACCTCCACCACGGCCTCCGCCCCGAGGTGCAGCCGGGTGCCGGTGGGCAGGGAGAGGAGGTCGATCCCGCGGGTGGTGATGTTCTCGCCGAGGTCGCCGGGGCCCACCTCGAATCCGGCGCCCGCGACCTCCTCGAAGAGTTCGGCGTGGATGAGGTGGACCTGGCGGAGGTTCGGCTGCGTCGGGTCCTGGGCGACGCGGGACCGGTGCTTGACCGTCTCGCCCGCGTGGACGTCGCCCTCCACACCGAGCCCGGCGAGGAGGGTGACGGCCTCCCGGTTGGGCTTGGTGAACGCGTACGTACCGTTGCTGCTGACCGCCAGGACCATGGCGTCGCTCATGTCGGAGTCCCCTTCTCCCCTGTCCGGGGGCGTGCGCACCGCACCCTGCCCGGCCGGATGATCACCTCATGTGATCCCCTCGCACCCTACTCGTCCCGGTCCGCGCGGAGCGGCGCGCCCACGTCGTGGAGGTGTCCGAGAGCCTGCCGGTAGGAGTCGACGAAGCCGGTCTCCGTGTACGGGACGCCGAGCGCCCGGCAGTGGGCGCGTACCGCGGGCTGGGCGAGGCGCAGGTGGGGGCGCGGCATGCTGGGGAAGAGGTGGTGCTCGATCTGGTAGTTGAGTCCGCCGAGGAACCAGTCGGTCAGGGCGCCGCCGCGGATGTTGCGCGAGGTCAGCACCTGGCGGCGCAGATGGCCCCAGCTGTCCCCGTCGGCGTGTTCGTCGGGCCGGTCCATGCCCTTGTGGTTCGGGGCGAAGGCGAGGCCGAGGTGGACACCGAGCACCATGTGGTGGAGAAGGGCGAAGACGAGCGCCTGGGCGGGGGTGAGGAGGAGCAGGAGCAGGGCCGCGCCGCCGAGGAGGTGAGCGGCGATGAGGGCTCCTTCGACGCGGCGCTCACGCGGGCCCCGGTAGGGGCCGTCCTTCGCGAGCAGGGCCTGGATCCCGTAGACCTTGAGGGCGATGCCCTCCAGCGTCGTCAGCGGGAAGAACAGCCACGCCTGGTGGCGGGTGAGGAAGCGGCGCAGGGCGGTACGGCGGTCGGCGGCCTGGTGCGCGGCGAAGACCAGCACGTCGGCGGCGACGTCGGGGTCCTTGTCGAGGTGATTGGGGTGGGCGTGGTGGCGGTTGTGCTTGTCGTTCCACCACTCCCGGCTCATACCGAGGAGCAGGTTGGCGTGGACGAGCTGGATGATCCTGCCGGTGCGGCGGTCGGCGGTGATCTGGGCGTGGCCGGCGTCGTGGGCGACGAAGGCGGCGCGGGCGGAGAACAGGGCGAGGGGGACGGCGAGCGGGAGGGCCCACCAGGAGGGCCCGAGCAGGGCGAGTCCGGCGACGACGGCGGCGATGCCCAGCAGGTTGACCGCGATCGCCCGGGCGTACCAGCCCGGCCGGTGGTCCAGGAGCCCCTGCTCCCTGACCGTGCGCAGCAGCGGGGCGAACTCGCTGCCGCGCGCGGCCCCGGGCGGGGCGGTGGGCGCGGACGGCGCGCGGGTGCCGTGCCGGGGCGGCGCGGGCGCCGGGAGCGGGGGCGGGGCGGTGGCCTGGGACATGGGCGGGCTCCGGTTTCTGTGGGGTGGGGCGGCGGTCCGCACCGCGGTGCGCCGGCTCCTCAGAACGTACGGATCCCGGCCCGGCCGGAGCCATGACGGCACCACCCGGCCCCGGCGGGGGGCGCGCCCGGGTGCGGGGGTGGGGCCCGCCCCACCCGGCCCACGGAGGTGTGGCGCGGATCACTCCTCGGGCATCCCCGCGGGCGTCACGGGTGGGGTAAGGTCGGCGGCTCCGCCCAGTAGTCAAATTTGAGGAATGCGTTGTCGCTGTCGCACGGTCCCCTCGAATCCGCCCGCGAACTCGCTTGCCACTCCGCCGTTTTCCTGCCCTCCGACCCGCCGCGCGCCGGCCGGATCGCCTTCTGGTCACCGGAGGGCGCACCCCTGCCCGACGCCCCTGACCCGTCCCGCTCCCCCGCGAACGACACCGGTCTCCCGGCGCCGTTCACCGCCGGGGAGATGACGGTCGTGGACGGGGACGGCCTGCGCCCGGTGACCGTACCCGCCCGCTTCCTCGCGGTGCGGGACGCCCTGCCGCTCCTCGCCTCCGCCCGCCTCGCCGGGGGCGCGCCGGCCGCGACCGCGTTCTGGGGAGCCGCCGCGCTCCTCGCCCTGGACCTGGTGGCCCGGGGCCTCGTCCTCCCGGGTCTGAGTCCGGCGGACCACGACGCCTGGCGGGCCGGACCACTGGGCCCCGGCGAGCTGACGGAGCTGCGGACGCTCGCCGCCTCGATGCCGCCGGACGCGCACGCCGTGCCCCTGACGGCCGACGGGCCGCCGCTGCTGCCCGAACCCGAGGCGCTGCTGCGCCCTTTCGCGGACGCGGTCGCCGACACCCTCCCCCGTACCCCCGCCGCCCCGCTGGTGGCCGGCGGTCCGGCCTTCGCGGACGAGGCCCCGCAGACCGTCCCCGGACAGCGGGCCTGGGCCGCCGAGGTGGCGGCCGTCCACGACGCCGGCGTACGGCTGTCCCTCCGCCTCGAACTGCCCGGGTTCACCGACGAGTCGCGGGAGGCACCTACGTTCCGGGCCGTCCTCCAGGTCCACGGCGCGGCCGACCCCGCCCTCGTCGCGGACGCGGCCGACCTGTGGACGGGCTCCGGCCGGGCCGCCGCGTCGTTCGGGCCGCGCGCCCGCATGGACGCCCTGCTCGCGCTGCGCCGGGCCGCACGGGCCTGGGCGCCGCTGTCCCCGCTGCTCGCGGCGGCCGTGCCCGACGCCGTCGAACTGGCCGACGAGGAGGTCACGGAGCTCCTCGGGCCCGCGTCGCACGCGCTCGCCGCGGTGGGGGTACGGGTCCACTGGCCGCGCGGTCTGACGGACCGACTCACCGCGGTGGCGGTCATCGGCCCCCCGGACGGGGAAGGCGACGGGGACGCCGGGACGGCCGGCCACGGGGCTGTCACCGGAGCGCGGGACGCGGCCGGGGAACCGTACGCCCCGGCCGGTGGAGGCGTCGGCGGCGAAGGGTCCGGGGAGGGACGTTCCTCCGGTCCGCCGCCGCTGCTCTCCGCCGACGCGCTGCTCGCCTTCAACTGGCGCTTCGCCGTGGGCGGCCACCGGCTCACCCGGGCCGAGCTCGACCAGCTCGCCGAGGCGGGGCGGCCCCTGGTGCGGCTCCGCGACCGGTGGGTCCTCGTCGACCCCGGCGAGGTGCGGCGCGCCGCCGGCCGACAGGACCGGAAGGTCACGGCGGTCGACGCCCTCGCGGCCGTCCTCACCGGCACCACCGAGGTCGACGGCCGGACCGTCGAGGTGACCGCGACCGGCCCGCTGGAGCGGCTGAGGGAACGCCTGGCCGACCCCGAGGGCGGCCTGCGAGAGATCGAGCAGCCCGCCGCGCTCGCGGCCACCCTGCGCGACTACCAGCTGCGGGGCCTGAACTGGCTGCACCGCATGACCTCCCTGGGCCTCGGCGGCTGCCTCGCCGACGACATGGGCCTCGGCAAGACCATCACGGTCATCGCCCTCCACCTGCACCGGCAGACCGACCCCGCCTCGGCGGGGCCGACGCTCGTCGTCTGCCCGACGTCGCTCATGGGCAACTGGCAGCGGGAGATCGAGAAGTTCGCGCCCGGCACGCCGGTGCGCCGCTTCCACGGCGCCACGCGCGACCTGGACGGACTGGCCGCCGGCACCGTCGTCCTCACCACGTACGGCACCATGCGGCTGGACGCCGAGCGGCTGGCCCGGCAGGACTGGGGGCTCGTCGTCGCGGACGAGGCCCAGCACGTCAAGAACCCCTACTCGGCGACGGCCCGGCAGCTGCGCACCCTCCGGGCACGCGCGCGCGTGGCGCTGTCCGGCACGCCGGTGGAGAACAACCTCTCCGAGCTGTGGGCGATCCTCGACTGGACGACGCCGGGGCTGCTCGGTTCCCTCGGCGCCTTCCGCACGCGCTTCGCCTCCGCCGTCGAGGGCGGACGCGACCCGGCCGCCGCCGAGCGGCTCGGCGCGCTCGTCCGCCCCTTCCTCCTGCGCCGGCGCAAGTCGGACCCGGGCATCGCGCCCGAGCTGCCGCCGAAGACGGAGACCGACCGGACCGTCTCGCTCACCCCCGAGCAGGCCGGCCTGTACGAGGCGGTCGTCCGGGAGAACCTGGAGGCGATCGCCGCGGCCGAGGGCATGGAGCGGCGCGGCCTGGTCGTGAAGCTGCTCACCGCGCTCAAACAGATCTGCAACCACCCCGCCCAGTACCTGAAGGAGGAGGATCCCCGCATCGAGGGCCGGTCGGGCAAGCTCGAACTGCTCGACGAACTGCTCGACACGATCCTCGCCGAAGGGGCGAGCACCCTCGTCTTCACCCAGTACGTGGCGATGGCGAGGCTTCTGCAGACGCATCTCGCCGCGCGCGGCGTGCGCACCCAGTTCCTGCACGGTGGCACGCCGGTGGCCGAGCGGGAGGCGATGGTCGCCCGCTTCCAGGACGGAGGGGTGCCGGTCTTCCTGCTCTCCCTGAAGGCGGCCGGCACGGGACTCAACCTGACCAGGGCCGAACACGTCGTGCACTACGACCGCTGGTGGAACCCGGCCGTGGAGGCCCAGGCCACCGACCGGGCCTACCGGATCGGACAGGACCGGCCGGTCCAGGTCCACCGGCTGATCGCGGAGGGGACGATCGAGGACCGGATCGCCGCGATGCTGGACCGGAAGCGCGAGCTGGCCGACGCCGTGCTCGGCGGCGGCGACACGCCGACCGAGCTGACCGAACTGACCGACGCCGAACTGGCGGAGCTCGTACGACTGCGAGGGGACGGAGGGGACGGGCGATGAGCGCGTACGGGAACGGGGGCGACGAGCGGACGTTCGCGGCGCTGCCTGCCGCGCGGGGCGCCGCGTTCGCCCGGACCTGGTGGGGCCGGGCGTGGCTGAAGGCACTGGAGGACACGGCGCTCGACGGGCAGCAGCTCAAGGCGGGGCGGCGGCACGCCCGGGCCGGGGCGGTCGGCGCGGTGTCGGTGCGGCCGGGGCGGATCACCGCCCTGGTGCAGGATCGCGACGGCACGGCGCACCGCGCCGACGTGCTGGTGCGGGAACTCTCCGGGGAGGAGTGGGAGCGGCTGCTCGACCTGGCCGTGGACAGCGCCGGGCACGTCGCGGCGCTCCTCGAACGGGAGATGCCGCCACACCTCGTGGAGGACGCGGCGGCGGCCGGACTGGAACTGCTGCCGGGCATCGGCGACCTGGAACCAGAGTGCGGGTGCGAGGCGTGGGACCACTGCGCCCACACCTCGGCGCTCTGCTACCAGGTGGCACGGCTGCTCGACGAGGACCCGTTCGTGCTGCTCCTGATGCGCGGGCGCGGGGAGCGGGCCGTTCTCGACGAACTCCAGGCGCGGGGCACACGCCGTGCGGCCGCGGCGGCGGGCACGGCCGGCGGGTCCGGCCCCGTGGCCGGATCGGACGGCACGCCGGGCGTGCCGGCTGCGGAGGCGTACGCGGCACGGGACATCCTGCCGCCGCTGCCCGCCCCGCCGGCCGGCCGCGCGGAACCGGGCGAGCCGCCCTCGCTCGACACCGGGACCGACCCGGAGCCGGGCGTCGAGCCCGCCGCCCTGGAGTTCCTCGCGGCGGACGCGGCGGCCCGCGCGCACCGCCTGCTCGGGGAACTCCTCGGCGGAGCGGGGGCGGACGGCGGCGGCGCCGGTGCCGCTGCCGGCGCGGAGACGCTGACGGTGGCGCAGGACGCGGCCCGCCTGGCCGCCGCCGCCTCCCCCGCACCGTGGGTGGCGGCGCGTCTCGCCGCCGGTTCTGGCCGGACACCGGCGGAGCTGGATCTGGCCGCGCGCGCCTGGCGGCTCGGGGGCGCGGCGGGCCTCGCCGTACTGGAGGAGGAGTGGAACCCGGACGCGGAGACCCTGGCGGGTGCCGCGGCGCGGCTGGCGCGGGCCTGGGAGGACGGTGAGCGCCCGCCGCTGCGCCGGACGGGCGGCGCCCGCTGGACGGTGACGGGTGCGGACGCGCAGCTCCGCCTGGGCCCGGACGGCCGCTGGTGGCCGTACCGGAGGACGGGGACGCGCTGGACCCCCGCGGGCCCGCCGGACCACGATCCGGCCGTGGCGTTCACCGTGTTGGCGGGGGAGCCGGGCACGGGCTGACGGACGGGTGCCGGTCCGGCGGCGGGGGATCTCCCGGCGTCGGACGCGGCCGGGCCCGCCGCCGCGTCACGAACCGCGCCCGGCCCCCGGGGCCACCCGCCGGGGCCCGGCTACCGGAGCGGCCGCGTCAGGCGGGTCTCCGTGCCCGAGGGGGTGGCGAGGCTGCAGGCCGCCCGGTCCGAGCCCAGGAGGTGGCTGGTGCGGTAGGGGTACTGGACGAAGGTGGTCCAGCGGGTGCCCACCGGCTGGAGGTCCGCCTTGTGACGCAGGGGGAGGCGGCAGAGCGCGGTCGCCGCCTCCCGTACCGCGCCGTCGTCGGCGTAGGGGCCGGGCAGGAGCGGGCGGGCGACGACCTCGGCGTCGTGGGGCGCGTCGCAGGCGCGGCGGACGACGGTGCCGGGCGCGGCGCGGTCGATGTCGAAGCAGTCGCCGACCCGCAGGTCCTCGAAGGAGACACCACGGCCGGGGGCGGGGGCGTCGACCGGGGCGCGGGGCGTCCGGTGGGTCGGTGCGGGGGTGCCGGTCCGGGAGGCCGGGGTGGAGCCGCCCCGGTGCGGGCGGGCGGTAGCCGGGGCGGTCGTGGCGACGGCGGGGACGGTGGCGGTGGGCGTCGGGGAGGGCATCGGGACGGCCCTCTCCTCGTGCGGGTCGGCGCGCCGGTCCGCCGGCGGCGGCACGGGAGTGCCGGTCACCGGCGTGTCGGCCTCCGCCGGGCCGGTGGTCGGGGTGGGCGCGTCGCCGGCCGCCGACGGTGCGGCAGCCGTGCCCCGCTCCGCCTCGCCGCCGAGCGCCGTGAAGGCCGCCACGACCAGTCCCGCCACCAGGAGCGGGACGAGGGGAACGCCGACGCGGCGTGCCCGGCGCGCCGCGCGGGAGGGAACGGAGGGCGTCCCTGCGGGTACGGACGCGCCGTCCGGGACGGAGACGCGGTACGGCGCGCGCGGGGCGGGAGGTGTCGAGTCGGAGGCGTCCGACACGCCCGGCCCGCGGCCCGGCGGTGGAGGAACGATCGGCTGGTGCGGCACGGGTCCAGCGTCGCCTGTTCTCGGCCATGTGGCGAGCGATCTCGGGCCGTTGACCGGGCCCTGTACCGAATCGTGACCAACTCCGGCGCCGGAGGCGCCCCTCCCCCGCCGTCCGGCGTGCTACGGGACCCGCCGGCGCTGCGCCGCCTCGGTCGTCCGCGCGAGGAGTACGGCGGCGGCCATGGGGCCGGCGCCGCCGGGCACCGGGGTGACGGAGGAGGCCCGCTCCGTGAGGACCCGGGCCTTCCCCGCACGCCGGATCAGGCGCCGGCGCTCCGGCTGAACCAGCCGCTGAACTCCGGCGATTCGGGATCCGGTCCACTGCCGGTGAGGGTGGCGCGGGGGCGCCGCTCGGCCCTTTCCAGCATCCGCTGGGCCTCGGCCCGCCAGGTTCCGGCGTCGGCGCGCGGCGGCGGCACGAAAGGGCCCCGCTCGGGCGCCTCGGCCGCGGCGCCGAAGAAGTCGCCGCCCTTGCGCCGGAAGTCGTCGGTGCCCCAGGGGCGTCCCTCGCCGCGGCTCTGCCGGGGGACCTTCTGAAGGTGCGGGATGTGCTTGGCGCAGTGGACGTACGCCTCCTCGACGTCGATCTCCACCCACACGAGGGCGCGGCGGCCCGGTACGGGGTCGGCCGCCAGCCCGTGGTGGGCGCGGCGCATCTCGTCGTCGCCGACGACGCGGGCGCGGCCGTTGACGTGGAGGCCGATGCGGTCCTGGAGGAAGTCGATCATGAGGATGCCGACGTGCGGGTTCTCCTCGATGTTGCCGAGGCTGGCGTGGACGCCGTTGCCCCGGTACTCGGGGTAGGCGAGGGTCGTCTCGTCGAGGACGTGCAGGAAGCCGGGCGGGCCGGCGCGGAAGGTGTTGTCGCATTCGCCGTGCCGGTCGGCGGTGGCGAGGAAGAACATCTCCTGGCGCGCCACGAATTCACGCATGCGGGTGTTCAGCCGGTCCAGGACCTGGTCGGCGTAGAACTTGTCGGCGCGTTCGGTGGTGCCCATGCGCTGCTGGACGTGGTGTTCGCCGTCGCTGCCAGGGCGGGTGGTGCGGACGGGCGTCGCGTAGAGGTGCCCGGTCTGTTCGAAAGTGCTCAATTGGTTGCCCCGACCAGTTCGTCGATGGAGTCGTGCCGTATGCGGTGCGCGGGGATGCCGAGGCCGACGAGGGCGTCGACGCCGCGGCGGATCATGCCGGGCGGGCCGGACAGGTAGGCGTCGTGGGCGTGCCAGGGCCCGGACTCGCGGACGGCCCGCGGCAGGCCGTCGGTGGGAAGTCCGGCGGGCCCCTCGTCCACGACGGGGTGCACCGAGAGCCAGGGGTACGACTGCTTGAGCCGCAGCATGCTGTCGATGTCGTACAGGTCGTCGTCGCGGCGGGCGCCGTAGAACACGTCCACGGTCCGGCGTCGGCCGTGCCGGGCCACGTCCTCGACGAGCGCCCTGATGGGGGCGATGCCGGTGCCGCCGCCGAGGCAGAGCAGACCGGCGTCGGTGGCGTGGTCGACGGTCATGGAACCGGCGGGCGGTCCGAGCCGGATGACGTCGCCGGGCCGCGCGCGGTGGACGAGGGCGTTGGAGACCCAGCCGGCCGGCACGGCCTTCACGTGGAAGGAGAGCAGCCCGTCGGAGCGGGGGGCGGACGCGAAGGAGTAGTGCCGCCAGACGCGCGGCCACCACGGGGTCTCCAGCGCGGCGTACTGGCCGGCGAGGAAGGGGTACGGCTGGTCGGGCCGGACCGTGACGACGGCGATGTCCGGGGTGCGCATCTCGTGCGCGACCACTTCGGCCTGCCACCAGGCGGGTGAGAGGAGCTCGTCCTCGGCGGCGGCGTCGATCATGATCTGGGAGATCGTGGTGTAGGCGCTGACCCAGGCGGCCTCGGTGCGCGGTCCCCAGGTCTTGGTGGCGTACCGGGAGAGGGCGCCGATGAGGGCTTCGCCGACGGCCGGGTAGTGCGCGGGGAGGGTGCCGTACTTCCGGTGGCCGCGGCCGAGCCGGCTGAGGTAGGCCGTCAGCGTGGCCGTGTCGTCGGCGTGCGTGGCGGCGGTCAGCAGGGCCTTGAAGAGGCGGTCGCGCTGGGCGTCCATGGCGGCCGGGAAGAGGTCGCGCACCTCGGGGTGGCCCAGGAACAGCCGGGCGTAGAAGTAGGAGGTCACCTTGTCGGCGATGGGCTCGATCTCGGCCATCGTACGGCGCAGGAGCGCGACGTCGGAGGTGTCCTCGGGCTCCGGGGCGGGGGCCGGAGCCGGCGCCTGGGCGGGAGCCGGGGCCTGGGTCGGCGCGGGGCCGGGAGCGGGTGCCGGGCCGTGGACCGGGCCGGGGGACGCCGCTTGCGCGTTCTGCCGCTGGTTCGGGACCCGGTCGGTCCGGGGGCTCCGTCCGAACCAGCCCGCGTCGCCGGGCTCGTCGGTACGTGCCCCGTCGTGCGCCTCGGGGCCGCCGTCGAACCAGCCTCCGCCCCGACTGCCGCCTTCGG
This sequence comes from Streptomyces sp. NPDC126503, assembly GCF_040302405.1. Lineage (NCBI taxonomy): Bacteria > Bacillati > Actinomycetota > Actinomycetes > Kitasatosporales > Streptomycetaceae > Streptomyces > Streptomyces sp. NPDC126503. The sequence goes on from NZ_JBEORS010000007.1 coordinate 25,602, forward strand.
CGGACGTGGTGGTCGGACCATCCATCGTTGTGCCTCGCCTCGAACGTCTTCGGTCGGTCTCGGCGCGCGGAAGACCCTGACGCCCCGACGCCGCGTACCCATCGGGAGGGAAATGATGCACAGCATTCCATCGAAGCCGGTGGGCCGTGGTCACCTCCCCCACGCGATGTTCACCCGGATGGGTGAACCGGGCCGACCATACCCCGGCTCCGTGACGCCTTGCCCGGGGCCGGGAGGCCCTCGTCGGGGAATTCCGGCAGGCCAGAATGGGGTTACTGATCAGTTCGCTCGACGGCGGCCGTTCCGGCCACATGACGGATGTCGTGAATTGGCGTCAAAAACTCACGATCACCTCGGAACTCCTCTATGGGATCTCCGCAGAAGCTTCACATCGCGGCCGGTACGGGCCGCGTCACGCGTCCTGGAGGCGCCGGAAGGGGCGGTCCGCCTCCAGGGCGAAGGCGAGTTCCAGGAGCGTGCGCTCGCTTCCGGGGCGGCCCGCGAACATGACGCCGACCGGCAGGCCTTCCCCGGTGGTGACGGGGGAAGGGAGCGAGATCGAGGGGGTGCCCACCACGTTGTCGACCGGGGTGAAGGCGACGTACGCGAGGATGCGGGCGAGCAGGTCCGGGTACGGCACCGACGGCGCGAGGTGCCCCAGCAGCGGTGTGGTGTGGGCCAGGACGGGCGACAGCAGGACGTCCAGGCCGCGGAAGGCCGCCGCGTAGGCCACCTTGGTCCGTCGCAGCCGCCGCAGCACGGCGGGGGTGGAGCGCCAGTTCTCCCGGTACGTCTCGCGCAGGCCGCGGCTGAGGCCGTCCATCCGGTGCCGGTCGAAGTCCGCGCCCAGGCCGCGGCCGGTCGCGCCGAGGAGGAAGGAGAGCAGGCCCCAGTAGGTGAGGAAGTCGTCGGTGAAGCGGGGGTCGATGGCGGGGGTCACCGGCTCCACGGTGTGGCCGAGCCGTTCGAGCGTCGCCACCGTCTCCGTGACGGCCGCCCGGGTGGTGGGGTCGCAGGGGACGCCGTTCGGGGAGTCGAGCAGGAACCCGACGCGCAGGCGCCGCTCCGACGGCCCCTCGACCAGGCCCACCGGTGGCAGCGCCGGGTTGCGCCAGTACCTCTCCGCCGCGGCCAGGAAGGCGGCGGTGTCCCGCACCGAACGGCTGACGACCCCCTCGCAGAAGATGTCCACCGGCAGCCGGCGGCTCTGTTCGTTGCCGATGACCCGGCCACGGGTCGGCTTCAGGCCGACGAGACCGCAAGCGGCGGCCGGGATGCGGATCGAGCCCCCGCCGTCGTTGGCGTGGGCGATCGGAATCGCCCCCGCGGCCACGAGCGCGGCGGCGCCGCCGGAGGAACCGCCCGCCGAGTGGCCGGTGTTCCACGGGTTACGGACGGGCGGGGCGTCCTCGTACTCCGTGGTCGGGCTGAAGCCGAACTCCGGCAGCCGGGTCTTGCCCAGCACGGTGACGCCGGTGCTGAGGAGCTGCCGCGTGAAGGGGGCGTGCCGCCGCGCCGGCCTCGGGGTGAAGGCGGCGCTGCCGTGGCCGGTGGCCAGTCCCCGGTAGTCGGTGTTGTCCTTGACGAAGGTGGGGACACCGGCGAGGGGGCCGCTCGTTCCGGGGGCGGCGGCCGGCGCGTCGAGGAAGGTGTGGACGGCACGGAGCCGCTCCTCGACCGCCCGTACGCGCGCGACCGCGTCCCGGGCGACCTCGGCGGCGCCGACCTCGCCCCGCCGGAGGGCCTCGGCGAGCCCGACGGCGTCGTGCTCCCCCAGGGCGTCGTCCCGGAAGGCGTGCACCGTGGTCCGTTCCCCGAAAACCGTCACCGCTGTCCCCGCCCTCCGCCGTGTGGATGGTGCCCCATCATTCCCTACCGACGGGTAACGCGCGAGAGGTGGCGGCCTGTTCGCGGGGGCGGGCCGGCGGGCTCGGCCCGGCGCGCCGCTCAGTTCTCCGCGGGGACGCGGGCGGGGCGCGGCGGCAGCCGGCGGCGGCGCCGGCGGCGTTCGGCGCGTTCCCGGGTGTGCCGGTCGAGCTCCTCCATGAGGCGCAGGCCCCGGTGCTCGGGGTCGAGTTCGTCGAGGACGCGGTCGATCTCGGCGAGCATCGCCCCGTACAGCTGCCAGTGCCCCGGTTCGCGCAGGGCGAGGGCGAGCAGGAGGGGGGCGGCGCGCTCACGGCAGGCGCGGGCGGCCCGGAGTTCGCCCGCCAGGCGGCTCTCCGCCGCTTCGGCGTCCTCGCTGCCCCGCGCGGTGACGAGGACGGCGAAGCTGACGAGGGTGTCGGCGGTATACTGGAGGGTCTCGCGCACGGCGAGGGCGGTGTCGCGGGGCAGGAGGTCGTCGCCGTCGCGCTCCTTGGCCAGGTCGGTCAGGGTGCGGGTGAGGACGCGCAGGACGACCGCGCAGATCTCCAGGGTGTCGAGGCCGGTGCGCAGCACGATGCGGTGCAGCAGCCCTTCCTTGACGCGGGGGTTGAGCCGCAGGCTGTCCTCGGCGGTGCGCAGCGCGGCGTCCACGTCGGCCACGTCGTTGTCCAGCCGCCGGGCCTCGTGCAGGCGGGCGGCGGCCTGCTCCACGGGGGGCGCGCCGGTCAGTTCCTCGGACACGTCCAGGAGCAGCTGCCGCATGCGGCGGGCCATGTCCTCGATGGAGGCGCCGGCGGTGTCCACCCAGACGGGCGGCGCGAGGAGGAGGTTGAACAGCATGCCGACGACGGCGCCGATGAGGGTCTCCAGGACCCGGTCCCAGGCGGTGTGCGCGACCTGGGTGACGCCGAGCACCAGCATGGCGCTGATCGCGACCTCGGGGATGAACTCCTCGACCTTCACGAACCGGCCCACGACGAGCGAGGCCAGGATGACCAGGGCGAGGCTCCACCAGGAGAGGCCGACCAGGACGCTGAAGGCGATGGCGATGAGCACGCCGACGACGACCGAGTTGACCCGGCGCAGGCTGGTCGTGAGGGTCGAGTAGAGGGTGACCTGCACGACGAGCAGGGCCGTCAGGGGCGCGGTCAGCGGCGCGGGTTCACTGCTGAGCCAGAGCGCGGCGACGTACGAGAGGGTCGCCGCCGCCGTCGACCGTAGCGTCTGGACCGCGAACGGGTCCCGTCGCATCCTCCTCACGAGATCGTCGTACCGGGCGCTCCGACTGCTGCGCTGCGTCACGTGCCTCCTCGTTCCGATCACGGTGTCCCGTCCGCTTCGAGCCTGCCATCCGCGCGGGCGCCAGGGCTCCCGGCGCACCGCGCGGACTGCGCGCCTACCCCTGAACGACCGGCTCATGACCCGGGGCGGCCGGCGCGTGTGTGCCGGGTGGGACGCGTGGGGTCAGTCGACGCGGATGACGAGCATGCAGGCGTCGTCCTCGTGTCCTGCCTGGTCGGGGTCGGCGAGGACGGCGTCGATCAGCTCCTGCGGGCCGCTGCCGGCGGCGCGGGTCATCGTCTCGGCGAGGCGCTCGATGCCCTTGCTGATGTCCTCGCCGCGGCGTTCCACCATGCCGTCGGTGTACAGCAGGAGGAGGTCGCCGGACCGGAGGGGGGTGGAGGTCGTCTCGTACGCGTAGCCGGGGAGCGCGCCGAGGAGCGGGCCGCGCCGGCCGGTGTGGAGCGGCCGGGCGCGGCCGTCGCGGAGCAGCAGGGGCGCGGGGTGTCCGGCGTCGGCCCAGTGGAGGGTGTGGGAGTCGTCGATGTGGCCGGCGATGACGGTGGCGGTCTGGCCGGTGGGCTCGCTGCAGATCAGTTCGTTGAGCCAGGTGGTGATCTCCCCGGCGGAGGCGCCGGTCTGGGCGAGGCCGGCGAGGGCGTGGCGCTGCTGGGACATGCGGGCCACCGCGTCGAGGCCGTGTCCTGCGGCGTCGCCGATGGCGACGAGGACCCGGCCGTCGGGCAGGAGCCGGCACTTGTACCAGTCGCCGCCGACGGCCGCGTCGGCCTCGGCGGGGCGGTAGGAGGCGGCCACGGTGAGTCCGACGGCGGCGAGGGCCTGGGAGTGCGTGGGCAGCAGCGCCTCGCGCAGGGCGTCGGCGACCCGTCGTTCGGCCTGGGTCTGGCGCCGCAGGCGGTCCGACTCGCGCTCGGTCTCGGCGAGGCGCCGGCGGCTGCGGATCTGGGGCGTGAGGTCCCGGGCGACCAGGTTCACGGCCCAGGGCCTGCCGTCGGTGCCGGTGACGGGGCGGCCCAGCAGGTCGAGGGTCCGTACCTCCCCGAGGACGACGAACCGGATGCGGGTCCAGGCGGGCTCCTCCCCGGCCAGGACGGAGGTGAGGAACTCGGCGAGGGCGGTCAGGTCGTCCGGCAGCAGGGCGTCACAGAGCTGTTCGAGCGACCAGGGCATGCGCACGTCGGCGTGGAAGATCCTGCAGAGCCCTTCGGACCAGGTCACCTTCCCGGAGAGCAGGTCCCAGTGCCCCCATCCCATCGAGGCGAGGTACTGGGCGTCGATGGTGAGGAGTTCGGTCTGGCTCTGGACGGGCCGCCAGGTGAGCAGCACCTGTTCGCCGCAGAGGGCGGCGGAGTAGAGGAGCGGCGCGCGGTGCAGGCGACCGAGGCGCTGCTCGGTGTAGTCGACGACCCGTCCCTCCATCGTTCCGCCGCGCGTGACGAGGTCGGCGAGCGCCGGCAGCAGTCCGCTGTTGGCGGCGCCCGGGCGGGCTTCCAGGAAGCGCTGTCCGACCTGCTGGTCGGGGGCCTCCAGCCAGTCGGCGGAGCGGATGCGGTTTCCGGCGACGATGAGGAAGTCGCGTACGCCCCGGGTCGCCTCGTCGTAGACGGGTTCGAGGAGGACGGCGGAGGCGGGGATCGCGCTGAGCGCGGAGCACGTGCCGGAGGCTCCCGGGTCGTGGGTGCTGCACAGGCAGCGGGGCCGGGCGTCGCGCGAGGCGGGGGCGGGGGCCGGGGCGGCGAACAGCTGTACCGGTGTGGTGACCTCCTCCCCCGGTGGCGGGGCGGAGGGCTGTTCCGCGGTCCGGCGGACCGACGCGCGCAGGGAGGCGACCTCCCGCCCGATGAGGTCCTTCAGGTCGTCGACGCTGTCGGGCAGCGGAAAACTCATGATCGCCTCCCTGGCGGCACACACCTCGGGGCGCCGCGCCCCCGGCGGCGTGCGCGGCGTGCCGCCATGTGCGCCGCTGCCCACGCCCCGGCGGATCATGCGCGCCGGGGCGGTGTCCGCGGGCGGAGGGCCGCCGCCTCACCCGTACGGCTCAGGCCGGTCCGCCCGCCGCCGGTACGGTCGCGGCCGCGGGGTCCTCCTCGGCGGTCGGCGGGCCCTCGTCACCGGGCTCGGGGCCGTCCGCCTCCCAGCGCAGGAGGTCGCCCGGCTGGCAGTCGAGGACCTGGCAGAGCGCGGCGAGGGTGGTGAAGCGCACGGCCTTGGCGCGGCCGTTCTTGAGGACGGCGAGGTTGGCGGGGGTGATGCCGACGCGTTCCGCGAGTTCGCCGACGGACATCTTTCGGCGGGCGAGCATCACGTCGATCTCCACGACGATCGGCATCAGATCACCTCGGCCAGCTCGTCCCGCATGCGGGCGGCCTCGATGTCCCGGGCGACGGCCTGGGCGAGCAGCATGCGCAGGACGAGGACGATCAGGGCGACGCCGAGCACCCCGAGGCTCGCTCCGCAGATCAACAGCACGATCCCGGGGGCCACCGCCTCGCCGGGGGCGAGCAGGACCGCGAGGGCGAAGACCACGGCGGCGCCCGCGGCGAAGGCACCGGTGATGACGTCCACGTACCGGAAGGCCCCGTACGAGAACACCGTTCCGCGCCGGACCATCGTGACCAGCCGCCAGACGCAGACCAGGACGACCTGGGCGGTCACGACGCCCAGGACGACGATCACGAGCAGCGGCGTCCGCAGATAGGCGTACGTCGCGTTCAACCCGTTCAGGTCGGAGGCGAGGAGCGGCACCATCACCGCCTCCACGAAGACCGATCCGGTGAACAGCACCGCGAGCACGGCCCGCAGCGCGAGCACGGCCAACTTTCCCATCGAAACACCTTTCCATCGAGAAGCGATGTGAATCTATCGATTTTCGATAGGAGAAGCAAGGGGGTCGTCCGGTGGTGCGCGCGCGTTTCGAAGTCGCCCGTCTCAGAAGGCGGGCGTGTCAGAAGGAGCGGTGCACGAGCAGCAGGGCGACGTCGTCGGTGCGGTGCGTGGCGTCCTCGACGTGGCGGATCAGCTCGTCGGCCAGCCGGTCGGGGTCGTCCCCGAACCGCGACCGGGCGAGCCGGCCGGCCAGGTCCGTCATGGCCGTCCCGAGGTCGGTGCCGGGGGCCTCGACGAGGCCGTCGGTGTAGAGGGCGAGCACGGAGCCCGGCTCCCAGGGCACCTCCGTGGTGCGGTACGTGACGTCCGGGATGATCCCGAGGACGAGCCCCGGCTCGACGTCGAGGACGCGGGCGCCGCCGTCCGGCCCGCGCAGGAGCGGCGGCGGGTGGCCCGCGGTCGCGAGCCGGAGGCGGCCCTGGGCCAGGTCGAGCTCGGCGATGAGGCAGCTGGTGAACCGGTCGGGATCGAGGTCCGTGAGCAGCCGGTTGGTGCGGGCGAGGATGTCGCCGGGTGAGGCGCCGGCCGTGGCGTGGGCGTGGACGGCGGTGCGGACCTGCCCCATCAGGGCGGCGGCGGCCGTGTTGTGGCCCTGGACGTCCCCGATGACCGCGATGGCCGTGGTGGGGGTGGCGCGGACGAGGTCGTAGAAGTCGCCGCCGACGTCCATGCCGTGGCCGGCGGGCAGATAGCGGGCGGCGACGTTCACCCCCGGGGGTGGGTTCAGGCTGTGCGGCAACAGGCCGGTCTGGAGGCTGTGGGCGAGGGACTGCTTGGCGTCGTAGAGGCGCGCGCGGGCGACGGCCTGGGCGATGAGCCCGGCCAGGGAGGTGAGCAGGGCCCGTTCGGCGGGCGGGAAGGGCCGCGGCTGCTCGTAGGAGAGGATCAGCGAGCCCACCGGCCGGCCGGAGGCGATCAGGGGGAGGAACGCCCAGGCGTTGCGGCCCTCGTAGCGGGGGGCGTGGGGGTGGGCGCGCAGGAGGTCGTCGACGTCCGTGAAGAAGAGGGGCACGCCGGTGGCGAGCACCTGGGCGTCGGCCACGTCCGCGGTCAGGGGTGTGTTGTCGAAGCGCTCGACGAAGTCCTGGCGGTAGCCGCGGTGCCCGACGATGCGCAGCCGCCCCTGGTCGGCGCTCATCATGACGAGGCCCTGCGGCCCGAAGGCGGGCACGATCTGGTCGGCGACGAGTTCCACGACTTCGCGGACCCCGGCCGCCTCGGCCAGGCTCGCCGCCAGGTGCATGAGGCGGTACACCGCACCCGCCCCGACCGGCTCGGCGACCGGTTCCGGCACCGCCCACGCCCGTTCCCCGACCACCGCCGCGGCTGCCGTCCCGGAAACCGCGGCCGGGCCCGGAGCGTCCGCCTCCACCGCGCCCGTGGCCGGGCCGCCCGCGCCGGGGGCGGTGGCGGCGGCGGTCGTCGCGTACGGCCCTGCGGGCGGCGGGCCCGCGACCTCGGTGATCTGGACGCTGACCCCCGTGGGGTCGGGATGGAGGTCGAAGCGGAGCCGCGTGGACGGGCGGCGGACGACGGTCACCGACGTCGGGCGGCGGGTGATCACCGCCTCCCGGTAGCAGTCCTCGAAGGCCGGGTCGTCCAGCCACAGCAGCACCTCCCAGGGCCGCCGGCCGAGGAGGAAGGCGGCGCCCGCGTGGACCAGCCGGGCGCCCGCGCTGTTGAGGAAGGTGACCCTCCCGTCGAGATCCAGGGCGCAGCAGCCCACGGACAGCCGCTCCGCGAACTCGACGGCGGCGGCCCCGAGGGCGGGGTCCGTCTCGGAGGGGCGCGCGGCGTGCACCGCGCGGGGCTCGGCCGGCAGGGACGGCGGGGGCTGCCCGGCCGCGGGGGCGAGCAGGCGCGCGGCACGCCGGCAGCAGTCGTCGAGCAAGGCGCGTTCCCGGTCGTCGAGCCGGGGCGGGTGCCAGACGGGCCAGAGCAGCACGATGCCGCCGTGGACGGGGCCCGTGTCGCCGTCGGTGACGGGGGCGGCGGCCAGCATGAACTCGTACGGCAGGACGATCCCCAGGCGGGGGTAGCGGTGGGCGATCTCCTGCCGGCTGCCGAGCCAGACGAAGCGCCGGTCCCCAACGGCGTCCGCCACCGGGATGGGGGCGTCGGCCGGGACCCGCACCCACGGGGCGGCGATCTCGGGCGAGACACCGGAGATCAGGGCGAGACGCAGGGAGCGCTCCCGCGGCACCAGCAGGTAGAGGAGGCCGATCGAGGCGCCGGTGTCCCGCATGACGTCGGCGAGGACGGCGTCCATCCGCCCGTCCTCGAACACGTCGGTGAGGGCGCGGTCGGCGGAAGCCCCTGCCGTGGGACCGGGCAGCGCGGCGTTGTCGTCCGTGGGTCCTCCCGGGGCGCCCACGCCGCTCACTCCCCCGCCCCGGCGCGCGCGGATCCGCACCGGCCGCTCCGCGCCGGGCCGGCGCCCCGCGGCCGGTCCCCGTCACGGCGGGAGGGCAGGTCACGCATATTCGGACCTTACGTCGGCCCGCCCCCGGCCGCGCGACGAGCCCGCCCGCGCGGAGCGCGCACGCAGGGGTTGGGGGCGGCGGATCCGGGAACGCGGGCCGGGAAAACCCACCGGGAACGCGAGCGGCGCTGCGCGCGCTCGTCGGTCCGTTCCGCGCGGCGCTCTGCGTGTTCCCGTGCGGCGCGGTCCGAGGTGCGCGACCATACGGACGCCTGGCGCGGTACACCGCGCTCGTGAACAGCCGGACAGACGCCGTCGTCGACAGTTGCAAGCCGAAGGAAACACCGAGACAGGAAGAAGGCCGAACGTGTCCGCCAGCGAAAGCGAGAACCCGGCGATCCCCTCTCCGACCCCCACGACGACTCGTCCCCGGACGAATCAGGACTGGTGGCCGAATCAGCTGGACCTCCAGGTGCTCCACCAACACTCCCCGCTCTCCGATCCGCTGGGCGCGGATTTCGACTACGCGAGGGAATTCGCCTCGCTCGACGTCGAGGCCCTGAAGCGGGACGTCTTCGAGGTGATGACGGCGTCCCAGGACTGGTGGCCCGCCGACTACGGTCACTACGGGCCCCTGTTCATCCGCATGAGCTGGCACTCCGCGGGGACGTACCGCATCGCCGACGGCCGGGGCGGCGCCGGGGCGGGCGCCCAGCGTTTCGCCCCGCTGAACAGCTGGCCGGACAACGCCAGTCTCGACAAGGCACGCCGGCTGCTGTGGCCGGTCAAGCAGAAGTACGGCCAGAAGATCTCCTGGGCCGATCTCCTCGTCTTCGCGGGCAATTGCGCCATGGAGTCGATGGGATTCAAGACCTTCGGTTTCGCCTTCGGCCGGGAGGACACCTGGGAGCCGGAGGAGATCTTCTGGGGACCGGAGGACACCTGGCTCGGCGACGAGCGGTACAGCGGCGACCGGGAATTGACCGGTCCTTTCGGCGCCGTGCAAATGGGACTCATCTACGTCAATCCCGAGGGCCCCAACGGAAATCCCGACCCGCTGGCCGCCGCCCGGGACATCCGGGAGACCTTCGGGCGCATGGCGATGAACGACGAGGAGACGGTCGCCCTCATCGCCGGCGGACACACCTTCGGCAAGTGCCACGGCGCCGTCGACCCCCAGTACATCGGCCCCGAGCCGGAGGGCTGCCCCATGGAGCAGCAGGGCCTCGGCTGGCGGAACACGTACGGCACCGGCAAGGGCGCCGACGCGCTGACCAGCGGTCTCGAGGGCGCCTGGACCACGGAGCCCACCAAGTGGGACAACGGCTACCTGGACAACCTGTTCCGGTACGAGTGGGAGCTGACGACCAGCCCGGCCGGGGCGCACCAGTGGAAACCGAAGGACCCCGCGGCTCGGGACACCGTGCCCGACGCGCACGACCCGTCGAAGCGGCACGCGCCCATGATGCTGACGACGGACCTCGCTCTGAAGGTGGATCCCGTCTACGGGCCGATCACGCGGCGCTTCCACGAGAACCCGGACCAGTTCGCGGAGGCCTTCGCCAAGGCCTGGTACAAGCTGCTGCACCGTGACATGGGCCCGGTCTCGCGCTACCTCGGGCCGTGGGTTCCCGAACCGCAGCTGTGGCAGGACCCGGTCCCGCCGGTCGACCACGAGCTCGTCGGGGAGGCCGAGGTCGCCGACCTCAAGCGGACCGTCCTCGCCTCCGGCCTGTCGGTGTCCCAGCTGGTCAGCACCGCGTGGGCGTCGGCGGCGAGCTTCCGCGGCACGGACAAGCGCGGCGGTGCCAACGGTGCGCGGATCCGGCTCACGCCGCAGAAGGACTGGGAGGTCAACGACTCGCCCGAGGTGAAGGAGACCGTGCGGGCGCTGGAGGGCATCCAGGAGGAGTTCAACGCCTCGCGGACGGACGGGAAGAGGATCTCCCTGGCCGACCTCGTCGTCCTGGGCGGCTGCGCCGCGGTCGAGCAGGCGGCGCGCGCCGCCGGGTACGAGCTCACGGTGCCGTTCGCCCCGGGCCGTACCGACGCCACTCAGGAGCAGACCGACACCGAGACGTTCGCCGTCCTGGAGCCGCGGGCGGACGGCTTCCGCAACTACGTGAAGGACGGGGAGAAGCTGTCCCCGGAGACGCTGCTCCTGGACCGGGCCAACCTGCTCACCCTGACCGCCCCGGAGATGACGGCGCTGATCGGCGGCATGCGCGTGCTGGGCACCGGGTTCCGGGGGTCCTCGCACGGGGTGTTCACCGACCGGCCGGGGACCCTGACGAACGACTTCTTCGTCAACCTCCTGGACATGGACACGGAGTGGAAGACCTCGGCGAAGGAGGAGAACGTCTTCGAGGGCCGGGACCGCTCCTCGGGCGAGCCGAGGTGGACGGCGACCCCGGTCGACCTGGTCTTCGGTTCCCACTCGCAGCTCCGGGCCCTCGCGGAGGTGTACGCCTCGGCCGACGGCGGCGAGAGGCTCGCCCGTGACTTCGTGGCCGCGTGGAACAAGGTGATGAACCTGGACCGGTTCGACCTGCGCTGAGGGGGCGCGGGGGCGTCCGCCGCACGGCGGGCGCCCCCTCCTCCCGGCCCACACCCTCACTCTTTTGCGAAAGATCTCGCAAGATCTTGCGGGCGGGGGTTCGCGGCTGCTTGACTCGGCGCGGCCGCGTCGGTCCGGGGCGGTCGCGTCCGGGCGGCGGGCCCGGCCGGTGGGAGGGAGCGGCGATGAACGCCACGTACGACGTCCTGGTCCTCGGAGGGGCGGGGTCGACACGATCGTGTACGTCCCCGAACTGCCCCTCCCCTGGGCGGACAGCCATCTCGTCGAGCGTGGCATCGAGGCCCGCGCCGGGCAGACCGGTGACTTCGTGGCACTCGGGCTGAGCGCTCTGGGCCTGCGGACCCACCACCTGGACCTGGTCGGTGACGATCCGTTCGGTGACCTCGTCCGGGCCTTCCACCGCGACCGGGGGCTCCCCTTCACGGGTGTGCCGGCCACGGCGGGGACCAAACGGGCGGTCAATCTCGTGGGCCCGGACGGCCGCAGGCTCTCGCTGTACGACGGGAGCCGCGCCGCGGCGGAGGACCGGCTGCCCGCCGAACTGGTCGGCTCCCTCGCGGCGGCGAGCCGGCACGCCCATGTCTCGATCACCCACGCGTGCGCGCAGGCGCTGCCCGTGCTGCGCGCCGCGGGCGTCACGATCTCGACGGACCTGCACGACTGGGACGGGGAGAATCCCCATCACGAACCGTTCGCGTACGGCGCGGACGTGGTCTTCGTGTCCTGCGCCGCGCTCGGCGATCCGGAGCGGACGATGCGCCGGATCATGGAGCGGGGGCGGGCCGAGGCGGTGGTCGCGACGGCGGGCGCGGAGGGCGCGTACCTGCTGACCGCCGAGGGGCTCACCCGGGTGCCGGCGGTCGCCCCGGCGGGACCGGTCGTCGACTCCAACGGCGCGGGGGACGCCTTCGCCGCCGCGTTCCTCTTCGGCCGGCTGTCGGGTGAGGACCCGCCGCGCTGCGCCCTCTACGGGGCGGTGGCCGGCGCGTACGCGTGCACCGTCCCGGCGACGCGGGCCGAGGCGATCGACCGGGCGGGGCTGCTCCGCGAGACCGCGCGCCTGACGGCCTCCGGTGCCGGTGGTGCACCGGCACCGGAGGCCGGCCGGGTCAGCCCGCCGGGGCTCTGACCCGTTCCGCGCCGGGGCGCTCCGGCAGGTCGTGCAGCCGGATGGCGTCCGGGCCCGCCGTGGAGTGCCGCTCGGCCCAGTTCTCCAGGGCCGTGCGGCAGGCGTGGTCGAGCTGGATCCCGGACAGGTCCAGCTCGACCGGCCGGTCCCGGGGCAGGGACTCCAGGGCGTCCAGCACCTTCGGCAGGCGCAGGAAGGTGACGTTCCCCGAGAGCCGTATGTGCACCGTGCCCGACTCGTCCTCGGAGGACTCCACCCGCAGGTGGGAGGCGTCCCAGGCCGCCTTCGCGATCGACAGCGCGAGCCCGATGAGCACGCCCTCGAACATGTTGACCGTCACGATCGCGACGGCGGTCGCGGCGAGCACCAGCGCCTCGCCCCGGTGGGCGCGCCAGAGGGTCACCACCCCGCGGAAGGGGATCAGTTTCCACCCGGCGTGGATCAGTACGCCCGCGAGCGCCGGCAGCGGCACGTAGGTGAGGGTGGCCGGGAGCAGCGCGGCGAACAGCAGCAGCCACACCCCGTGCAGGACGCGGGAGGCCTTGGTCCGGGCCCCGGCCTGCACGTTGGCCGAGCTGCGGACGATGACGGCGGTCATCGGCAGGGCGCCGAGGACACCGCACAGGGTGTTGCCGACGCCCTGGGCGACGAGTTCCTTGTCGTACGAGGTGCGGGGGCCGGCGTGCAGCCGGTCCACGGCCGCCGCGCTGAACAGCGACTCCGCCGAGGCGATGAGGGCGAAGGCGAGGACCGTGCCGATGACCGCCGGTTCGGCCAGGGCCGACAGCGCGTCGGTGCCGGGCAGGTGGACGGCGTCCAGGACGGCGCCCACCCGCACCGTGGCCACGGGCAGGCCGAGCAGCGCGGTGGCGACGGCGGCGAGGACGACCGCGACGAGGGCACCTGGCACGGCCCGGGCGGCGCCGGGCATCCGCCGCCAGCCCACCATCACCACGATCGTCGCGACGGCGACGGCCACCGAGGCGAGCGCGGTGCTGTCGCCGAGGGCGTCCACGGCGGCGGCCGGCAGTCCGGAGATCTTGTCGAGGCCGGACGCGGGGGCGGCGAGCCCCGCGGCGGCGTAGACCTGCCCGACGACGATGATCAGGCCGATGCCGGCGAGCATGCCCTCGACCACCGAGAGGGAGATGGCGCGGAACCAGCGGCCCCACTTCAGGGCGCCCATGGCGATCTGGAGCAGGCCGGCCGCGAGGACGATCACGCCGAGGACGGCGAGGCCGAAGGCCTGGACCGCCTCCAGGACGAGCACGGTGAGGCCGGCGGCCGGTCCGGACACCTGGAGGCTGCTGCCGCGCATGAGGCCGGTGACGATTCCTCCGACGATTCCGGTGATCAGGCCGAGTTCGGCCGGGACACCCGAGGCCACGGCGACCCCGATGCAGAGCGGCAGGGCGACGAGGAACACCACCAGCGAGGCGGCGAAGTCGTACCGGAGGGTGGACGGCGCCCGGGAGAGGAGCGCGGAAGGGGAGAACGGCATACGGATCTTCCCCTCAGAGGATGTCGAAGGAGTCGGTCCGCGTCCGGTACTCCCGCACGACGCCGGTGTGCACCTCGTAGTACCAGCCGCGCAGGCGCAGCCGGCCTTCCGTGAGGCGCCGGTCGACGCACGGGTAGGAGCGCAGGCGGAGCAGCTGGGCGAGGACGTGGGACCGGACGGCGTCGGCGACGGCCGGGTCGTCGGGCCGGCCGGGCACGCCGTCGGGCGCGGCGTGGGCGAGCCAGTCGCGGACGGCGGGGACGCCGCTGAGGTCGTCGCCCCGCACGAGGGCGCCGACGGCGCCGCAGTGGGAGTGGCCGCAGACGACGACGTCCCGGACGCCGAGGACCTCGACGGCGTACTCGATGGTGGCGGCTTCGCCGGTGGGGCGGTCGGAGGCGTACGGCGGGACGATGCTGCCGGCGGTGCGCAGTTCGAAGAGCTCGCCGGGGCGGGCCCCGGTGATGAGGGCGGGGACGACCCGCGCGTCGGAGCAGGTGATGAAGAGAGCGGTCGGTGACTGGCCCGCGGCGAGCGGGGCCAGTTCCTCGGGGCGCTGCCCGAACCTGCGGGCGTTGTCGATGAGGGGCTGCATGAAGTTCCTCCTGGCGCGTCGTGGGGGACGCGTCGGACGGGCAGGACGACGGGGGCGGGCCGTCTCTCAGCAGCGGAACACCTGGAGCGCGGAGGGGGTGAGCGAAGGGAGGGGCCCGGCCCGTGGGTGGCGGCGCGGTGCGCGCGTCGCGGCGGGCTCGGGCACGGCCCCGTCCGCGGTGGCGGGCGGGTACGGGAAGGCGCGGTGGGCGGCGGGCCGGCCGGTGGTGCGCCGGCGGTCGCCGTCGCGGATGCCGCCACCCCGGTGGGCGGCGGCCAGTTCGCGTTCCTCGGCCGGGGAGAGTTCGTAGGGGGCGGGGGCGAGGACGGGCTGGGCGCGCGGCGGTACGCCGGACGCGGTTCCGGTCGCGGCGACGGCCGGGCCTCCGCACAGGAGGGCGAGGACCAGGCCGACGAGGACGGCGACGGTGGCGCGGGGCGTGCCGGAGGGGCGGGTGGACGCGGACATGGTTTCCCCTCCCCTCGGACGGCACGGACGCCGGAATTCACCAAAGCAAGTTCAAGAGCAGGTCAATGGAGAGTAATACGCGCATGTGAGGACTGCCGTGCAACACCCCATGAACAGAGGGCATTTCCGACCGGAACCAGCCTCAAGTTGACGCGATCGCATCGAAAGGAGCACGCGGGCGCACGGGAAGGGGGCGGTCAGGCGCCCGGGGAGGCGGGCGGGGGCGGCACGGCCCAGCGGACGGCCCCGGTGACCGCGCGGCCACCCGCCCGGCCCAGGGGCAGCAGGAGCCGTGTGCGGTACGGCAGTTCGAGCGGGCCCCGCGCCCAGGGCGGCAGCAGCTCCACGGCCGCGGCGGCGAGGAGCGCGTACGGCGCGAGCGCGGGGGCGGGGAGGGGCGGTTCCACCAGGAGGAAGCGGGTGGTGGCCCGGGCCTCGGGGGTGGAGCGGAGCTCCGGCCGGTACGCGGCGATCCGCGCGGTCAGCCCGGCGCGGGTGACCGGCGGGTCCTCGGCGCCGAGCCGCCGGGCGACCGAGGCCATCTGGGCGACGTACTCGTCCTGTTCCCGGGGGCCGAGCGGCCGGCGCCCGTACCGCTGGTGGGCCCGGAGGAAGCACTCGGTCTCGGCGATGTGCACCCAGGTCAGCAAGTGCGGGTCAGAGGCCCGGTACGGGACGCCCTCGCGGGTGCGGCCGTGGATCGCCGCGTGGGTCCGCCGCACCCGTGCGACCGCCCGCTCGGCGTCCTCGGCGGTGCCGAAGGTGGTGACGGCGAGGAAGGTGCTGGTCCGCTGGAGCCGGCCCCAGGGGTCCGAGCGGTATCCGGAGTGCGCGGCGACCGCGGCCATGGCCGTGGGGTGCAGCGACTGGAGCAGGAGGGCCGCCAGACCGCCGACGTACATCGAGGCGTCGGCGTGGACGGTCCGCACGGCGCTCCCGGGGGCGAACCAGCGGGGCCCGGGCGTGCCGTGGATCCGGGCGCGTGTCCGGTGGGCGTCCGGCCCCGCGACGCGGTGCAGGAGGCTCTCACCGGCCCGCCCCCGCAGTTCACCGAGGAGCCGCGGCCGCCGGACCATGAGCCCAGTATGCGCCTGGGCGGGGCCGTCCCGAAGGGGTCGGAAGGGGCGGAGCAGGGCGGGAGGCGGAGGGCGGTACGGAGGGCCGGTCACGTGGCGGGGCCGGAGGCTTCACGGGGCCGCCGGGCGGGTGCCCTCGCGGCGCGCCGGCCGCCCGGGCACCGTGGGGCCCGCCGCTCCGCCCGCCGGCCCTCGGCTAGGCCGGTTCCCCGGTGCCGTCGCCGGGGTGCGGGGCGCGCTGCTCCTCGCGGCCGAGGCCGGGGATCTGGTCCTTGGCGGTGCTGCCGCCCTCGTCCGCCGCGTCCTTCCGGGAGCGGTGCTGGACGGCGTCCTCCGCCTGACGCCGCGCCTCCTCGTCGCCGCTCTCGCCGACGGCCTGGGACGGGGTGGTGCGCGGCTGCTCGCCGTCGTCGTGGCGCGTCTCGTCCTGGGTCATGGTCTCTCCCTCATGGGGTCGTACGGGCTCGTGGGGTGGCACGGGCCCATCGGGTCGTCCGGGGCGGGCGGCCGGTCCTCGGGGGTGCCCCGGCCGCCCGGCGGGGCACGACGGGCGGCTGCCCCGCGTGCCCGCTCCGAAACGGGCGGTGCCCCGGCCGGCCGAAAGGCCGGGGCGGTCAGAGTTCGCCGGTGGTGATGCGGGCGCAGGCCCGTACCACCTCGGCGAGGTCGCGGCCCTCCTCGTACAGCTCACGCTGCCGCTGGGCGCCGCCTCCGTGCGCGAGCAGGGTCTCGATGCCCTTGACGGCGGCCTCGTGGTCCCCGGTGTCCCGCAGGGCGTCCTCGGTGTGCGTGAGGAGGGCGCCGAGGGCCGTCTCGGCCGAGGTCTCGCGCATCGTCACGGGGTGCAGGAGCGGGCCCTGGAGTCCGGAGCGACCGGCCCGCCAGGACGCGAGCCGGAGGAGGCCGGCGGAGAAGTCCGGGGCCGGTTCGCCCTCGCGCCAGGCGCGGGCGGCGGTCTCCACCAGGCCGCGGGCGAGGGTGGCCACCAGGACCGTGGTGTCGGGCTCCAGGCAGACATCGGCGACGCGGATCTCCACCGTCGGATAGTTGTGGGAGAGGCGGGCGTCGAAGTAGATCATGCCGGGGTCGCGCAGGACGCCGGTGTCGAGCATGTCCCGAACGCGGGAGTGGTAGCCCTCCGCGCTGCCGAACGGCTCGTACGGGCCGGCCGAGGGCCAGCGGTTCCAGACGCGGCTGCGGTAGCTGCTGTACCCGCTGTCGACACCCTGCCAGAACGGGGAGTTCCCGCTGATCGCGTTGAGGAGGTACAGCCAGGGACGCATGCGGTCCAGGACGGCCACGCCCTCCTTGTCGGACTCGACCGAGACGTGGACGTGGCAGCCGCAGGTGAGCTGCTCCTGCGTGGTGAGGCCGAACTGCTCGGCCATCCAGCGGTAGCGGCGGCCCAGGTTCCGGGAGGGTTCCACCGGCAGGGGCGAGGTGGCGAGGGCGGCGACCCGGGCGCCGGCCCGCTCGGCGTGGCGTCCGACCTCGCCGCGCCAGCGCACAATCTCCTCGCGCATGGCTCCCATGTCGGCCAGGGGCCGGGTCGCGAACTCCACCTGCTCCTGATGGAGCTCCTTCTCGAGGACGTCCTCCCCGTCGTCGCCCTCCGCGGCCGCCGACGCCAGGACGGCCGAGGACACCGCCAGGGGCTCTCCGGTCCGCTCGCTGACGAGCAGCAGCTCTTCTTCGACTCCTACCGTGCGCATGGTCGCTCCCGCCCCCCGCCGGGACGGCCGGCCCGGTTGGCCGCCGTCCCGCGAAGGTCATCCCTCGTTCCTGAGCCGCTCGTGCCCGGGAAGCGGCGGGTCATGCCGACCGGAGGTCCGGGGCCCCGGCGACTTTCGTCACGTTCGACCAGGGACGCCGGTACGAGCGCGGTCCGGCCTCAGGGCCGGCGCCAGTCGTTGCCTTCCAGGTGGGAGCCGGCCATGGGGCCCATGCGGAGCATGCCGCCGTCCACGGCCCAGGAGGCGCCCGTGACGTAGGAGGAGCCGGGCCCGGACAGGAAGGCGATGACCTCGGCGACCTCCCGGGCGTCCCCGGGGCGGCCGAGCGGGATGCCGGGCCTGTCCTGGCCCCGTACGTCGGTGTCCTCCTGACCGGTCATGGGGGTGGCGATCTCGCCGGGTGCGACGGCGTTGACCGTGATGCCGTGTTCGGCGAGTTCCAGGGCCATGACCTGCGTGAGCAGGCCGAGGCCGCCCTTGGCCGCGCAGTAGGGACCGGAGCCCACGCGGGGCTGGTGCTCGTGCACGGAGGTGACGTTCACGATCCGGCCCCCGCCCCCTTGGCCGATCATGCGCCGGGCCGCCCGCTGGGAACAGAGGAGCGGCCCCACGAGGTCGACGTCGAGGACCTGGCGGACGGTGCCGAGGTCGAGGTCGAGGAAGGGGGTGGCGGTCCCGGTGCCGGCGTTGTTGACGAGGACGTCGATGCGGCCCAGTTCGTCGGCGAGCCGGTCGATGACGTCCGCCGCCTCGGGCAGCTTCGTCAGGTCCAGATGCGCGACCGCGGCGCGCCGGCCGAGCCGGGTGACCTCCTCGGCGGTGGCGCGGGCCCCTTCCTCGTCGGTGTGCCAGGTGATGCCGACGTCGAGGCCCGCCTCGGCGAGGCGTACGGCGGTCGCCCGGCCGATGCCGGAGTCGGACCCCGTGACGACGGCGGTGAGCGGGCGGAAGCGCCCGGGTGCGGCCTTCGGCGCGGAGTCGGTCATGGGTGTTCCTCCTTCCGCCCCGCCGCGAGGGGCGGGGCCGGTGCGGTCTCGGAGTGCTCGTCGAGGGTGCCGCCGCGGTCAGAGCGCGGAGGGGAACCGCTGCCAGACGCGGTGCTTGCCGAGCAGTTCGGTCAGCGTGGCGAGGACGGCGCCGGTGTCGTCGCCGAGGACCACCCCGGGGGCGTCCTCGGGCAGTCCGGCGGCCCGCAGGGCCCCGGCGGCGCCGGCCGTGCCGCCGATGGCCTTGCCGTGGCGGTAGGCCTCGTTCAGCAGCAGGGTCACGCGGGGGTCGACCGGGGGTGTGTCGGCGGGCAGGTGGCCGGCCTTGGCGTCGAGCGAGCCGCGCGCGTCGAGCCCGGGGGCGGGCGCACCGACCAGGAACAGGGTGTCGAACTCGACGGACCGGGCCGTGGCGAAGGTGCGCCGCACCATGAGGGGGGCGCCCGTGGCGTCGAGGGTGCCGCCCGTGGGGCCGACGATCAGGGGCACCATGCCGGCCGCGTCGACGGCGTCGTGGACGGCGCGCACCGTGTCGGTGGAGGTGGCGCCGTCGGTGACGATGCCGACGGTACGTCCGTCGAGCGGCCACACCGCGCCGAGCTGGGAGAGCGCGGGGCTCGGTTCGACGTCGGCGAAGGGCACGGTCGCGGGCGGCACGGGCAGGCCGAGCCCGGCGGCTACCCCCTCGCAGAGGACCGGGTCGATGTTGGCGAGGACCGTGAGGGCCCGTTCGCGGACCGCCTGGACGGCGCACTTGCCCAGTTCGAAGGTGTAGGCGGCGATGATGTGCTCGCGCTCGGTCGGCGTCATGCTCAGCCAGAACTGACGGGGCTGGCTGAAGTGGTCCGAGAAGGACTCGGGGGCCACCCGCCGCTTCGCCGACTCCGGGACGGCGACCGGGACCTCGACGTAGGCGCCCTGTTCGGCGCTCGCGAGGAACGGGCAGCCGCCGTCGAGGGAGTTGGGCCGGTACGGGGCGATGCCCGTGTGGACGGCGGTCTGGTGCATGCCGTCCCGGTGCATGTCGTTGACCGGGGCGTGCGGCCGGTTGATGGGGAGCTGGGCGAAGTTGGGGCCGCCGAGCCTGCTGATCTGGGTGTCCAGGTAGGAGAAGAGACGGCCGGCGAGCAGGGGGTCGTCGGTGATGTCGATGCCGGGTACCAGGTGGCCGGGGTGGAAGGCGACCTGCTCCGTCTCGGCGAAGAAGTTCTTGGGGTTCGCGTTGAGGGTGAGCAGGCCGATCGGCTGTACGGGCGCGAGCTCCTCCGGCACGATCTTCGTGGGGTCGAGGAGGTCGATGCCCTCGAAGGTCTGCTCGGGCGTGTCGGGGAAGGTCTGGATGCCGAGTTCCCACTGCGGGAAGGCACCGGCCTCGATGGCGTCGTAGAGGTCCCGGCGGTGGAAGTCGGGGTCCACGCCGCCGGCGATCTGGGCCTCTTCCCAGACCAGGGAGTGCACGCCGAGCCGGGGCTTCCAGTGGAACTTCACCAGGGTGGTCCCGCCGTCCTCCGCCTCCAGGCGGAAGGTGTGCACCCCGAAGCCCTCCATCATGCGGTAGGAGCGCGGGATGCCCCGGTCGGACATGTTCCACAGGGTGTGGTGGGTGGCCTCGGTGTGCAGGGTCACGAAGTCCCAGAAGGTGTCGTGGGCGCTCTGGGCCTGGGGGATCTCGCGGTCGGGGTGGGGCTTGCCGGCGTGGATGATGTCGGGGAACTTGATCCCGTCCTGGATGAAGAAGACGGGGATGTTGTTGCCGACGAGGTCGAAGGTGCCTTCCTCCGTGTAGAACTTCGTGGCGAAGCCCCGGGTGTCCCGGACGGTGTCGGCGGAGCCGCGTGAGCCGAGGACGGTGGAGAACCGGACGAAGACCGGTGTCTCGACGTCCGGCGCGAGGAAGGCCGCCTTCGTCACCCGGGAGGCCGTGCCGTAACTGCGGAACACGCCGTGGGCCGCCGCGCCCCGGGCGTGCACGACGCGTTCCGGGATGCGCTCGTGGTCGAAGTGGGTGATCTTCTCGCGCAGGTGGTGGTCCTGGAGCAGGACGGGGCCGCGCGCACCGGCCTTCAGCGAGTGGTCGCTCTCGTAGAGGCGTGCGCCCTGCGCGGTGGTGAGGTAGGCGCCGCTCTGCGCCACGCGGGCGGGGTCCTCGCCCGTCGCCTGGCCGGTGGGGCTGACCGTCTCGGGGCCTTCCTGGTCGGGCGGCGGGGGCAGCGGCGTGTGGGGTTCGCGGGGCTCGTGCGGCTCGGTGGGCTCGTGAGGTGCGTGATTCGCGGTCACGGGCGTCGCTCCTGTACATGAGTGGGGATCGGATGCGTCGAGCGGCGCGTCGTCCGTCCGCACGGCCTGCCGCGCGGACGGATCGGATGCGCACGTGCTTCTGCGCGTGCCCGATCACGAGCGCGCCGAACATCCCGGCGCGCACTTTTCGTCCTCTCCGCACTCTCCCCTCCGGTGCCGGGGTCCGCAATCGAGACGGCCCCCGCCGGGGGGTCCGGGGCCTCCGTGACGCCGCGCTTCCGCGCTCCCGTCAGCAGTGACATCACCGCATGGACATGACGGGCGTCGCTCGACAGGATGGCCGCATGCTGAGCACCCTCCTCGCCTTCCTCGGCGCCTGCGCCCTCATCGCCGCCTCGCCCGGCCCCAGCACGATGCTGATCATCCGTCAGTCGCTGCGGAGCCGGCGCGCCGGTTTCCTCACCGTGCTCGGCAACGAGACCGGCGTCTTCGTCTGGGGCGTCGCCGCCGCGCTCGGCCTCACGGCGCTGCTCGCGGCCTCCCAGGTGGCGTACGACGTCCTGCGGATCGCCGGTGCCGTCGTCCTCGTCGTCTTCGGCGTCAAGGCCCTGTTGGACGCCCGCCGGGGGCACGGGGTGGAGGAGGACGGGCGGGACGAACCGGTGGCCCGGTCCGGCGGGGCGGCCTACCGCTCGGGCCTGTTGCTCAATCTGGCCAATCCGAAGGCGGCGGTCTTCGCGATGTCCTTCCTCCCGCAGTTCGTCCCCGCCGGAGTGCCCCCGCTGCCCGCCATGATCGCGCTCGCGGCCGTCTGGGCCGTCTTCGAGGTGGGGTACTACGGGATGTACGTGTGGTTCGTCGGCCGGCTGCGGGCGGTGCTCTCCCGCGCGGGCGTGCGCAGGCGCCTGGAGCAGGTGTCCGGAGGCGTCCTGCTCCTGCTGGGCGTCCGGATGGCCGTCGAGGGGTGAGCCTGCGGCTCCCGTCCGGCGGCCGGGGCGAGGGACGGTGAGATCCTGCCGGCCGTCCGCGGCGACCGGGTCCCCGCCTCCACTGCCACGACGCCTCGGCCGGGTCGGCCCGGCGGGGTGCGGAGGGGTCACAGGTCGCCGGCGGCCGGGGGGCCGCCCTCGGAGAGGAGTTCGTCGAAGAGGACGCGGTAGTGGACCATCGCTCCGCGGAGCTGTTCCGTGGTGGCCCGGTGGTCGGCGCCGAGGGTGTGGACCGCGTGCGCCGCGCGGTAGTGCTCCAGGGTGCGGCCGTGTTCGACGGAGAGGTCCCGCATCCGCTGTTCGAAGCCTTCGGTGGGGTAGCCGCGGTCGCGCATGAGCGCCGTGACCAGACGGTCGGCGGCGTGCACGGCGCCCTCCGGGCGGTCCACGAACTGTTCCTGGACGCTCCGCCACTCCGCGGCGTACCGTTCGCGGGCCTCGCCCGGGAGGGGGCGGATGTCCAGGGAGTCGTGCCGCTTCGCCCGGGCGTCGAGTTCCTTCTCGGCGGCCCGCCGGCCGCCGGCGTCCTCGACCGCGCGCTCGTACTCGGGGCCGAAGCGTTCCCGCAGCCGGCGACGGCGGCGCCGGTCCAGGGTCACGGCCAGGGCGATCAGCACGACGACCACCGCCAGGGCAATGACGATGGTGAGAAGTGTGCCCGTCGACATCCGCTTCGCCCCCTTGGCTCTCCGGGGCCGGCTCTCGGCATGAGGCGGCTGCCCCCTGGGGGCAGGCTGAAACAAGCCGGTCGCCGCCCGGTCGTGAACTGGGGCGCCTTTCCCGTCGCTCGTGGCGCAAACCTCTCCGGCGGGGGTCCGTCACGTCGTGAGACGGAGCCACCAAAGAAGATCAAGACGTTATCCAGCCGTTATAAACGGTCATTACGAACCGGTTTCGACTGATTTTCCGGGCGCCCGCAGGGAGGTTTTCACCCCTCGGACCGGTCGCGGTACCTATCATGGCGGCAGGCGGTGCACAAGACCTCGGCCCGAGGAAGTTCCACGACCGGATCGGTAGCTTCGGCGCCCATGACCAGTGCCCGAGCCACCGCCCTGATCACGCCGTCCGACCCCGGCGTCACCATCGGCCCCGCCCGCCCCGAGGACGGCGCCGCCCTCTGGCGGCTCGCCCGCGACGCGGGCGGGCTGGACCTCAATTCGCCCTACAGCTATCTGCTGTGGTGCCGTGACTTCGCCGGGACGACCGCCGTGGCCCGTGACCGCTCCGGGCGGCCCGTCGGCTTCGTCACCGGATACCTGCGGCCGGGCGCGCCGGAGACCCTGTTCGTCTGGCAGGTGGCCGTCGACGCTTCGCACCGGGGAACCGGGACGGCAGGAGCGCTGCTCGACGCCCTCACCGCCCGCGTGGCGGCCGAACGCGGGCTGAACCGGCTGGAGGCGACCGTAACGCCCGGGAACACGCCCTCCGACCGGCTGTTCCGTTCGTACGCGCGCCGCCACGGCGCGGCCGTGACGCGGGAGGTCCTGTTCCCGGCCGAGGCCTTCCCCGGTGCCTCCGCACCGCACGGCACCTCCGCCGCGTCCGGCCACGAGCCCGAAGTGCTCTACCGCATCGGCCCCCTGACGAACTGACGCACCCCTCGGGGGGTGCTCCGCCCGTCCACCCGCCCCCTCGCACATCCCCCAGCCCACCACCGCGCCGGGCTTCCGCGCGCCCGCGCCCCCGCCGCCCGGCCCGAACCTGGAGAACCGTGACCACCCTCACCGACATCGCCACCGCCCCGTCCGTCTTCGAGACCGTCGAGTCCGAGGTCCGCAGCTACTGCCGCGCCTGGCCGGTCGTCTTCGAACGTGCCGCCGGCAGCCGGCTCTACGACGAGCACGGACGGCCCTTCCTCGACTTCTTCGCCGGAGCGGGCTCGCTGAACTACGGCCACAACAACCCGGTCCTCAAGCGGGCGCTCCTCGACTACCTGGCCCGGGACGGGGTGACCCACGGCCTCGACATGTCGACCACCGCCAAACGCGACTTCCTGGAGGCCTTCCGGGATACGGTCCTGGAGCCGCGCGCCCTGCCCTACAAGGTGATGTTCCCGGGCCCGACCGGCACCAACGCCGTCGAGGCCGCGCTCAAGCTGGCCCGCAAGGTCACCGGTCGCGAGACGGTGGTCTCGTTCACCAACGCCTTCCACGGCATGTCGCTCGGCTCGCTCGCCGTCACCGGCAACGCCGCCAAGCGCGCCGGCGCGGGCGTCCCCCTGAACCACGCCGCCCAGATGCCCTTCGACCACTACCTCGGCGGCCAGGTCCCGGACTTCCTCTGGTTCGAGCGCCTTCTCGAGGACCCGGGTTCGGGCCTCGACCACCCCGCGGCCGTGATCGTGGAGACGGTCCAGGGCGAGGGCGGGGTCAACGTCGCCCGGGCCGAGTGGCTGCGGAAACTGGCGGAGCTGTGCCGCCGCCGGGACATGCTGCTCATCGTGGACGACGTGCAGATGGGCTGCGGCCGCACCGGTGCCTTCTTCTCCTTCGAGGAGGCGGGCATCACCCCCGACATCGTCACGCTCTCCAAGTCCATCAGCGGGTACGGCCTGCCCATGGCCCTCTGCCTGTTCCGCCCCGAACTGGACCTGTGGCAGCCGGGCGAGCACAACGGCACCTTCCGCGGCAACAACCCGGCCTTCGTGACCGCCACCGCCGCGCTCCACGCCTATTGGGGCGACGGCGCCCTCCGGAGCCGCACCCTGGGCCGGGCCGCCCGCGTCGAGCGGGCCCTGCTCGACCTGTGCGGGGACGACGGCCGCTCCGCTGTCGCCTGCCGGGGACGCGGCCTGGTGTGGGGACTGGAGTTCGCCGACGGGGAGCGGGCCGAGGCCGTGTGCCGGCGGGCCTTCGAACTCGGTCTGCTCCTGGAGACCTCGGGCCCGCACGGCGAGGTGGTCAAGCTGCTGCCGCCGCTGACGGCCACCGACGACGAACTCGACGAGGGCCTGGGCATCCTGGCCCGCTCCGTACGCCACGCGGCGGAGCGCCGCACCACGGGCCGCGCGGCCTGAACCGGCCGGCACCCCCACGCATCCCCCTCCGAGGAAAGGCACCCCCATGATCGTGCGCACCTTCGACGAACTGGACGGCACCGAACGGCACGTGAAGGCCGCGTCGGGCACCTGGGAGAGCCGGCGCATCGTCCTGGCCCGGGAGCGGGTCGGCTTCTCCCTCCACGAGACGGTGCTGTACGCCGGCACCGAGACCTCCATGTGGTACGCGAACCACGTCGAGGCCGTGGTCTGCACCGAGGGCGAGGCCGTCCTGACCGACCACGAGACGGGCCGTACGTACACGATCGTGCCCGGCACGATGTACCTGCTCGACGGGCACGAGCGCCACAGTCTCGCGGTGAAGCGGGACTTCCGCTGCCTCTGCGTCTTCAACCCGCCGGTCACCGGCCGGGAGGACCACGACGCGAACGGCGTCTACCCGCTGCTCACCGAGCCCGGCCCCACGCCCGGCACCGGCCGCGCCTGACCCGGGCCGCCCGGCCCCGGACCCGCGCACGCCGGGCCCTCCCCCGGCTCCGTACGAGAAAGGAAGGCACTCCCGCATGACCTCCGCCCCCGCCCGCCCCGTCGACCTCTACCCCACGCGCGGCCCCGAGGAGGTGCTGATCGGCCGCAAGGACCCCGTGGTCTGGTCCGAGCCCGGTACTCCCGGACCGTTCTGGGCCCGTGAACTGGAGGCGTACGAACGCGACGGCTTCGTCACCGTCGACGAGCTGGTCTCCCCCGGCGAGGTGGCCGCGCTGCGGGACGAACTGGACCGGCTGGTCTCCGACCCGCGCGTGCGGGAGGACGAGCGGGCCGTCCTCGAACCGCGTTCGCGGGAGATCCGCTCCGTCTTCGAGGTGCACCGGATCAGTGAGGTCTTCGCCCGGCTCGCCGCCGACCCGCGTGTCCTGGGCCGCGCCCGCCAGATCCTGGGCTCCGAGGTGTACGTGCACCAGTCGCGCGTCAACGTCAAGCCCGGCTTCGGCGCTCACGGCTTCTACTGGCACTCCGACTTCGAGACCTGGCACGCCGAGGACGGACTGCCGCAGATGCGGACGGTGTCCGTGTCGATCGCGCTCACGCCCAACCACACCACCAACGGCAGCCTCATGATCATGCCCGGTTCGCACCGGACCTTCCTCGGCTGCGCGGGCGCCACCCCGGAGGACAACTACAAGACGTCGCTCCGGATGCAGGACGCCGGAACGCCTTCGGACGAGGCGCTGACCACCTTCGCGGAGGCCTGCGGCATCCGGCACCTCACCGGTCCCGCGGGCTCGGCCACCTGGTTCGACTGCAACGCGATGCACGGCTCGGGCGACAACATCACGCCGTACCCGCGCAGCAACGTCTTCCTGGTCTTCAACAGCGTCGAGAACCGGCCCGAACTGCCCTTCGCGGCGCCGGTCCGGCGCCCCTCGTTCATCGCCGCGCGGGACGCCACCCCGCTCGGCTGAGCCACCGGCCGCCCTCCGGCGGCCGCGGCGATCGCGGGGACGGGCGCGTCCGGGCACCGACCGTGTGCCCGTCCCGGGATGCGGGTCGCAGCCGAGCGCGGGGCGGGGTCGGGCCGGTCGCCGCGTCAGGCGTCGTCGCCGGCGAGCATCCCCTCGCGCAGCCGGGTGAGGCTGCGGGACAGGAGCCGGGAGACGTGCATCTGCGAGATGCCGAGCCGCTTCCCTATCTCGGCCTGGGTCAGTTCCTCCACGAACCGCAGGTGGAGCAGGCGCCGGTCGCGTTCACCGAGGCGCTCGACCAGCGGGGCGAGGGTGTGGAAGTCCTCGAAGAGGCCGAGGGCCGGGTCCTCCTCACCGATGAAGTCGGCGAGGGCGGCGTCCACGTCCTCGGAGTCGTTGCCGACGGCGGCGTCGAGGGAGGTGGAGTGGTATCCGTTCGAGGCGATCTGCGCTTCGACCACCTCGTCCTCGGAGATGCCCATGTGCTCCGCGAGTTCCGCGACGCGCGGGGAGCGGCCGAGGCGCGAGCCGAGCGCCTCGGTGGCCCTTGCCAGTTCGACGCGGGCCTCCTGGAGGCGGCGCGGGACATGTACGGCCCAGGTCGTGTCCCGGAAGAAGCGCTTGATCTCCCCCACGATGCACGGCACCGCGAAGGTCGTGAACTCCACCTCGCGCGAGATGTCGAAGCGGTCGATCGCCCTGATCAGGCCGACCAGGCCTACCTGCACGATGTCCTCCATGTCGTCACCGCGGCCGCGGAACCGCCGGGCCACGTACCGGACCAGGGACATGTTCATCTCGATGAGGGTGTTGCGGACGTACTGGTACTCCGCCGTCCCCTCCTCGCGCTCCGCGAGTTCGCGGAAGAACACCTTGGACAGTTCGCGCGCATCGCGCGGTGCGACCTCGTGCGGAGCCTCGACCACGGGCAGGCCGCCGGTCGTCTCGCGCTCGGTGTCCGTCGTCGTCGCCTTCGCCACCTCGGTCCGCACGGGGACAACCTCCTGTTCCTAGCCGAACGTTGGCCTGTGTCGCCTCGCGTACCCCGACTTCTCCGGGGCACTCGCCCTTCTTTCGCAAAGGGTGGCGCGCTCTCACGAAGGGTGGCGTGGAGATGTGGCGGCCGGGGCCGGCCGGGACGGTGGACGTCCCGGCCGGCCCCGGCCGCGAACCCGTGCGGAGTGACCCGTTACGGCTTCATCTCGTAGGCGCCGGAGAGGGCTTCGACGCGCTCCCAGACGCGGCCCGAGCGCGCCTCGTCGACGACCGGGCGCCGGACGGCGCCGAGGGCCCACTCCTGCTGCGGCCCGGTGGCGGAGTCCTTGCCGTGCAGCTCGACGGCGTGCGCGGAGAAGTCCCGCACGAGGACGGCGAACAGTTCGTCCAGGACATCGGTGTCGGGCCCGGTCAGGGCGGCCTGCTCCAGGACCAGCTGGCCGTGGACGACGAGCGCGAACAGCTGGCCGACGGCGAGGAGGAGGTCGAGGTCGCGGCTCTGCTCCTCGTCCGGGGCGGCGGTGGCGACGAACGCGCAGAGGGCGTCGGCCTGCTCGCGGAAGCGCGCCACGTTGGGCAGGTGGGCGTACGCGTCGAAGGCCGGACGCCAGTCGTGGAAGCGCACGGAGCCGAGGCCGCGGGCCGGCCCCTGGCGGAAGAGGAAGGTGTCGTCGGCGGCGTCGAGCCGGGTGGGGACGGGCTCGTAGGCGACCGGGTCGAGGAGGTGGTTGCGCATGAACTTGAGGATCAGCGCCAGGTTGACGTGGACCGTGCCCTCCAGCTTGGGCAGGCCGCGGATCTCGACGGCCGCCTGCGCGAAGTAGTTGTCCTTCTCGAAGCCCTTGGCCGCGATGACGTCCCACATGAGGTCGATGACCTTCTCGCCCTCGGTGGTGACCTTCATCTTCGTCATCGGGTTGAAGAGGAGGTAGCGGCGGTCGTCCGGCCCCGCGGTGCGGAAGTAGTCGACGGCGCGGTCGCTGAACAGCTTCATGCCGACGAGGCGGACGTACGCGTCGGTGAGTTCGCGCCGCACGTGCGGGAAGGCGGTGACGGGGCGGCCGTACAGGATGCGGTTCTGCGCGTGGGTGACGGCCTCGTACATCGCGTGCTCGCAGATGCCGATCGACGCGGTGCACAGGTTGAACTTGCCGACGTTGACCGTGTTGAGGGCGGCGTCGAAGGCTGCGCGGCCGGTGTGCAGGACGTCCTCGGCGGCTACGGGATAGTCCTCCAGGCGGAACTCGCTGACGTACTTGGAGGAGTCCACGACGTTCTTCACGAGGTGGTAGGCGGGGTGACGGCTGTCGGCGGCGAAGAAGACATAACCGTCGGGGCCCTCGACATCGGTGCGGCGGCCGAAGACGGAGACGAGGCCGGCGGCGTTGCCGTTGCCGATGTAGTACTTGGATCCGGTGGCGCGGAAGCCGCCCCGGCCGTCGGGCTCCAGGAGCATGTCGGTGGAGTAGATGTCGGCGCCGTGGGTCTTCTCGGAGAGGCCGAAGGCGAACACCTCGCCCTGGGAGAGGAGTTCGGCCGCGCGGGCGCGGGCGGCGGCGTTGTCGCTCTGCCAGACCGGGCCGAGGCCGAGGATGGTGACCTGCCAGGCGTACCAGTAGTCGAGCCCGTAGAAGCCGAGGATCTCGTTGAGGGCGGCGATGCGAGCGGTGTCCCAGCGCTTGTCGGTCCCGTCCTCGCCGGCGGCGGAGGAGGGGGTGAGGAAGGTCGCGAACAGCCCCTCCTCCGCGGCGAAGGCGAGGAAGTCGCCGAGCCAGGCCCGGGTCCGGTAGTCCTCGATGATCTGCCGCTTGCCGCGCGCCTCGAACCAGTCGACGGTGGCGCGCAGCAGCCTGCGGGTCTCCGGGTCGAAGTGCGCGGGGTCGTAGGTGCGCGGGTTGAACAGCAGCGGGTCGGTCATGGCGCCGCCTTTCGGCTGGGAGGTACGGGTGGAGGGCGGAAAGTGAAGAGGCGGGGGCGGGGAGCTCCGGGGTGCGGGCCCGGCCGGTGGCCCGCGGGTCAGCGGCCGGGCGCGTCGAAGCGGGCCAGGGTGGCGAGGACGTCGTCCAGCCAGGCGATCATCATGCGTTCGTAGGCGATGCCGCCGCGCAGGACGACGTGCTGGAGCTCCCGCTCGGGGTCGGGCGGACCGAGGGGGTCCACCGCCGCCCGCGCCTCGGGGCCGGTGAAGTCGCGGACCTCGCCGGAGAGGTAGTGGGCGAGCCGGTCGGTGTGGGCCTGCCGGTGCCGCTCGACCTCGCGGATGAGGGCGGCCGGGTCGTCGAAGGCGGCACCGCGGATCTTGACGGCGAGGTCGTGCCGGACGCTCTCGGGCTCGATGGGCGCGTGCAGCCAGGCGGCGAGCGCGTCCCGGCCGGGGCCGGCGACGGAGTACTCCTTCTTGTCCGGCCTGCCCTGCTGCGCCACGTCGCGCACGTCGATCCAGCCGTCGCTCTCCATGCGCTTGAGGACGCGGTAGATCTGCTGGTGGGTGGCGGTCCAGAAGTATCCGATGGACCGCTCGAAGCGCCGGGCCAGCTCGTAGCCGGAGCCCGGCTTCTCGAGCAGGGACACGAGGATCGCGTGTTCGAGCGCCATGGCCCCGATCTTGCTATGCAACGAGTTGCATAGCAAGGGAGGGCGGACCGGTGAGACACGGCTCACGGAGGACCCCGGGCCGGGCGGGGCGGCCGACGCCGGGAGGCCGGGAGGGGCGGGGCAGGCGCGGCGCCTGTCTCCCGGTCCGTACGGGAACGGGCGCGGGGTGCCCGGCCGGGAGCGGCCTCGGAGGGGCGGGGCGGACGCGGACCGACGGACGCCCGGAGACCCGCTTCGCGCAGGACGTCTACGTCAAGAGCCTGTCCCAAGGGCGCCAGATCTGCGTCACCACGGGCTCGGGCCACATGGGCCTGGTCACCATCAGGGGTTTCTCCTCGAAGGACTCCCCCAGCAAGTACCTGACGCTCGACCTGACCGTCTGGCGGAACGCGGCCGCGGTGCCGACGAGCTGACGGCCGCCGCGGCGGAAGGGGCGGTCCCCGGTGCCGGGGCCGCCCCTTCCGCCGTCCTCCGCCCCCTGCGGCCTCGTGCGCCCCGGGGCCGGTTCCGTGCCTACGCCCCGGCCGGCGCCAGGTGGCGCCACAGGAAGGTGTGGACCAGGGCCCGGTTGTGGGCGGCCTGTTCGTTGTCGCTCGCTCCCGCGTGGCCGCCCCCCGTGTTCTCGTGGAACAGCACGGGGTGGCCGAGGGCGCGGAGCCGGGCCGCCGCCTTGCGGGCGTGCCCCGGGTGCACCCGGTCGTCGCGGGTGGACGTCATCAGCAGCACCGGCGGGAAGCTCCGGTCCGCCGTCAGCTGGTGGTACGGGGAGAGGTCCCGCAGGTGCGGACGGTCGGCCGCCACGTCGGGGTCGCCGTACTCGGCGGTCCATGAGGCTCCGGCGAGGAGCTTGTGGAACCGCAGCATGTCGAGGAGCGGTACCTGGGCGACGATCGCGCCGAACAGCTCGGGGTACCGGGTGAGCATCGCGCCCATGAGCAGGCCGCCGTTGCTGCCGCCCAGGGCGCCGAGCATGGCCGGGGTGGTGATGCCGCGGGCCACGAGGTCGCCGGCGACGGCCGCGAAGTCCTCGAAGGCGCGCGGGCGTTCGGCGCGGAGCGCGGCCTGGTGCCAGGCCGGCCCGTACTCGCCGCCGCCCCGGATGTTGGCGATGACGTAGGTGCCGCCCCGCTCCAGCCAGGCGCGGCCGGTGACCGCCCCGTAGGAGGGGGTGAGGGAGACCTCGAAGCCGCCGTAGCCGTACAGGAGGGTGGGGCCCGGCCCGGTGGCGGTGGGGTCCGGGCCGATCACGAAGTACGGCACGCGCGTGCCGTCGGCGGAGCGCGCGAAGTGCTGGCGGACGGAGAGGCCCGACGTGTCGAAGCGGGCGGGGGCCTGCTTGAGGACCTCCGAACCGCCGCCGATGTGCCCGTGGTGGAGGGTGGACGGCTGGAGGAAGCCGGACACGTCGAGGAAGTACTCGTCCGAGACGTCCGGGTCGGTGTCCACGACGCCGACGGCGGAGAAGGGCGGTACGTCCGCGAGGGGTTCGCGGGTCCACTCGCCCCCGGGGACGGGGGTGAGCACCTCGATGTGGGTGCTGACGTCCCGCATCACCTCCAGGACGAGGTGGTGCCGGGTCCACACGTGGCCGGCGAGCGCGGTCCGCTCGTCCGGGGTGAAGAGGACCCGGGGCGTGCGGTCGCCGGCGAGGAAGGCGTCGAAACCGAAGGCGAGGAGCGCGCCCGCCGGCTGTCCGAGCCAGGGGGACTTCAGGGTGACGACGAGGTGGTCGCGGTGCGCGTACGCCTCGGCGTCCTCGGGGACGTCGAGGCGGACGAGGGTGGAGTCCTCGCGCAGCAGGTGGGTCTCGCTGCGGTAGAAGTCCAGGGAGCGGCCGACGAACGCGCGCTCGTACCCGGGCGTGGTGTCGTACCGGCCCCAGGCGGAGACGTCCGAGGCCTCGGCCTCGAAGACGGTCTCGGCCTCCTCCAGGGGGGTGCCGCGCCGCCACCGGCGGACCGTCCGGGGATAGCCGGCGTCGGTGAGCGAGCCCGGTCCGTGGTCGGTGCCGAGGAGGACGGTGTCGGCGTCGATCCAGCCGATGCGCGTCTTGGCCTCCGGGACCTGGAAGCCGTCCTCGACGAAGGCACGGGTGGCGAGGTCGAACTCGCGCACCACGACGGCGTCGCCTCCGTCGCGCGAGAGCATGACCAGGGCGCGGTCGAGGTCGGGGCGGCGGACCCGCGCGCCGGCCCACACCCACTTCTCGTCCTCGGCGGCCGCGAGCGCGTCGACGTCGAGGAGGACCTCCCAGTCGGGGTCGTCCTTGCGGTACTGCTCCGGCGTGGTGCGCCGCCACACCCCGCGTACGTGGTGGGCGTCCCGCCAGAAGTTGTAGAGGTACGCGCCCCGGCGGGCCGTGTACGGGATGCGGTCCGAGGCGTCGAGGACGTCGCGGAGGCGCTCCTTCAGGGGCAGGAAGCCGGGGTCGGCGGCGAGTTCGGCCTCGGTCTCCGCGTTGCGCTCGGCCACCCACGCGAGGGCTTCCTCGCCCAGCACGTCTTCCAGCCACAGGTACGGGTCGTCGTCATCGGTCACATGCCGCATTCTGCAGTCCGTCGGGAGGCGGCGGGAAGGCGGCCCGTGCCGGTCGCCGGGGCGGAGCTTCCGCGCCCAGCTCCTGAGAGCGCTCTCATGACGGGTGGTCCGCGGATATCCTGGACACGCCCGGCCCGGCCACCGGCGGCCCCGCCGACCGGAGGGGCCCGGTCGCCCTGCCCGGTGACCGGCGGACCGGCACCATGAGCGACCGGCAGACCAGACGAGGAGCGCCCGCCTTGCCCGAGCAGACCACGGGGTCCCGCCCCACTCTGGAAGCCGTCGCCGCCCGCGCCGGGGTGTCCCGCGCCACCGCCTCCCGGGTCGTCAACGGGGGCGCGGGGGTACGGGCTCCCCTGGTCGAGAAGGTGCGCAGGGCGGTGGAGGAGCTCGGATACGTGCCCAACCACGCGGCCCGCACCCTGGTGACCCGGCGCAACGGAGCGGTGGCCGTGGTCATCGCGGAGCCGGAGTTCCGGATCTTCTCGGATCCGTTCTTCGAGCAGCAGGTGCGGGGCATCAGCCGGGAGCTGACCGCCCATGACACCCAGCTGGTCCTGCTGTGGGTGGAGGGGCCGGGCGACCACGACCGGATCGCCCGCTATCTCGGCGGCGGCCACGTGGACGGCGCGCTGGCCTTCTCCCTCCACGGCGACGACGCGCTGGTGGACCTGATCGGCCGGGCCCGGGTTCCGCTGGTCCTGGGCGGGCGGCCCGCCCCGGGGACGGACCCGGCCGTGCCGTTCGTGGACTGCGACAACCGGGGCGGAGCGCGCGAGGCGGTGCGGCACCTGGTCGCGACCGGGCGCCGGACGGTGGCCCACATCTCCGGTCCGGCCGACCAGACCTCGGCCCTCGACCGGCTGCACGGGTACCGCGACGTGCTGATCGACGCCGATCCGGAGCTGCTCGCCCGGGGCGACTTCACGGAGGAGAGCGGGGCCCGGGCGATGGCGGGACTCCTGGACCGGCGCCCCGATCTCGACGGGGTGTTCGTCGCCAGCGACCTGATGGCCCTCGGCGCGCTGCGGACCCTGCGCGAGCGGGGGCTGCGGGTGCCCGAGGACGTGGCCGTGGTCGGCTTCGACGACATGGCCTCGGTGGTCGGGCGGGCCGACCCGGCCCTGACGACCGTGCGCCAGGACATCGAGGGGATGGGCCGGCTGATGGTCCGGCTGCTGATGCGCCTCCTGGACGGGGCGGGGGCCGGGGCCCCGGAGTCCGTGATCACCCCCACCTCGCTGGTACTGCGCGGCTCCGCCTGAGCCCGGTGCGGGACAGCACGCTCGCGGCGGCCCCCGCAGTGTCCGGGGGCCGCCGCGCCGTACGGAGGAGGCCGGTTCAGCCGTACGGGATGACCACGACGGAACGGTCCGCGCCCGTCCTGAGGCGGGAGTCCCCGTTCCCGATGGCGCTCCAGACCTCCAGGCGCACGGTGCCTCCGCGCAGGTCGCCGAGGGTGCCGGTGGCGGACTTCAGGCCCCGGGCGGCGGTGTAGTCCTCCCAGCCGGTGACCGGGTCGGTGGCGAAGTAGTGGTAGGTCTCGGTCCGTTCGAAGGTGCCGTCGCCGGTGAGGTCGTAGCTGACGCGGGCCTGCTGGCCGAGGCCCACGGCCGTCCCGGCGTCGACCTGGAGGCGGAAGGCGGTGGCGGCGCCGGGCCGCAGCGCCGCGTGGACACCCCTGGCCTCGTAGACGAGCGGACGGTAGGGGGTGCCGTCGTGGTTGGCGCCCTGGGCCGAGAGGAGGACGTCGGCGCCCTCGGTGCCGCCGGTGGCCGTGGTGAGCGTGCCACCGGAGCGCAGCTGGAAGGTGTTGCCGGGCGGGGGCTGCGGGTCCGGGTCGGTGGAGCCGGGACCGGTGGCGGTGGCGGTGGAGCGGGCCGGTACGGAGAGGGTGCGGCCGTCGGAGAAGGTGACGGTACGGGCCGTGGAGCCGTGGTTGTGGGCGGCGTAGGTGCGGGTGGTGCCCTTGGTGAAGACGGCCGCGGTGGGCAGGTCGGCGGTCACGGCGGGATCGGGGGCGCCGAGCGTGTCGAGGGTGGTGATCCAGTGGTAGGTGTGGGCCCGCGACTCCCCCGCCTCCGGGGTGTAGGCGGCGTGCCCGGCGTCCCACTGCGCCTTGGCGGCGGCCGGGTCGGCGAGGGAGCGGAACTCCCAGAGCAGGTCGCGCCATTCGACGGCGGGGCCGCCGTTCTCGCGTTCCATCTCGGCGAGGTTGCGCCGGACGGCCTCCTTGTGGCCGCCGAGGTGGAGCGAACCGCCGGTCACCGGCAGGACGTTGATGCCGTGGATCTCCTCGGGGTTGGCGGTCCACCAGGTGGCGTACGCGGCGCCGCTGCCCCAGACCATGCCGGCGGTGTCGTGGCCGAAGGAGGCGGGGAAGACCTGCTGGTCGGCGTCGAACCAGTACTGGGCGATGGCCTCGCCCTCGGTGGTGAGCAGATAGGTGCCGAGATCGCGCAGGCCCACGTCGCCGGTGGCGGCGCCCCACAGGACGAGGGCGGCGCTGAGGTTGGTGGACTCCGAGGAGGACTCCTGGTTGTTGCCGGCGGCGAAGCCCTGGTGGCCGCTGGCCCAGCTGTGTCCGGCGTAGACGTCGAAGCCGCGCAGGAAGGGGTAGGCGGCGTCGGTGCGGCTGGGGTTGGCGGTGTCGCGGACGAGGGTCTTCACCATGCCGCCCCAGGCGGAGTCGGCGGCCCAGCCCGGGTCGTACTGGGCGACGATCGCGGCGGCGTACACGTAGTAGCCGTAGTGGAAGTGGTGGTCGTTGAGCTCGGTGTCGCTGCCGTAGGAGGCCGGGTACCCGGTGAGGGTCTTCCAGACGCGGTCGTACGAGAACTCGCTCGCCCCG
Organism: Streptomyces sp. NPDC126503; assembly: GCF_040302405.1. Classification (NCBI taxonomy): domain Bacteria; kingdom Bacillati; phylum Actinomycetota; class Actinomycetes; order Kitasatosporales; family Streptomycetaceae; genus Streptomyces; species Streptomyces sp. NPDC126503. The sequence continues at coordinate 60,815 of NZ_JBEORS010000007.1, forward strand.
CCGGCGGTGAACCACTCCTGGAGGCGGCCCTTGATCAGCCCGAGGAGCCGGTCGCGGACGGCTCCCTCGCCGATCTGGTCGGCGACGGGCACGAGCTGGGCGAGCTTGCCGAGCGCCTTGCCGGTCCAGTAGGTGTCGACCGCTCCGGAGAACGGGTCGGCGGAGTTCACGACCTCGCCCAGGTACCCGCGCAGCCGGGCCGTGTCCGTCCCGGCCGCCCTGGGCAGCGCCGGCAGGACGGGGGCGGCCTTCTGGGCGGTGGTGAACGAGGCGGCCGCGCGCACCTTCATGGTGCCGCGCGGTGAGACGTACGTGTAGGGGGTGAGGGCGTCGGTGGTGTGCAGCCACTGGTGCCGGTAGAGCGCCTGGAGGGTGCCGCGCTCGGTGCCCTCCTTCGCCTCGGTGGACAGGGTGTAGGTGGCGCGGACGGTGCCCTGGGAGCTGCTCCAGTTGACGGTGGAGCCGGTGACGAAGCTGTAGGCGTACGTACGGAAGGTCGCGAGCGCCTCGGGGGAGGGCAGGACGGCGACGGAGAAGTAGTCCTTGCCGGCGAGGCCCGCGGTGAGGGTGGACCCGGCGATGTTCCAGTCGGCGCCGGTGGGGGCGAAGAGGGCGTAGTGGTGGCCCGCGACGGTGATGCCGAGGACGTTGCCCTGGTCGGCGAAGACGGCCGGGGTGCCGGCGGTGGTGACGCGGGCGTCGCCGCCGGTGCCGCGGGCGTACACGAAGGGCATGCCGTGGCCGATGGTGGTGCGCAGGGTACGGGCGCCGTCGGACCAGTAGGGGGTGACGGTCCAGTCGGACCAGCCGTCGACCTTGGTGTCGGGGGCGTTGAGGCCGGTGAGGCCGATGGTGAGGTCCCGCTTGTGGGCGTACTCGTACTGGCGGCCCTCGCCGACGACGGCGGGGCTGGTCGGATAGCCGACGTCGAGGCCCGCGGCGGTGGCCTGGTAGGTGAGCGGGTGGCCGTACATCGGGGTGGAGTAGGGGTTGTCTCCGTAGCGCTGGAAGGCGAGGGAGGACCACCAGTCGTTGGTGGGGACCGGCCGGCCCTGGGCGGCCGCGGTGACCTTGGGGGTGACGGGCGCGCCGGTGTTGGTGGTGGGCCCGGAGGTTCCAGGGGGGCGGGTGTCGGAGTGGCTTCCGGCACCGACGGGAACGGTGGCGGCCGCCGCGGGGGTCGCGGCGGGGCCGAGTCCCAGGGCGGCGAGGGCGGCGACCAGGGCCAGTGCGGCGGCCGGTCGGAGGCGGGGGGCTGGCATGTGCGGCACCTCGATGGGGACGGGGGTGGGGGACGGTGTGTGGTGCGCATGCGGGGCGGGGACGGGGGTCGGAGAGGGCGGGGCTCCGGCAGGTCTTCGGCGGACGTCCGGAGCGGTGTCGAGAGCGCTCTCAGATGGCCGGAAACGTAAAACTCCCGAAACCGGGGTGTCAAGAGAGCGTGCACGGCGGGGAGTTCACCACCACTCCCGACCGATAGGCCTTCAACTCTTGACGGAACGGCCTCGGCGCGGGCACGCTCCAACCGCATCGCTGAGAGCGCTCTCAAAACGTTTCCCGCTCGACCGGAGCCAAGGAGGCTTCCCATGCCCATCGCCCGAGCCGCCAGGAGAACCGCCGTCCGACTCGGCGCGCTGGCCCTCACCGGGGCGCTCCTCGCCGCCTGCGGAGGCTCCCCGGACTCGCCGTCCCCGGACAGCGCCGGCGGGAAGGTGACGATCACCGTCGACCTGTTCGGCTCGTTCGGGTACAAGGAGGCCGGGCTCTACGAGGAGTACGAGAAGCTGCACCCGGGTGTCACGATCAAGCAGACGGACACCGAGGACGAGGCCGACTACTGGAAGTCGCTCCAGACGCGGCTGGCGGGCGGCGGCGGGCTCGCCGACGTCCAGGGCGTCGAGGTGGGCCGGATCGCCTCCGTCACCCAGCAGCAGTCGGACCGCTTCGAAGACCTCCGGAAGTACGGTGCCGACCGGCTCAAGGGGCAGTTCGCCGAGGCCAAGTGGGCGGCCGCCACCGGCAGGAACGGTGAGGTCCTCGGCCTCGGCACCGACGTGGGCCCCGAGGCGATGTGCTACCGCGCGGACCTGTTCCGGCGGGCCGGCCTGCCGACCGACCGCGAGGAACTGGCCCGGCGGTGGGCCACCTGGGACGGCTACCTGGAACTCGGCCGTCAGTACAAGGCGAAGGCACCCGGCAGGAGCGCGTGGCTCGACAGCGTCGGCAGCCTCTACTCGATCATGATCGGCCAGCAGAAGGAGCGGTACTACGACGCCTCCGGCAAGCTGATCTGGGAGAACAACCCGGCCCTGCGCGAGGCGTGGGACCACGCCGTGGAAGCGGCCGAGGACGGGCTGAGCGCCCGGCTCGACCAGTGGTCGCCGCAGTGGAACCAGGCCTTCGCCGGCGGCTCCTTCGCCACCATCCCGTGTCCCGCCTGGATGCTCGGCTACATCAAGGGCCAGGCGGGCGAGGCCGGCAAGGGCACCTGGGACATCGCCCGGCTGCCGGGCGGCGCCGGGAACTGGGGCGGCTCGTACCTCTCCGTACCGAAGGCGGCGAAGCACAAGAAGGAGGCGTACGAGCTGATCGCCTGGCTCACCGCGCCCGAGCAGCAGGCGAAGCTGTTCCGCAAGCAGGGCAACTTCCCCTCCGCGACCGGGGCGATCGACCAGGTCGCCGACGCGAAGGACCCGTACTTCTCCGGCGCGCCGATCGGCCGGATCTTCGGCGAGGCGGCGAAGGCGGCGCCCGTCCAGGTGCTCGGACCGCACGACCAGAACATCGCGCAGCAGATCACCAACGCGCTCAGCGAGGTCGAGCGGAAGGGCGTCTCCTCCCAGCAGGCCTGGTCGAACGCGCGCAAGGGCGTCGAGAACACCCTCGGCTGACGGCCCGCTGCCGCGTGGCCCCCGGGGCCGGGGGCCACGCCCGCCACCGCACCGGCGCTCCCGGGCCCGCCGGCCCGGCTCCGCCCCCTCCCGTCCCGCCGCTCCCCCTCCCGAAGGGCCGCCCCGTGACCCTCACCGCACCCGAGACCCCGGCGACGCCGCGACGGGCCGCCACGTCCCCGCCCCCACGGCCGGGGGCCGCCCGACGGGCCTGGCGGACCCTCTCCCCGTACGCCTACATCGCCCCGTTCTTCACCCTCTTCGCCGCCTTCGGCCTCTTCCCCCTGCTCTACACGGCGTTCGTCTCGCTCTACCGCGTCGAGCTCCAGACGCCCGGCGACATGGAGTGGCGGGGGCTGGGCAACTACACCGCCCTGCTCGGCGACACCTACTTCTGGACCTCCCTGCGCAACACCTTCACCATCGGGGTGCTCTCCACGGTGCCGCAGCTGGCGATGGCCCTGGGCCTCGCGCACCTGCTGAACTACCGGATGCGCGGGCGCACGTTCCTGCGGACGGCGATCCTCCTGCCGTACGCGACGTCCGTCGCCGCCGCCACCCTCGTCTTCGCCCAGCTCTTCGGCAGGGACTTCGGCCTGATCAACTACGCGCTGGGGCTGATCGGGATCGACCCCGTCGACTGGCAGACCGGCACGCTCGCCTCGCAGATCGCCGTCTCCACGATCGTCATCTGGCGCTGGACCGGCTACAACGCGCTGATCTACCTGGCCGGGATGCAGTCGATCCCCGACGAGCTGTACGAGGCGGCGGCCATGGACGGCGCCTCGCGATGGCGCCAGTTCTTCCACGTCACCCTGCCGGGGCTGCGGCCCACCATCGTCTTCACCGTCATCGTCTCGACGATCGGCGCGACCCAGCTGTTCGGCGAACCGCTGCTGCTCGAGGGCAGTGTCTCGGGCGGCATCTCGCACCAGTACCAGACGCTCGGCCTCTACATGTACGAGCAGGGCTGGGGGTTCTTCCACCTGGGGCGGGCCGCCGCCATCGCGTGGGTGATGTTCCTGCTCATCGTGGTCCTCGTCGGAGCCAACGCCCTGATAGCGCGCCGGCGTTCACGCGCCGAGCGCGGGGAGGGGAGCTCCGGCGCACGGCGGAGCGAGGCCACCGGGCACGTCACGCGCGCCCCGCGCCTCCGGCGCACCGACCACACCGCCCGCGCCCACGCGGGACGCACCGACCGCACCGACCGCACCGACCGCGAGGAGGCCGGCCGATGACCGCGCTCGCCGACCCGACCGCCCCTCCCCCGGCCCCGTCCGCGGCGCCCCGCCCTCCCGCCGGAGGCCGCCGGGGCCGCCCGCCGCGCCGCCACCCGTCCGGCGCCGGCCGGACCCTGCACGCCGGCCCGCTGGCGTACGGGATCCTCGTCCTCGCCGTCCTGGTCTCCGCGTTCCCGTTCTACTGGACCCTCGTGGCCGCCAGCCGCTCCAACGCCGACCTGGCGCAGGCGCCGCCGGCGCTGGTGCCCGGCCCGCATCTGATCCGGAACTTCGAGGCGGTCCTCGAAGAGGCCGACATCGGCAAGGCCCTGCTGAACTCCCTGATCGTCTCGGGTTCGGTCACCCTCGGCACGGTGCTGTGCTGCACCCTGGCCGGCTTCGCCTTCGCCAAGCTCCGCTTCCGGGGCCGGGGGGCGCTGCTCGCGGTGACCGTGGGCACGATGATGATCCCGCCGCAGCTGGGCGTGATCCCGCTGTTCATGCTGGTGGCCGAGCTGGGGTGGGTGAACCAGCTCCAGTCGGTGATCCTGCCCGGTCTGGTGTCCGCCTTCGGGGTGTTCTTCATGCGCCAGTATCTGGTGCAGTCGCTGCCGGACGAGCTGATCGAGGCCGCCCGGGTGGACGGCGCCTCCACCGCACGCGTGTTCTGGTCGATCGTGGTGCCGATCGCGCGCCCCGGGATGGCCGTGCTCGGCCTGCTCACCTTCATGGCCTCGTGGAACGACTTCTTCTGGCCCGTCGTCGCGCTCTCCTCCTCCGAGCCGACCGTGCAGGTCGCCCTGCGCCAACTGGGCGGCGGCTACGTCCACGACCAGTCCGTGATCATGGCGGGAACGCTGCTGGGAACGCTTCCCGTGCTGCTCGTCTTCGGTCTGCTCGGCAGGCAGATCGTCGGCGGGATCATGCAAGGTGCTGTCAAGGGCTGACCTCCCCCCCTCACCCGCCCCCTCCACGCCTCTCCACGGTCCTCTCCCCCGTCCCTCGCCGGACCTCCTCTCACTCGGGAGTTCTCCTCACATGACGACGCTCGACGCACGCCCCGGCACGACCGCCCCCGCCCTCCGCTTCCCGCCCGGCTTCCGCTGGGGCACGGCCACGGCCGCCTACCAGATCGAGGGCGCCGCCACCGAGGGCGGCCGTACGCCGTCCATCTGGGACACGTTCAGCCGAACGCCGGGCAAGGTACGCAACGGCGACACCGGTGACATCGCCGCCGACCACTACCACCGGGTCGACGAGGACATCGCCCTGATGCGGCGGATCGGGGTGACCGACTACCGCTTCTCCGTCGCCTGGCCCCGCGTCCAGCCCACCGGCCGCGGGCCCGCCGTGCGCACGGGCCTGGACTTCTACCGGCGGCTGGCCGACGGGCTCCTGGAGGCCGGCATCCGTCCCGTGGCCACGCTCTACCACTGGGACCTGCCGCAGGAGCTGGAGGACGCGGGCGGCTGGCCCCAGCGGGAGACCGCGTACCGCTTCGCCGAGTACGCCGGCCTCGTGGCGGAGGCCCTCGGCGACCGGGTGGCGACCTGGACGACGCTCAACGAGCCCTGGTGCGCGGCCTTCCTCGGGTACGGCAACGGGGTGCACGCGCCGGGCCGCACCAGCGCCGTGGCCTCGCTGCGCGCCGCCCATCACCTCAACCTGGCGCACGGCCTCGCGGCCCGGGTGCTGCGCGAGGCGGTCCCGGTGACGGCGGAGGTGTCCCTGACCCTCAACCTGCACGCCGTACGGCCCTGTTCACCGGCCCCGGAGGACGTGGACGCGGCCCGCAGGATCGACGCGGTCGGCAACCGGATCTTCCTGGACCCGGTCTTCCACGGGCGGCTCCCGGAGGACCTGGTGCGGGACACGGCGGCGGTCACCGACTGGGACTTCGTCGCGGACGGCGACCTGGCCGCGATCTCCGCGCCGCTCGACTCCCTCGGCATCAACTACTACGCGCCCTCGCTCGTCGGGGCGGGCAGCTCCGAGTCCCCGTCGCCGTGGGCCGGCGCGGAGCGGCACGTGCGGTTCGAGACGGTGCCGGGGCCCCGGACGGCCATGGACTGGCCGGTCGACGCGGACGGCCTGTACGGGCTGCTGCTGCGGCTGCGGGACGACCTGCCGGGCGTCCCGCTGGTCATCACCGAGAACGGCGCCGCGTACGACGACTACGCCGACCCCTCCGGCCGGGTGAAGGACCCGGAGCGGGTGGCCTACCTGCACGCCCACCTGGCCGCGGTGCACCGGGCGCTCGCCGACGGGGCGGACGTCCGGGGCTACTTCCTGTGGTCGCTCCTGGACAACTTCGAGTGGGCGTACGGCTACAGCAAGAGGTTCGGCATCGTCCACGTCGACTTCGCCACCCAGCGCCGTACGCCCAAGGACAGCGCCCGCTGGTACGGGGAGGTCATCGCGCGGGGCGGCCTCGACACCCCGTGACGGCGCCGGGCACGCGTCCCGCCCCCGCCCGCGCGGAAGTGGCCCCGTGCCGGGAGCCCGCCACCCGTGGGGCTCCCGGCACGGGGCGCGGGGGGTTGGTCAGGCGCGCTGCCAGAGCGCCGGGGTGGTCGGCGGCTCCCAGCCGGTCTGGGCCTGGTGGCCCTGGAGGCAGCGGTAGGTGCCGCCGCCGTAGGTGACGACGTCACCGGCCTTGTACACCTTGCCGACCGCCCACGTGCCGCCGGGCTGCGGTTCTCCCGGGCCGGGGCCCGGGTCCGTGGCGGTGGTCTTCAGGGTGAGGCCGTAGTTCTGGAGGATCGGGTTCAGCGGCTGGAAGAAGGTGGTGCCGCCGGTGGAGCAGTTGCCCGAGCCGCCGGAGGTCACGCCCTGCGCCTGGCTGCCGGAGATGTACGAGCCGCCGGAGTCGCCGGGCTCGGCGCAGACGGTGGTCCGGGTCACCCCGCTGATCGTGCCCTCGGGGTAGGTGACGCTGGTGTTGTGCTGCTGGATGGTGCCGCAGTGCCAGCCGGTGGTGGAGCCGGAGCGGCAGACGGAGGAGCCGACGGGCTGGAGCACGGAGCCGGTCACCTGCACGTTGGCGCCGCCCGCGCCCTTGACGTACGGGGTCGCGGTCCAGCTGGAGTTGGCGGCGACCCAGGCCATGTCGTTGCCGGGGAACACCGAGGCCTGGAAGGTGCCCTGGGCGACCTGGTTGTAACCGCTGGTGCTGGTGCCGGTGCGGCCGCAGTGGCCGGCGGTGGCGAAGCCCTGGGTGGTGCCGCGGGTGACGGCGAAGCCCACCGAGCAGCGGCCTCCGCCGCCCATGTAGTAGGCGTCGCCGCCGCGGATGTCGTACAGCGGGCGGGGCGCCTCGGCGGTGCGGACGACGCGGACGAGGTCGCGGGGGACTCCGGTGGCCGCGAGGAGCCGGTCGCCGGCTCCGGCGCGGGCCTCCTCGACGACGAGGACGTTGGCGCGGACGTCGACGTAGCGGACGGGCGCGTCGGCGGTGGCGGCCCGGTCGAGGGCGGCCTTGGCGCGGTCCAGGGCGGCCAGGTCGTTCGGGACGACGCGGACGCTGGCGCCCGCGGCCCGGATCGCGGCGGCGTCGGCGGCGCGGGTGGTGGCGACGGTGAGCGTACGGGCCTCGGGTCCGTCGACCCAGGCGCCGGCGAAGGCGGGACCCAGGTCCTGCCGGAGGCGGGCGGCGGTGGCTCCGGCCTCGGCCTCGTGGGCGAGGCGGGTCAGCGCCTGGGTGCGGGTGAGGCCCAGGTCGCGTTCCATGGCGCGCAGCAGCTCGGGCGGGGCGGCGTCGGCGCCGAGCGTCCGGGCCGCGCCGGTACCGGCGCCGGTGGAGACGGACGGGGCCTCGGGCCGGGCGACGGCGGTGGCGGAGCCGGCCTGGAGGCCGGCGAGCGCGAGACCGGCGGCGGCCAGCACGGTACACGCCGTGCGGGCGTGTCGTCGGAGCATGGGGGCTCTCCTCGGGTTGCGGTGGGGATCTGGAGCCACCGTAGGAACCCCGAGGAGGCGGCGGGAGCTGCCGACCGGCCCCTGCCATGGCGTTATGGCCACCGCCGGCGCGCCGTGGACGCCCTATTCACGCCCGGCTCCTGACGCCCGTACAGCACCGGACGCCCGTACGGGGACGGGTACGGCGCGGGCCGGGGCCGGGGCGGGGGTGTGGGCGGCGCTGCGGGTCAGCGCGTCGGTGTGGGCGGCCCGGGCGTGGGTCAGGACGGCGGCGGCGCGGCCCGCCGCCCGGCCTTCGGGGTGCCAGCCGAGGAGGTGCCGCCAGACGAGCGGGGTCCCGGCGAGCGGGCGGGTCACCAGGCCGGGGGTGGCGGGGAAGGTGGCGCGGCAGAGACCGACGGCCCGGCCCACCTGGACCAGGTGGACGCAGGAGGCGGTGTCCGTCTCGTAGACGCAGGCGGGGGTGAAGCCGGCGCGGACGCAAGCGGCGGCGAAGCAGTCACCGAAGCAGCCGTCGCCCGGTACGTCGCTCCAGGCCTCCGCGGCCAGTTCGGCGAGTTCGATCTCGGCGCGCGCCGCGAGCGGGTGGTCGGCGGCCAGCATGACGTGCACGGGGTCGCGGGCGACCTCGGTCCAGGCGAGCCGTCCCGCCTCGGGGGGCCCGCTTTCGCCGCAGACCCCGACGAGGGCGAAGTCGAGCCGTGCCGCGGCGACTCCGCGGGCGATCTCCCGCTCCGACCAGGAGGTGTACGTGGTGACCTGGGCGCCCGGTTCGGTGCGGGCGAGCCGGTCCACGAGGCCGCCGAGGAGCGGGCCGTGGGTGCCGCCGAGCCGGTAGCCGCCGGCGCCCTGCCGGGCGAAGCGGACGGCTTCCTCCTGGAGTTCGCAGACGGCGGGCAGGACGACCCGGGCCCGGTCGAGGACGAGGTCCCCGAGGGCGGTGGCGCGTACGCCGTCCCGGCCCCGCTCGAACAGCGTCCCGCCGAGGGCCCGCTCGATGCGCTTGAGCTGGGCGCTGAGGGCGGGCTGCGCGAGGCCGAGGACCGTCGCGGCGCGGGTGAGACTGCCGGCGTCCGCGATGGCCCGGATCGTCTTGAGGTGTCGCAACTCCAAGTCCATGCGGAGAGCTTGCCGCCCCTCCCCCAGGCAGGTCCATACCAAGGAGGGGGCTTGGAAACCCTTCCGGCACCCCCTAGGGTAAGTTAGGTGAGCCTAACCTAATCGATCAGGGGGTTTCCCGATGGTCTCCGCTCCTTCCTCGACCGAGCCGGCGGACGCGGAGCGCGTCCGCACGGTCGTGGCCGCCGCCGACTCCCTCACCGTGGTCACCGGCACCCGCGACTACGTGCTCCTCGGCGCCGGCCTGCACACCGTCGACGAGGACGGCCGCCTCCTGCTGCACGTCCCCGCGGACTGCCCCCTCACCGCCGAGGTCGCCTCCGCGCCCCGCGGGGCCCTCTCCGTCCTGCTGGAGTTCACCGACGTGGCCCCTGTCGCGCTGCGCGACCGGGTGCGTGCCCGTGTCACCTTCGCCGGCCGGCTCACCCCCGGGGCGCGCGACACCGAACTGCGCCTGGACACCGCCCACGTCTCCCTGGAGACGGCCCGCGGCACCGTCACGGTCGGCCCGGACGCACTCGCCGCCGCCCGGCCGGACGCGCTGGCCCCGTACGAGGCGGGCATGCTCACCCATCTGGTGGACGGTCACAGTGACGTGGTGGACCTGCTGGCCGGGCTGCTCGACCCGGCCCTGCTCCGCGGCGCGACCGCCGTCCGGCCCGCCGCCGTGGACCGCCACGGCCTCACCCTGCGGGTGGAACGCGCCACCGGGCACGACGACGTCCGGCTCCCCTTCGCCGCCCCCGCGTACGAGCCCGCCCAGGTGGGCGACCGCGTGCACGGTCTGATCGCGGCGGCCGAGCGCGCCTTCCACGGCCTCGCGCCGCTGCCGCTCGGCCCCCGCCCCGAGTGAGGCGGGGGCGTCAGGGGCCCTCCTCCTGGAAGTCGTCGCCCGCCAGGCGCAGCGCCAGTTCCTGGAGGATCACCTCCGTCCTCGGCTCGGCGCCCGTGCCGTCGTAGGCGTCGGCGACCGTCTCGAAGGCCAGGATGAAACCGTTGACCAGCGCGCTCAACGGCTCGGAGAGCTGGGCGAGCACGGCGAAGCCCGCCTCCTCGGCCGTCGCCCCCGTCCGTACCTCGAACTGCTCGGGAATGACCTCGCCGAGCAGGTCCGAGGCGATGCGTTCGTCCACGTCGGAACGCAGGGCCGTGAGCGCGGCGATGGCCTTCAGCTTGATCTCGTTCTCCGTCACATGCCGAGGTTAGGCCGAAACGGGCGCGCGGCGGGGGAGCCGCGAGCGAAGCCCCGGCGAACCCGGGGCGGCCCGCTCAGGAGGCGTTCGGGCCGACGTCCGCCGTGGTGAGGGGCGAACGGAGCGGGGCGGTGGTCGCGTACTGGTCGGCGCCCACGTCCCGGCTGGTGCCGCGGGTGTGGCCGTCCAGGTCCTCCGTGACGGCCGGACTCGCGAGGGTCGCCGCGCCGATCGCCGGGCTGCCCGACGTCAGGCGGTACACCCCGTCGGCGCCCCGCTGAAGGCGCGGGTCGGTGCGGACGAACCCGCCCGCCGGCAGGTTGCCGTTGGCCGCGGCCCCCCACAGGATGTTGCCGCTCCACCGGAAACCACTGGTCGCGCCCATCGCGACGAGTGTGCCCGCGTCGCCCACCAGCAGGTTGTCGGCGACGACCACGTCGCGCGGCGCGTAGTCCTTCGTCTCCCCGAGCAGCGTGCGGGCGTTGCCCCACAGCGTGTTGTGCGCGACGACCGCGCGGTCGCAGGCGTCGTTGCCGCGCCGCTCCTCGGTGGTCTCGCCCTCGTGGTGGTCGCGGGTGGTGCCGCTGCCGATCACCAGGGCCTTGCCGGTGAGCCCCGCGACGTAGTTGTTGACGATCAGGTGGTCGTTGCCGTAGACGCGGATGCCGTCGTGGCCGTCGACGATGTGGTTGCCCGCCACGGTGGTCCGGTTGCCGTGGCGCAGGACGATGCCGCCCAGGCTGTCGCGGACGGTGTTGTAACGGACGGTGTTGTCCGAGGACTTGACCGACACGGTCTCCGGGTCGCCGTCGCACCGCTCGAAGAGGTTGTACTCGACGAGGGCGTGGGCCGGCGTGAGGGCGCGGGAGCTGACGCCGAGGCGGATGGGCTCGCCGCCGTTGTCCCCGGCGAAGCTGTGGTCGGAGAAGTGGTTGCGCAGGACGTGGAGCCGCTGCGCCATGCCCGTCGTGCCCGGCCCGTCGACGCGGAGGAAGATGCCCTCGGTGGTCTTGTGGTGGAAGTGGTTGCGGTCGATCTTGACGTCGTCGCCCTGGACGATCACCCAGTCCAGGCCGGTGAGGTCGGCGAACCGGAGGTCGTTGCGGGTCAGCCGGATGCGGGTGCTGCCGGTGGGGATCACCATCGAGGTGCTCTGCCGCAGGGCGAAGCCGCTGATGGTGATGTCGCTGGAGTCGTCGAAGACGAAGCCGCGCGTGCCCTGGAGCACCGCGCCGCCCCGCGAGGCGGCGACGACGGTGATGGGGGCACTGCTCGTGCCGCGCTTCCCCGCGAAGCTGATGCCGTCCGAGGGCAGGGTGTAGGTGCCGTCGGCCAGCACGATCCGGTCGCCCGGCAGCGCGCGGTCGATCGCGAGCTGGAGTTCGGCGAGGGAGGCCACCGGGACGACGCGCTCGGCGGCGAAGGCCCCGGACGCCGCCCCTCCCACGGCGGCGGGTACGGCGGCGAACGCCGCGCCCAGCAGCGTGCCCTTCAGTAGCGTGCGTCGTCGCATGATGGCTTCTCCCGTGTTCGGCGAATGCGCGCACGCGGTTCCGTCGTGCGGCGCGTCCCCCAGCTTTCCGCCCGGCCCTGCCGTACCGCTCACGAACGGCTAACGGCTGACGGTGGTGGGCTCCGGGCGGGCGGCGGACGGGTGGCCGGCCGCCGCCGAAGCGGTGGGGGCGTGGCGCCCGTACCCGCTGCCCCGGCCGTGGTTCGCGCGGGGCCGTACCGGCCGCGTTCGCCCGGGACGTAGAGGAGCCGGCTGTTCGACCTGGTCGCTGCCGGGGCGGCTGTTCGACGGGGACCTCGACCGGTACGCGGCCGAGCCGGGACTCCCGCCGCGCACCACGGCCCTGCTGCGACGGACCGGTTCGGGCGCTCCCGCCGAGCCGGGCCGCGCCGGCGCGTACCACGGCGGCAGCGCGTACGGCTCCCGGAGCTCGACCTGGGCGGCGAGATCGGCGGACTCGGCATGGCCGTGCTCAACAGGGGCTGCCCGGCGGTGCCGGAGTCCGCCGGATTCGCCCGGGCGCACGGCCTGGCCCACGCCGGCATCGCGGCCCGGACGGCCGCCGTCCCGCGCGAGCCTGCCCCGGGCGGAGGGCCGAGGCGTGGACGCCCGGGCAGCCCGTCCGGGACGGCCGGTACGGTTCTCCTGCCCGCTCCGGGGACGAGGGCCGTGCCCGGACCGGCACCGGCCGCCGTACAGCGCCGCCCGAGGAGGCAGGACGATGGAGCAGACCGCCGCGACGCCCGGCGCGCCCGCCGAGCCCGCCGGGCCGGTGCGGGGCCCGGAGGTGTCCGGAGAGACCTCCGGCGCGCCCGCCGGGCCGGTGGGGCCGCTGGTGCGCGGCCTGGACGTGCTGCGGGTGCTCGCCGCCGGGCCGGAACCGCGCCGGCACCCCGGGGACCTGGCACGGTGCACAGGGCTCGCCCGGTCGACGGTGGACCGGATCGCCACCACCCTCGTCCGCGTCGGCGTGCTGCGCGCGGAGGGGCGCGAGCTGCTGCTCGCCCCCGGGGCGGCGGAGCTGGGCAACGCCTATCTCGCCTCCTGCGGTCTGCCCGAACTCCTCGGCCCGCACGCCGCGTCCCTCGCCGGCGCGCTGGACGAGTCGGTGTCCCTGGCCGTGCCGGACGGCGACGGGGTCCGCTTCCTCACCCGGTCCGCCCGGCGCCGGGCCATGGCGATCTCCCTGCGGCCCGGCGACCTGCTCCCGGCCGCACGCTGCGCCGCGGGCGCCCTGTTCGCCGCCGGCCGGGACGGGGACCGGCCGGCGTGGGGCACCGGCACGCCCGCCCGGGACAGGAGGGTGGCGGAGGCGCACGCCCGCGGCTTCGCGGTGGACGACCAGATGATCGAACCGGGCCTGGTCGCGGTCGCCGTGCCGGTGCGCGGCCCGGACGGCGCGGTGGTCTGCGCGGTCGGCGTGGAGAGCCACACCAGCCGGCACAGCGCCGTCTCCCTGGAGGAGTGGGCGCTGCCCGCGCTGCGGCGGACGGCCGCGGCGATGGAGGAGGCGTTCGCCTGTGCCCCGGCCCCCGCCGCGCACCCCGCTCCCCCGGCGGCCACGGCCGCCGGTGCGCGCAAGGACGTCCTCAAGGAGGAGCTGGGCGCCGGCTTCCTGCAGTCCCTCGCACGCGGCCTGGACGTGCTGCGCGCCTTCGGAAGCCTTCGGGGCCCGGCCCGGCTGACCGATCTCGCCCGGCTCACCGGACAGCCGCGGGCCACCGCCCGCCGCTCCCTCCTCACCCTGCGGCACCTGGGGTACGTACGGGAGGAGGCGGCGGGTTTCCGGTTGCTGCCCCGCGTCCTGGAGCTCGGCCACGCCCGGCTCTCCGCGCTGACGCTGCCCGAGATCGCCACCCCGCACCTGGTGGACCTGGTGGGCCGGGTCCGGGAGTCGGCCTCCGTGGCGGTGCTCGACGGCGACGACATCCGGTACGTGGCGCGGGTCGCCAGCAGCCGCATCATGCGGATCGACATCGGCGTCGGCACCCGGCTGCCCGCGTACGCCACGTCGATGGGCCGTGTCCTGCTCGGCGCGCTGCCGGCGGCGGAGCGGGCCGCGCGTCTCGGCCGGATCACGCCGGAGGCGCTGACACCGCACACCCTCACCACCCGCGAGGATCTGGAGAAGGCGGTGACGGCGACGGCCGAGCGCGGTCACGGCTGGGTGGAGCGGGAGTTGGAGGAGGGCCTGCGGTCGCTCGCGGTGCCGGTCACGGACGGGGCGGGCCGGGTGGTCGCGGCCGTCAACATCGCCCTGCACGCGGGGCGTGCCACCCCCGGGGAGAGCCTCGCCGCGCTGCTGCCCCCGCTGCGTGAGACCGCCGCCCTCATCAGCGCGGACCTCGCCGCCGTGGGCCGCTTCTCGCCCGTCGCGCCGGGCTGACCGGCCCTCAGGGCGCCGGGCGCCGTCGCCGCCCGTGCGGGGCGCCGCCCGGCCACGGGGGAGTCATTGACGGCGGTGCGCCCGCCGGGCTTCGATGGCGCCCGGCGACCGAGGTCGCCGCCACCGTTCGCCGCACGCCCCGGAGCCGTCGTATGCCCAAGGCCGATCTCGTCCTCACCGGAGGGCCCGTCCTCACCCTGGATCCCGCCCGCACCCGGGCCACCTCGGTCGCCGTCACCGGTGAACGGATCACGGCCGTCGGCCACGACGAGGTCCGCGAGCTGATCGGTCCCGGGACCGAGGTCGTCGACCTGCGCGGGAAGCTGCTGCTGCCCGGCTTCCAGGACGCCCATGTGCACGCGGTCTACGGCGGGAGCGAGCTGGCCGAGTGCGATCTGACCGGGACGGTCGGCGTCGCGGAGTACCTGGAGCGCGTCCGGGCGTACGCGCGGGCGCATCCGGACCACGAGTGGATCACCGGGGGCGGCTGGTCCCTGGAGAGCTTCGCGGGCGGCCTGCCCACCCGTCAGCTGCTCGACTCGGTCGTACCCGACCGGCCGGTCCTCCTGTCGAACCGCGATCACCACGGCGCCTGGGCCAACACGCGCGCGCTCGAGCGGGCCGGGATCACGGCGGCGACGCCCGACCCCGCCGACGGACGGATCGAGCGGGAGGCGGACGGCACTCCCAGCGGCATGCTGCAGGAGGGGGCGGCGACCCTGGTCGGCCGGCTCGTCCCGCCCGCCACGCCCGCCGACCGGCTGGCCGGGCTGCTGCGGGCGCAGCGGCTGCTGCACTCGCTGGGCATCACCGGCTGGCAGGACGCGCTGCTCGGCGAGTTCGGCGGCCGGGCCGACCCCTCGGACGCCTACGCGACCGCCGCCCGTGACGGCTCGCTGACCGCGCGGGTGACGGGGGCGCTCTGGTGGGACCGGGAGCGCGGGGCGGAGCAGATACCCGAACTGGAGGCCCGCCGTGCGGAGTTGAGTCACGGGCGGTTCCGGGCGCGCTCGGTGAAGATCATGCAGGACGGGATCGCCGAGAATTTCACGGCCGCGATGACCGCCCCGTACCTCGACGGCTGCGGCTGCGTCACCGCGAACGCGGGTCTCAGCTTCGTGGACCCGGAGGCGCTGCGCGGCCATGTCACCGCGCTCGACGCGCGTGGCTTCCAGGTCCACTTCCACGCCCTGGGCGACCGGGCCGTCCGGGAGGCGCTGGACGCGGTGGAGGCGGCCCTGGAGGCCAACGGCCCGCGCGGCAACCGTCACCACCTCGCCCACCTTCAGGTGGTGCACCCCGACGACCTCGCGCGGTTCGCCCGGCTGGGGGCCGTCGCGAACATCCAGCCGCTGTGGGCGGCCCACGAACCGCAGATGGACGAGCTGACCATCCCGTTCCTGGGCCCGGAACGCGCCGCCTGGCAGTATCCGTTCGGCGATCTGCTGCGGGCGGGCGCGACGCTCGCCGCCGGCAGCGACTGGCCCGTGAGCAGCCCGGACCCCCTGGAGGGCCTGCACGTCGCCGTCAACCGGCGGGCGCCGGATACCGAGGACGAGCGGGTCTTCCTGCCGGAGCAGCGGCTGGACCTCACCACCGCCCTGGCCGCCTACACCGCCGGTTCGGCCCATGTGAACGGCCACGACGACGCCGGCAGCCTGCGGCCCGGGAACCTGGCCGACCTCGTCGTCCTGGACCGGGACGTCCTCACCGGCCCGCCGGAGGAGATCGCCCAGGCCCGGGTGGAGCGCACCTACGTGGGAGGCGCGCTCGTCCACGCCGTCTGAACGGGCGGTCTCACCGCCGGGCGTCTTCACCGGCCGTCTTCGCCGGGCGCGTCCGGCGGGTCTCCGTCCCGGGCGCGTCCGCCGGACGTCTGTGCCGGGCGTCCGCGTCCCTCGCGTCCGTCAGGCGTCTCCGCCCGGTGCCTCCGTCAGACGGGCGAGCACGGACCGCATGGCGTGCCGGACGGCCGCTCGGGACTCCTCGGTGGGGTCGAGCGTCTCGAAGCCGTGCCGGCCGTGCGGCACGTCGACCACCTCGACGGCGGCCCCGTGGGCCCGGGCGGCGTCCAGGAAGTCCGTGACGGTCCGGGCGAAGTCGGGGTGTTCCCGGCCGGCCCGGGTGAGGACGAGCGGCAGCCGCCCGGCGGAGGCCAGCGCGGTCACGGGCCGGAACCGGGAGGGCACCGTTTCCCAGCCGGGCGGCGGGGCGAGCACCGGATAGGTGAAGGCCAGGGCGCGCAGCCAGGGCGGCGGCGCGGCGAGCCAGTCCGCCGCGAGCAGTCCGCCGCCGGAGAAGAACCACAGGGCGATCCGCCGTTCGTCGACCAGGGGGTGGGCGCGGGCCCGCTCCACGGCCTCGGCGAGGTCGCCGGCGGCCCGCCCGTAGTCGGTCAGGCCGTGCAGGCGGTGGTCCAGGGTGATGCCGACGGCGCCCAGGTCCGCCGCGTGGCGGGCGTAGCCGAGGAAGACCGGGGAGTCCCTCGGGGTGGGCCGCGCGTCGGCGGCCACCGGTCCGCCGTGGACGAAGAGGACGGCGGGGCGGGGGCCGTCGGCCTCGGGGAGGTGGAGGTCGATCCGGCCGGTGCGCTCGCGGGGCCGTACGGACACGTCGAGGAGGAAGGGACGGTCGGCGGCCGCTCCCGCCTCGTCCGGGGCGGGCGTGCGGCCGGGGGCCGGCGGCGGGAGCCGGTGGCCCCGGCCGGCCGCGGCGGCGAGAAGGACACCGGCGAGGTCGTCGGGGCGGGAGAGCATCGGCCAGTGTCCGGTGTCCAACTCGAAGAAGGTCACACCGCGTTCGGCCAGGGCCCGGAACTGGGGCGGTCCGGCCTCCGCCAGCATCTCGATCATGCCGATGCCCGGTCCGTCGGCGGTGCACAGGACGCCCGTGGCGGGGATGTCCGCGACGGCGGCGGAAAGGCGGAGCGGTTCGGTGAGGGTACGGGCGGGCTGGGGGACGGCCAGGCGGTCGAGCCGTTCGCGGACCGCCGGGGAGAGGCCCTCGGTGCTTCCCCAGCGCTCCCACTCCTCCCCCACCGGGGCGGGCACGTCGGCGGGGCGCGGGCCGGTGGCGGCGGTCAGCCGGTCGCGGGCGGCCTCGTCGCGGACGAAGCGCAGCGCCGGGTCGCCGTCCTCGGCCAAGCCGGCGGCCACGTACACGACCCGGGCGATCCGCTCGGGCCGCCGGCCCGCGGCGCCGAGGACGGGGTGGATGCCGTAGTCGTGGCCGACGAGCACCACCTCCCCGGGGCCGCCGTCGCCGAGGCCGTCGATGAGCCGCACCAGGTCGTCGACGTGCGTCTCCAGGCCGGCGTCCGTGCCCGCCGGACCGGCGCCCGGGGCGCGCGGCGCCTGACCGGTGAGGGTGACCGGGTGGGCCGCGGCCCCCTCGGCCCGCAGCCGGGCCGCCACCTCGTCCCACACCCAGCCGCCGGTGAAGGGCCCGGACACCAGCAGGAACAGCGTCATGATCGTCTCCTCGCACGTCGGTGATCGACGCCGTTACGCTAGGAACTCCCCCTGAGGGAGGTTCAAGTCGTGGTGTCCGACGACGGATGGTGGAGCATCGGCGAGCTCGCCGCGCGGGCCGGTGTCACCGTCAAGACGGTGCGGTTCTACTCCGACCGCGGACTGCTGCCGGAGGCCGGCCGCAGCGCCGGGGGCCACCGCCGGTACGGCCCGGAGTCGCTCGACCGGCTGCGCCTCGTCCGGTCGCTGCGCGGGCTCGACGTGCCCGTTCCCGAGGTGGCACGGGTGCTGTCCCGGGACGACGTGTCCCTGGACCCCGGCGAGGCACTGGAGGAGGTCCTCGCGGGCCGGCTGCGGGAGGTCGGTTCCCGGCTGGCCGCGCTGCGCTGGCAGGAGGCGTCCCTGCGGGCCCTGCGGGACTCCCCCGCCGGGGAGCGGGCCGAACGGCTGGCGTTGCTCGGCGCCCTTCCCTCCCCTCCCGGCACCGCCGCCCTGGTCGCCCTCTGGCGGCGTTCCCTGCCCGCGCGGCTGCCGCGCCGGGTGGTGACGGCCGTGCTCGACGCCGTGGTGCCGGAACCGCCCGCGGAGCCGGAGCCCGGGCAGGTCCTCGCCTTCGCCCGGCTGCACGCCCTCGTCTCGGGGTCACCGCCGGGCGGCGGCGGACGGTTCCGCGTCCCGCCGCCCCTGCCGGAGGGTTCGTACCGGCCGGGTGTGCTGTACGAGGGGCTGGCGGAGGCGTACGCGCTCGCCGCGGCCGAGGCGCGCCAGGGCCGGGAGCCGGACGGCGGCCCGGCTCTCGACGGCTTCGTCGCCGCGTACGCCGCGGCCCTCGGGGCCCGGGACACCCCGGAGTTCCGGCGCGGGCTCCTGGAGCCGCTCGGCCGGGGCGTCTGCCCCGCGACGGTCCGCTACTGGAAACTGGCGGCCGGCCTCTTCCCGCCCGGCCGGCCGGTCCTCGGCGCCCTCCACCACCGGCTCTCGCTCGCGCTGCGCGACCAGGTGGCCCGCGAGGCGGCCTGACCCGCGTCGTCCGGGGCGCCGCGGGGCACCCGCGCGGGTGGCCGGCGACGGCAGCCGGGTGAGGGCACGCATGGGAGGGGCCCGGGGCGGGAAGGGGCGCGGGGCGACGTCCGGCCGGCGGGCGCGGGACGAGGAGGTGGTGGCGGTGACGGGGCCGATGACCGCGGAGGCGGCGGGTGCGCCCTGCTGGCTGAGCCTGGCGGCACGCGACCTGGACACGGCGCAGCGGTTCTACGGGGCGGTCCTGGGCTGGACCTTCCGGCCGGCCTCCCTGGGTGAGGCGTACGCGGTGGGCGAGCGCGACGGGGTGCCGGTGGCCGGGATCGCGGCGGTGGCGGCCGAGCTGGCCGTGCCGGTGGCCTGGACGGTCTTCTTCGCCGTCGACGACGCGGACGCGGCGGTCGCGCGGATCCGTGAGCGCGGGGGCACGGTCGGCGTCGGGCCGGTCGCCTATCCGCCGCGCGGGCGGGCGGCGCTGGCCACCGACCCGGAGGGCGCCGCCTTCGGAGTGTGGGAGGGACGGCTGGTCTCGCGCTGGCACGTCGGCGAACGGCAGGCTCCCGCGTGGCTGGAGCTGCACACGCGGGACGCCTTCGCCGCGGCCGTCTTCTACGGCGGGGTGCTGCGCTGGGCGGAGGCGGATCCCGGCTGCTGCGACGTCTCGTACGAGGAGGAGCGGGTGGTCCTCCGGCGCGAGGGGCAGGCGGTCGCCCGGCTCGACAGCGGCCCCGTCGAATCGGCTTCGCCCCGCCCGCAGCTGCGACCGCGCTGGCTGGTCCGTTTCCGGGTCCCCGACCTGGCCGCGTCGAAGGCGGCGGTGGTGGAACACGGCGGCTCGCTCGTCCCCGGCGGCGAGTGGGGCGGCGTCCACCGCCCGGAGGACGACGACACGGACCGCCGGGTGGTGGTCCGTGACCCGGACGGCGCGCTGTTCACGCTGGAAGTGGAGGACGCCGGGGAGGGCTGAGCGGGAGGAGGGGCCGTCCGGTGGAAACGCGGCGGGCGGCTCCTCCCGTCCCGTAGCGTGCTGTCGCATGACCGACACCGGGATCGAGATCACCACGGAGCTGGTGCGCTCCCTGCTGGAGGAGCAGCATCCGGATCTCGCGGGGGCGCCCCTGCGCGAAGTGGCGGGCGGATGGGACAACCGGCAATGGCGCCTCGGGGACGAGTTGGCCGTGCGCATGCCGCGTACG
The DNA here is from genome assembly GCF_040302405.1 of Streptomyces sp. NPDC126503. NCBI lineage: Bacteria > Bacillati > Actinomycetota > Actinomycetes > Kitasatosporales > Streptomycetaceae > Streptomyces > Streptomyces sp. NPDC126503. The sequence continues at coordinate 80,741 of NZ_JBEORS010000007.1, forward strand.
GAGCGCGCTCCGGATCTCCAGCGCAAGGAGCGCCGGTGGCTGCCCGTCCTGGCCCCGCGTCTGCCGCTGCCGGTCCCGCGCCCCGTACGGATCGGTGAGCCCTCCGCCCGGTTCCCGAAGCCGTGGACCGTCATGACCTGGGTCCCCGGCGAACCGCTGGACACCGCTCCCCTCCGCGGTGCCGACCACGCGGCCGGCACGCTCGCGGCGTTCCTCGGGGCGTTGCACACAAAGGCCCCGGCCGAGGCGCCGGCCGGCACCGACCGCGGTGCTCACCCCAGGGACTGCGCCGAGGGCTTCGACCACTTCTTCCGCGCCGCCGTACCCTGCGAGGCGGCCGCCGCCGTGCGCGCCGTCTGGGAGGACGCCGTCGCGGCGCCCGCGTGGAAGGGCCGTCCGGTCTGGGTGCACGGCGACCTCCATCCCGCGAACGCCGTCGCCTCGGACGGGAGGCTCGCGGGTGTGATCGACTTCGGTGACCTGTTCGCCGGTGACCCGGCCTGGGACCTCGCGGCGGCGTGGGTGCTTCTTCCCGAGGGTGCCGCCTCGCGGTTCTTCGAGGCGTACGGGCGCGCCGACGAGGCGACGATCCGGCGCGCTCGCGGGTTGGCGGCTCTGAAATGCCTGTTCCTCATGCTGATGGGGCGGAACGGGGAGCGGGGGCTCCCGGGAGGCAAGCCGGCGTGGGGCCCGGTGGGCCGGGCGGGCCTCGACCGCGTCGTGCGGGGCGGACCCGCGTAGCCACCGGGCGTCCCGCCGCCCGTTCGGCCCCGGACCGGCGGCAGGCCCGCGCCGCCGGAGGCCGTCGGCGGTCGGATACGGTGTGCTGATGCCCGAGAGTCTGCCCGCCGATGTCGCCGATGTGCTCGCCGCGCTCCTGAGCACCGACGATCCGGTGCACGTCGCGCTGCGGCGGCAGGTCCCGCACCTGAGTGTGCGGGAGCGCTGTGCGTGCGGGTGCGGCACCGCCTACTTCGCGTGCGACACCGACGTGTCGGATCCGGCGCCCACCGGTCCCGGCACTGCCGTGGTGGCCGAGGCGCAGCTCGTCACGGAGGCCGGTGAGTACCCGGGTGAGGTGCTGGTCTTCGCGCAGGGCGGCTACCTGTCGTGGGTGGAGGCCTGTTCGTGGAGCGACGAGGTCGAGGTGACTCTGGCGGCCGCCCGCCGCTGGTTGCCGCCCCGCCCGTGACCCCGGTGCCGCGGGGCGTCGCGGCGCGCCCTCGGCCGGCGGGGTGACCCGCGGGGCCGGCACCTTCCTGACGTCCGCTCGGCGCACCGCCGTGTCCTGACGCCCGGACCCGTGGACGCCGGGACGGGCCCGGCGTCCCGCCCGGCCCGGCGCCCCCTGCCCGAGCGGGTGCTCCCGCCGGGGCCGGCGTTCCACCGCCCGGGTCGACGCCGCCGCGGACCGGCGCCCCGCCCAAGCCGGTGCTCCCGCCGGGCCGCCCCTCACGCCCGGTCGACGCCTTGAACCCTCCGCCCGCGTCTCGCGCGTCCGCTCACCGACCCGCCCCGCACGCCTTCCGGACGCCTTCGCCGGATGTCTTCCCGCCCGGGTCGAACGGCGGTAACTTCCCGGTCACGCAAGGGCTTTCAGAAATTTTCCGACCGAGTTTCCAGCGGCGCCGATCCCCGTGCCACCGACCCGCCGGCCCGCCGGCCCGCCGGAAGCCTCCCGCGAGGAGCCGCACATGCCCCGTACCCCCACGCGGCCGGCCGGCCGCGCCGTGGTGGTCGTGGTGGCCGCCGCCGCAGGTCTGCTCGGCGCGGTCACCGCGCCGTCCGGCGCGCCGCCGCCGTCCGCCCCCGCGCACCGGACCGCCCCGGCGGCCGCCGTCGCCGGGAACACGGCGACCGTCTTCTACTGGACCAGGACGAAGGACTGGGCCGCCTACTCACTGCACTACGCCCCCGACGGGGGTGCCTGGACCACGGTGCCCGGCGTGGCGATGGAGCCCGCCTGTACGGACTGGGTGCGGGCGACCGTTCCCCTCGGCGCCGCCACCGGCCTGCGGGCCACCTTCAACGACGGCGCCGGGACCTGGGACAACAACGGCGGCCGGAACTACGCCCTCGGCACCGGGAACGTCACCGTCAAGGACGGCGCCGTCGCCCATTCCGACCCGTGTGCCGGGACTCCGCCGCCGGGCCCGTCCGCCAAGGCGACCGTGTACTACTCCACGGAGTCCCTGGGCTGGCCGACGGTCAACATCCACTACCGGCCGGCCGGCGGGTCGTGGACCGCCGTCCCCGGGGCCGGCATGGAGCCGGTGTGCGCGGGCTGGTGGAAGCGGGAGGTGGACCTCGGTACCGCCGGTTCGCTGAAGGCCGCCTTCAACAACGGCAACGGGGTGTGGGACAACAACGGCGGCGCCGACTACACCATCGGCGCGGGCGTCTCCACGGTCCGGAGGAACACGGTGACGCCGCAGGCGTCCGACCCGTGCGCCGCCACCCCGCCCGACACCCGCGCGCCGACCGCCCCGGGGCGGGTCACCGCCACCGCCGACGGCGTGTCCGTCCTCGTCGCCTGGGACCCGGCCACCGACGACCGGGGCGTCACGAAGTACCAGGTGACCCGGACGGGCGGCACCGGCGGCACGACCGTCACCGACGTCGGCTCGACCGTCCTCTCCGACACCGGCCTCGCCGAACGGACCTCGTACACCTACAGCGTCCGGGCGGTCGACGCCGCCGGGAACGTCTCCGCCGCCTCCGCCCCGGCGACCGTCACCACCGGCGAGCGTCCCGCGGGCCCGGCTCCCGGCAGACCGCTGGGCACCGACCCGCGCAAGGACCCGATCTACTTCGTCCTCACCGCCCGCTTCCACGACGGCGACCCGTCGAACAACCGCGGCGGCAGCCAGCACACCCGGTCGGGCAACGCCGCCCACGACGACCCGATGTTCCGGGGCGACTTCAAAGGCCTGATCCAGCGGCTCGACTACATCAAGGGGCGCGGCTTCTCCGCCGTCTGGATCACCCCCGTCGTCCTCAACCGGTCCGACTACGACTACCACGGCTACCACGGCTGGGACTTCCACCGGATCGACCCGCGCCTGGAGTCCGCCGGGGCCTCCTACCAGGACCTCATCGACGCCGCCCACGCCAAGGGCATGAAGATCTACCAGGACGTCGTCTACAACCACTCCTCCCGCTGGGGTGCGAAGGGCCTGTTCACGCCCACCGTGTACGGAGTGCGGGACAGCCAGTGGAGCTGGTACTACGACGAGGAGCAGCCCGGCTTCGCGTACGACGGGCTGACCGTCGACCCGAAGTCGGGGAAGTCGTACTACAACGGCGATCTGTGGTCCACGGCCGAGCCGACCGGCAACACGTGCCTCGACTGGGGGAAGCCGACGGGCGGCCGGAGCCCCGAGGGGTACACGCTCCACAACTGCCAGTGGCCCAGCCCCACGTCGGGCATGTTCCCGAAGGGTCTGTACCACCAGTGCTGGATCGGCAACTGGGAGGGCGAGGACGCGCGTTCCTGCTGGCTGCACGAGGATCTGGCCGACTTCGACACCGAGAAGCCGGCCGTGCAGAACTATCTGATCGGCGCGTACAACAAGTACATCGACATGGGGGTGGACGGCTTCCGCGTGGACACCGCGGTGCACATCCCGCGCACCACCTGGAACCGCCGCTTCCTGCCCGCGATCCAGGAGCGCGTCGCGCAGCGCCACGGCGCCGACGCGGCCCGGAACTTCTTCGTCTTCGGCGAGGTCGCCGCCTTCGTCAACGACAAGTGGAACCGCGGCTCGGTCAATCACTCCGCGCAGTTCTACACCTGGAAGGAGCGCAAGGAGTACTCCGCCGACGACAGCGCGGCGGCCCTGGAGATGTACGCCTACGAGCAGCAGCGGGGCACCGGCGACCAGCCCACCTCCGCCAACGCCTTCCTGGCGGGGAACACCTACCACGCACCGGACCCGGGCCGTTTCTCCGGCATGCACGTCATCGACATGCGGATGCACATGAACTTCGGTGACGCGCAGAACGCCTTCTCCAACGGCAAGGACTCCGACGACAGTTACCACGACGCCACGTACAACGTCGTCTACGTCGACAGCCACGACTACGGACCGAACAAGTCCTCCGAGCGCTACGCGGGCGGGACCGACGCCTGGGCCGAGAACATGTCGCTGATGTGGACCTTCCGGGGCATCCCGACGCTGTACTACGGCTCCGAGATCGAGTTCCGCAAGGGCCGGAAGATCGACTGCGGGCCGTCCTGCCCGCTGGCGGAGACGGGCCGCGCCTACTTCGGCGACCACCTGGCGGGGTCGGTCACGGCCTCCGGGTTCTCGAAGGTGTCCGCCGCCTCGGGGACGGTCGCCACGACCCTCCAGCAGCCGCTGGTCAAGCACCTCCAGCGGCTCAACGAGATCCGGCGGGCGGTCCCGGCACTGCAGACCGGCCAGTACTCCACGGAGGGCGTGTCGGGCGGGATGGCGTTCAAGCGCCGCTACACCAGCGGCACGACGGACAGTTTCGCGCTCGTCACCGTCTCGGGCGGCGCCACGTTCACGGGCGTCCCGAACGGGACGTACACCGACGCCGTCAGCGGTGACGTGCGGACCGTCTCGGACGGCCGCCTCTTTGTCGCCGCGCCCGGCAAGGGCAATCTGCGGGTGTACGTGCTGAACGGACCGGGCCGCGTCGGCGCGGCGGGGCCGTACCTGAGGTGACACCGGCGTACGGGGCGGGCCGGGCGCCCGCTCCGTACCCCCGGGGAACGAACCACGCACCGGGGCGGAAAAGCACCTCTTCCCGGCGCCGTCAGGTCAACAGTCCGTAACACGAACGGGCTTCTCGGACAGAAGTCTTCCCTCCGCCGGAGCCGTCTGGGATCTTGCGTCCACCCCACACATCACAGGGCCCGGCCGGCGCCACCCGCGCCACCGGGTCATCGGAGGACGCATTGTTTTCCCACATATCCGGCCGGCTGAGAACTCCGGCCCTGGCGGCGCTCGCCCTCGGCACGGCGGCGGCGCTCGCCGCCCCCACCGGTCTCGCCCACGCGGTGCCCACGGACGTGGATCCGGTCACGGCCCGCTCGGCCGCGGCGGCCCGCGAGACACCGGCGACGGCCACCACGAGCACCGCGGCAGCCGCCTGGGCGGCCGGCACGCGCGCGTACCTGGTCATCACCACGCCCGGTGACACCACGGCGGTCCGCAACGCCGTCGCCGCCAAGGGCGGCTCGGTCTTCGCCTCGTACGACGCGATCGGCGTGATCGTCGCCCACTCGGCCTCCGCCACCTTCGCCCCGGCGATGCGCGCGGTGAGCGGCGTCCAGCAGGTCGGCGCGACCCGCACCTCCGACGTCCCGGCCGACGCCTACAACCCGGCGCTCCCGGCGAACCCGGCGCAGTCGACGACGACGCTCACCGAGTCCAACCGCTGGGACATGACGCAGATCAAGGCCGACCAGGCCTGGGCCGTGACCACCGGCTCGGCCGCGGTGAAGGTCGGCGTCCTCGACACCGGCGTGGACGACCGGCACCAGGACATCGCGCCCAACTTCAACGCCGCGGACTCCGTCTCCTGCGCCTACGGCAAGGCGGACACCCGGGCGGGCGCCTGGCGGGACGTGGACACCCACGGCACGCACGTGGCGGGCACGATCGCCGCGGCGAAGAACGGCAAGGGCGTCGTCGGCGTCGCGCCGGGTGTGAAGATCGCCGCGGTGCGCATCGCGGAGCCGTCCACGGCGCTGTTCTTCGCCGAGAACACCATCTGCGGGTTCATGTGGGCCGGTGACCACGGCTTCAAGGTCACCAACAACAGCTACTACACGGACCCGTGGCAGTTCAACTGCCCGGACGACCTGGACCAGGCCGCCATCATCGAGGGCGTGCGCCGGGCCCAGGAGTACGCGGAGAGCAAGGGCTCGCTGCAGATCGCGGCGGCCGGCAACTCCAACTACGACCTGGCCAACAAGACGACGGACTCCGAGAGCCCCAACGACTCGACCAAGGTCACCCGCACCATCACCAACGCCTGTGTCGACATCCCGACCGAGCTGCCGGGCGTGGTGACGGTCGCCGCGCAGGCCAGCGGCGGCGCCAAGGCCTCGTACTCGAACTTCGGCAACGGCGTCATCGACATCGCGGCCCCGGGCGGCGACGGCGCGACGGGCGTGTACTCGACGCTGCCGGGCGGCAAGTACGGCAGCAAGAGCGGAACGTCGATGGCCTCGCCGCACGTGGCCGGGGTCGCCGCGCTGATGCTCAGCGTGGACCCGACGCTGACGCCGGCGCGGCTGCGCGACCGGCTCGCGGCGGAGGCGACGGACCGGGCGTGCCCTTCGGACAGCCGCTGCACCGGCACCACCACGAAGAATGGTTTCTTCGGTGAGGGCGCGGTCGACGCGCTCAAGGCCGTCGGGGGCGCGACCCCGCCGCCCGGCGCGTACTTCGAGAACCTCACCGACGTCGCCGTCCCGGACAACACCACGGTGGAGAGCCCGATCACGGTGAGCGGGGTGGCGGGCAACGCGCCGGCCACGCTCAAGGTGGGCGTGGACATCGCGCACACGTACATCGGCGACCTGAAGGTGGATCTGGTGGCCCCGGACGGCACGGTGTACACGCTGCACAACCGGACCGGCAGCGGGACGGACAACCTGGTGCAGAGCTACACGGTCAACGCCTCGGCGGAGGTGGCGAACGGGGTGTGGAAGCTGCGCGTCAACGACAACGCGACCCAGGACACCGGGCGGATCAACGCCTGGAACCTGACCTTCTGACGCACCCCCACCCGGGGAACGGGGCCGGAGCCGCGAGGTTCCGGCCCCGTTCGCGTGCCCGGCCCCGTTTCCGCGCGCACGGTCCGACTCCCGTCCGTACGGCCCGGCTTCCGTTCGTGCGACCCGGTCCTGGGGCATCCCGGGGAAGAAAGTGCGTACCGGGGGTAGGCCTGCCCCGCCCCCTTGCTATACGTTCCGTCTAACAAGCTTGCTAGACGGGACGTCTAACAAGCCTCCGAGCCGATTCGCGCGATCCAAGGAGCCGCACCATGGCAAGCAGCACCGTTCGCCCGGACAACCAGGACGACGACGTCGCCGAGCGTCTCCTCCGGTCGGCCGCGAAGCTGTCGTACGACCCGGCGGTCGAGGTCGACTGGGACACGCCGCTCGACAAGGGCTTCCACGGCCAGAGCCCGGAGTGGAACAGCCTCTACGGCACCGCGTACTGGAACGAGATGACCGAGGAGCAGCGCAAGGAGCTGACCCGCCAGGAGTCCGCCTCCGTGGCCAGCACCGGCATCTGGTTCGAGATGATCCTCCAGCAGATGGTCCTCCGTGACATCTACCGCATGGACCACACCGACCCGCGCTTCCAGTGGGCCCTCACCGAGATCGCCGACGAGTGCCGGCACTCGATCATGTTCGCCCGCGGCTCCCAGAAGCTCGGCGCGCCGGCGTACCGGCCCAAGCGGGCCGTGATGGAGCTCGGCCGGGTCATGAAGACCGTCGGTTTCGGCGAGGCCGCCTACGCCGGCATCCTCGTCGCCGAGGAGGTCCTCGACGTGATGCAGCGCGACTGGATGCGCGACGAGCGGGTGGTGCCCTTCGTCCGCACCATCAACAACATCCACGTCGTCGAGGAGTCCCGGCACATGAAGTTCGCCCGGGACGAGACGCGGCGCCACCTCGCCCGCGCGAGCCGGCCCCGGCGGCACTTCCAGTCCCTCGTGGTCGCCATCGCCGCGTACTACATCATCACCAGCCTGGTGAACCCCGAGGTGTACGCGCGCGCCGGGCTCGACCCGGAGCGCGCCCGCCGCGAGGCCGCCGCCAACGAGCACTACAAGGCGCAACTGCGCGCCAGCTGCGCCGGGTTGATGGAGTTCCTGTCGGACGTCGGCATGCTGACCCGGCCGGCCGTCTTCTTCTACAAGCGCGCCCACCTCCTCTGACCCTCCGAGCCGAGCAGAGCCGCCGCCATGACCTACGCCATCACCCAGACCTGCTGCAACGACGCCACCTGCGTGGCCGTCTGCCCGGTCAACTGCATCCACCCGACGCCGGACGAGCCGGACTTCGGTACCACCGAGATGCTCTACATCGACCCCAGGAGCTGCATCGACTGCGGCGCCTGCGCCGACGCCTGCCCGGTCGACGCGATCTTCCCGGTGGACCGCCTCACCGGGAAGCTGCGCGCCTACGAGGCCATCAACGCCGCGCACTTCGCCGACCGCGAGCCGGCCCCGGCCGCCGCCTCCCCCACCTTCCACAGCTGGGGCGAGCCGAGCTTCGACCGCTCGCTGCCCTCCGACTTCGCCCCGATCCGGGTCGCGGTCGTCGGCACCGGCCCGGCCGGCATGTACGCGGCCGAGGACCTGCTGCTGCACACCAACGCCGAGGTGACGCTGATCGACCGGCTGCCCGTGGCCGGCGGACTCGTCCGGTACGGCGTGGCCCCGGACCACCCGTCGACCAAGGGGGCCGGGGAGACCCTCGCCCGCTTCCACACCCACCCGAGGGCACGGCTGTGCCTCGGGGTGGAGATCGGCCGGGACGTCTCCGCCGAGGAGCTCGCCGCGCACCACGACGCGGTGATCTACGCGGTCGGCGCGCCCTCCGACCGGCGGCTCGGGATCCCCGGCGAGGAACTGCCCGGCAGCGTGCCGGCCTCCGCCCTCGTCTCCTGGTACAACGCGCACCCCGAGACCGGCCCGGACGCCGTCGCCCCGGCGGCGGCCGAACGCGTCGTCGTCGTGGGCAACGGCAACGTCGCCCTCGACGTGGCCCGGATCCTGGTCACCGACCCGGAGCGGCTCGCCGCGACCGACATCGCGGACCACGCCCTGGCCGCCCTGCGCGCCGCGCGGGTACGGGAGGTCGTGCTCCTCGGCCGGCGCGGACCCGAGCACGCCGCGTACACCACCTCCGAACTCCTCGCCCTCACCGACCTGCCCGGCGTCGACCTCGTCGTCGACGACCACGACCCGCGCGTGGCCGCGGCGGTGGACGCCGCGGCGCCCGGCGGGAAGGCGGCCCTGCTGCGCGGGGTCGCGCGGGAGACGGTGGACTGGAGCGGGGGTCCGGCCGAGGGGCGCCGGCGGATCGTGCTGCGCTTCCACTCCTCCCCCGTCGAGGTCCTCGGCGGGGAGCGGGTGGAGGCCGTGCGCGTGACGGGCGCCGAGGCGGCGGGCGGAGCCGGCGGTGACGGCGTGGACCTGGCGGCCGGGCTGCTGGTGCGGGCCGTCGGCTACCGGGGCGTACGGGTCGCCGGGCTGCCCTTCGACGAGACCACCGGCACCGTGCCGCACACCGGGGGCCGGGTGGAGGGGATGCCCGGGACCTACGTCGTCGGCTGGATCAAACGCGGGCCGTCCGGGGGCATCGGCGCCAACCGCGCCTGCGCCGCCGAGACCGTCGGCAGTCTCCTCGCGGACGCGGTCGCCGGGACGCTGCCCCGGCCCACGGGCTCGGCGAAGGCCTTCGAGCGGCTGGCCCGGAAGCGGAGCCGGACGCTCGTCGACGCCCGGGGCCTCGCCGCCATCGACCGGACCGAACGCGCGCGCGGCGCGGCGGCGGGACGGCCCCGCGTCAAGCTCACGACCGTGCCGGAACTGGTCGCGGCGGCACGCGGTGCCGGCCGGTGGCGGCGACCGCCCGGCTGACCCGCCGACAGACCGCCCTGAAGGAGGGGGAGACAGGTGTACGAGTGCGGCTCCGGGGCACCCGCTTGCCATGAGCAGCACTGAGAGATCCGGTGATCGCCCGGCGGACGGTTCCACGTCGGACGACGGGCGCAACGAGACCCCCATGGAGCGGGCGGACAGGCAGTGGAGCGAGCTGCTCCAGGAGCTCCGGGTGGCGCAGACAGGCGTGCAGATCCTCTTCGGCTTCCTGCTCGCCGTGGTCTTCCAGCCGCGCTTCGCGGACCTGGGGTCGGTGGACAGGACGATCTACGTCGTCACGGTGTTCTGCGGGGCGGCGGCGACGGGGGCGCTCATCGGGCCCGTGTCGCTGCACCGGCTGGTGTCGGGGCGGCGGCTCAAGCCGGTGGCGGTCAGGTGGGCGGCGCGGCTCACGGTGGTCGGCCTGGTGCTGCTGTACCTGACCATGGCGTCGGCGTTCCTCCTGATCATGCGGATGGCACTGCACGACGCGCTGGCACTCTGGCTCGTCGCGGTGATGGCCCTCTGGTTCGCGCTCGTCTGGTTCGTGGTGCCCCTGCTCACGGTCCGCAACGGCCGGCGCTGACGCCAGGCCGGGGGGGGCTCGGTGGGCGTGGCCGACGGCGGTGGGGTCCGGCCCGGGACGGCGGGCCGGCGGTGGGCCGCTCAGCGGCTCAGGCGGCGAGGCCCAGCGGCTGGCGGAGGACCACGGCGTTCAGCCGGACGGCGAAGGCGGCGGTGTCGGTCGGGCCGAGGGTGAGGACCCGGTCCTTGGGCAGGTCCAGGGTGACGTCCACGCAGAAGGCGAGGGCGTGCAGGGCCTCCCCCGCCGTCTCGTCGCCGAGGGCGAAGAACAGGTCGCGGTAGAAGCGGGTCCGCTCCGCCGTCTCCTCGTAGAAGGAGAGTCCCGGCTGCCCGAGCTGCCCGCCGAGATCCGTGAAGGCCTCGGTCAGCTCCCGTTCGACGGTCTCCCAGAAGCGGGCGTCCGCGTACTCGGCCGGCAGGGCCTGGCGCACGGCCTCCTTGAGGGAGAGGACCATGACCAGCAGCGGGGCGTGCTCCTGGAGCCCCCAGCCTCGGACGGTCCGGACGACGGTGCTGTCCGGGACGGCCTCGGCGGCCTGCCGGATCGCCTCGAAGTCGAAGTCGACGGTCGCCGGGGCGATCGCCTCCTGGAACAGCCGGTCGACGGACCGTGCCTGGTCGAGGTGGTCGGGACCCACCTCGATGACGGTCCTGAAACTGGCGGCCAATGTTCCTCCTGGGTGCGCTCGATGATCAGGAGGGGCCAGTATGCCGAGGGCCGCCGCCCGGGAACACCGGCCGTCCGCCGTACGGACGGACCCGGCCCCGCGAGGCGGTGGCCGCGCGCGGAGCGGAGGTCAGGAACGGCGCCGGGGCTTGCCGCTCCGGCCCCGGGAGGCGGCGGCGCCGCCGGTCCTGCGACCGCCGGTGGCCGGGCGTCCGCCGGTGCGCGGGGAGCCCGCCGCGGACCGCCCGCCGCTCTGCGGCTTCTTGGAGGTCTTCTCCGCCTTGCGGCCCTTGCTCTCCTCCGCCCGCCGGCCCCGCGTGCTGTTGACGGTGCGGCCGCGGACGATCCCGATGAACTCCTCCACCAGGTCGGGTGCTTCCTCCGCCGCGGGCCAGGAGAGCGCCACCCGGGACTGCGGCACGTCCGTGAGGGTGCGGTAGGTCAGGTCCTTGCGGTGATGGAGACGCGCCAGCGACTGGGGGACGGCGAGCACGCCGATCCCGGCGGCGACGAGCTCGATCGCGTCCCCGGTGGTCGCGGGGCGCTCCAGGGCCGGGCGGCCCGGCGGGCGCTCCCAGCCCAGGGTGTCGTCGAGCGGGTGCAGGACCAGCTCGTCGGCGAGGTCCTCGGCCGACACCTCCTCCGCCGCGGCGAAGAGGTGGTCCTTGGGCACGACGACGACCGTGGTCTCCGTGTAGAGGGGGATCGCGCTGAGGTCGTCCCCGTCGACGGGGAGCCGCAGCAGCGCCGCGTCGGCCCCGCCGTCCCGCAGGAGGCCGAAGGCCTCGCCGGGCGTCACGCCGAGGAGGGTGAGGGGGACGTCGGGCAGGCGCTCGTTCCAGATCCGCACCCACTTCGAGGGCGTCACTCCCGGGACATACGCGAGCCGGAACGAGGGGGAAGCTTCCGAGCCTGTCACCCCGCCAGGTTACCCGTAGCGGCCGTGGTCGGAAGTCGGCCACATGCTCGATACCCTGGAGGCATGACGTCGCACCAGAACGCCCAGACGATGAAGCCCGCCACCGCGGCGAAGAAGCTGGGTGTGTACCTCGAGGCCACCCCCGCCGCATTCCGGGAGGGTGTCGTCTCGCGCACCGAGCTCAACGAACTCCAGGCGAACCCGCCGGCCTGGCTGCAGGAGCTGCGACGCAACGGACCGCACCCGCGCCCCGTGGTCGCGGCGAAGCTCGGCGTCTCGATCGCCGGCCTCGCCCGCGGCGGTGTCACCGAGGCGCTCACCACCGAGCAGATCGAGGCCCTGAAGCAGGAGTCCCCGGAGTGGCTCGTGAAGGAGCGCGCCACCCAGGCCGAGGTCCGCAAGGAGAACCTCCGCATCAAGGAGCGCAACGAGCAGCGGGCGCAGAACGCCTGAGCCTCCCCCGGCGCCCCGGTGGTCCTGCCGGGGGGCTTCCCCGGCGTCCCGGCATGGGGCGCCGCGGGGCGAGGGAGTGATTCCCTCATGAGCGATTCCCGCACTCCCCCCGGGCCGTCCGCCTCCGGCGCGCCGGTCCTGGCCGGCGTCGACGGCTCCGCGCACGGTCTGCGAGCCCTGGAGTGGGCCCTGGGCGCGGCCCGGACCCTCGGGGCGCCCCTGATCGTGGCCCATGTGCGCCCCGAGGCGCTGCGGCGGGGGGCGGCCAGGACCGCCTCGGCGGACGCGGACGCCCCGCTCCCGGATCCCGTCCTGGACGCCGCCCGCGCCGTGGTGGAGGAGCGCGGCCCCACCGTGCCGGTGCGCTACACGTCGCTGGACGGCCCCGTCACCGACGCCCTCCCGGCGGCCGCGCGCAGCTGCCGGCTGCTGGTAACCGGCGCGCGGGGGCGCGGTGGCTTCGCGAGCCTGCTGCTCGGCTCCACCAGCCGCTCACTGGCGGCGACGGCGCCGTGTCCCCTGGTGGTGGTGCCGCACGAGGCGCGGACGGCCGTGCCGGGGACGGAGGCGGGGGCCGGGCGGATCCTGCTCGGTCTGCATCCCGAGGAGACTCCGGACGAGGTGGTGGAGTTCGCCTTCGAGGCGGCCCGGCTCCGCGGCGTACCCCTGGAGGCCGTCACCGTACTGCGGCTCCCGCCGGTGCCGGCCGCGCTGCTGGTGGCTCCGGTGCCGGTGCTCCAGGTGCCGGCGCCGCTGCCGGAGGAGGACGAGTCGGAGCTGATGCTGCGGGAGACCGAGCGGGAGCAGGAGGCTCGGCTGCGGCCGTTCGCCGAGCGGTGGCCGGAGGTCGAGCTGCGTCCCGTGGTGGCACCGGGTGACGCGGCGGGCCGGCTCGTGGACGGGTCGCGGGACGCGGCCCTGCTGGTCGTGGGCCGGCACCACCGGCACCGGTTCGGCTCCCTGCTGATCGGTTCGGTGGCGCACGCGGTGCTGCATCACGCCGAGTGCCCGGTCGCGGTGGTCCCGCCCGTGGCGGAGGCGTGAGCCGCCGGGGCCGGTCGCGTCACCGCGCGGGGCGGGCCGGGCGTGGCTAGCGTGGCCCTCAGGAACGTCTCCACGTCGTCGAACGGAAGAGAGAGTCACCGTCATGGCCTCACGACCTGAGGGCACACCGATCTGGACCGACGCGATGTTCACCGACCTGGAGGGCGCGAAGGCGTTCTACGGTGACGTGCTCGGCTGGACCTTCGGGGAGTCCTCCTCGGAATTCGGGAACTACACGCAGGCGTACCGGAACGGCAAGGCGGTCGCGGCCGTCGTCCCGCCGATGCCCGGCCAGGACGCCCCGCCGCAGTCCGGCTGGTGTCTGTACTTCGCCTCGGACGACGTCGCCGCCACGGCGGAGAAGATCCGCGCGGCGGGCGGCACGGTGCTGATGGAGCCGATGCAGGTGAGCGAGTTCGGCTCGATGTGCCTCGCGCAGGATCCGACGGGCGTGACCTTCGGCCTGTGGCAGCCGGGCACCCACGAGGGGTTCGAGCTGGAGGGTGAGAGCGGCTCGTACGTCTGGGCGGAGGTGTTCACCCGGGAGCCGGAGCGGGCCGACGCCTTCTACACCTCGGTCTTCGGGTACGGCTCGAAGAAGATGAAGGACGAGAACATGGAGGACTACCGGGTCTTCGACCTCGGGGAGGGCCCCATGCTCGGCCGGATGGTGATGACGGCGGACGACTTCCCGCCCGAGGTCCCGGCGTACATCCAGATCTACTTCGCCGTCGACAACTGCGACAAGACCGTCGAGGCGGCCGAACGGCTCGGCGGGCGGAAGGTGTTCGGTCCGATGGACAGCCCCTTCGGACGGTTCGCCGCGATCGTGGACCCGCAGGGCGCCGCGTTCGCCGTGATCGACGTGCGGACGACGGTCGGCGAGATGCCGGAGATGGTCTGAGGCCGGTCCGGCGCGCCGGATCACGGGACCGCCCCGCCGGACGGCGCGGCGGTCCCGTCGCCGTGAGCGGGTCAGGGCCGGAGGCTGGAGACCACGTCGGCGGTGGCGGCCACGCCGTTGTGGATGGTGGGCGCCATGCTCGTACCGGCGAGGAAGAAGCCGAGCAGGAGACAGACGAGGGCATGAGTGGCCTTCAGGCCCCCGCTCCGCAGGAAGACCACGGCCAGGATCAGCAGCAGCACCACGACAGAAATGGAAACGGCCATCGCTCTCACGTCCCTCCGTCGCCGCACCGGAATTGCGGCGTTCGGCGGACAGTGTGGCGGAATGTGCGGTCCGTCCTGATGTGTGGCGGGGCGGCCATACGGGTGAGATCGGCCGGGATCAGGCGGGGAGGGTCCCCCGGAAGGTCTCCCGGATGGTCGGCCGGCGGACCGCTTCGAGCTCCGGATCGGCCAGCAGGTCCGCGATCAGGGCCCGGTCGCCGAAGACCTCGGTGGCGTTGAGGTCCCAGTCGGACAGGACGAGCCAGCCGCCGTCCGCCGCCCACCAGGTGGCGGGGAAGAAGTCCGTCGGCCGGGCCGCCCGGTGGGCGGGGGCGTCACCGAGCCGGCCCCGCCAGGCCACGAGCTCCCCGTCGGTGGAGACGGGTGCCTGGGCGGCCCCGCACCAGGTGGCGAGCCCGTCCGGGGAGTGGCGTGCGAGGTGCCCGACCAGCCGGTCCAGGGTCTCGGCGTCGGGCTCGGCGTCGCCGGGACCGTCGAGCTCGTCGGCCCCTTCGACGCCTTCGAAGACCAGGTAGGAGGGGGTCAGCGGCCAGTCCGCGAAGCGGCGGCCCGCCCGGGCGAGGACGTCGTCCCAGCGGAGCCGTACCGGACCCTCGTGGATGGCGTGCAGCAGCCAGCAGTGGTCCTCGAAGCCGCCGCGCGGCTCCAGGCCGCAGTCGGCGTGGGTGAGGGCGGTGCGCAGGCCGTCGAGGGGGTCGTCCTCCGTGGCGCGCGTCCAGATCCCGGTCATCGCTCGTCCCCTCCCGTCAGACAGTCCCGCCACTCCACCGTACGGTCGCACCATCGCTCCAGCAGGATCCTGTCGTGGCCCACTGCGAGGAGACCGGCGCCGGTCTCGGCCCGGTAGGCCTCGACGGCGGCGACGAGCGCGGCGGTGGTGGAGGCGTCGAGCATGGCGGTCATCTCGTCGCAGATCAGCCAGCGGGGGCGGAGGCTGAGCGCCCGGGCCAGGCAGGCGCGCTGGAGCTGGCCGTCACTGACGGCGTGCGGGCGGCGGGAGAGCAGTTCGGGGGTGAGACCGACGGTGGGGGCGAGGGCGGCGACGCGTTCGGCGGCCTCGGCCCCGCGGCCGGTGGCGCGCAGAGGTTCGGCGATGAGGTCGGCGAGGGTGAGGCGGGGGTCGGCGGCGGTGCGCGGCTGCTGGAAGACGACGCCGACGGCGGTGCGCTGGGCGCGCGGCGCGCGGTGGCGCCAGGCGCGGACCTCGGTGCCGTCGAGGACGTAGCGGCCCGCGTCGGGGCGGTGGAGGAGGGCGGCGACCCGGGCGAGGGTGGACTTGCCGCAGCCGCTGGGGCCGAGGAGGCCGACGGATTCGCCGGGGGCGAGGGTGAGGCGGGCGCCGCGGAAGACGGGCGCGCGGCGTTCGTAGCCGGCGGTGATGTCGTTCAGTTCAAGCACGGGGGTGCTCCGGGTGGTGGCAGGCGACCGCGGCGCGGGGCTCGGGGCGGGTGGCGCAGAGGCCGGTGGCGCGGGGGCAGCGGGGGGCGAAGGCGCAGCCGCCGGGCAGGGCGGTCAGTTCCGGCGGCATGCCGGGGATGGGGGTGAAGGCCCGCTCGGGGAGGGCGTCGAGCAGGCCCCGGGCGTAGGGGTGGCGGGGGCCGGCCGGGCCGAAGAAGCGGTGGGCGGGGGCGGTCTCGACGATCCGGCCCGCGTACATGACGGCGACGCGGTCGGCGATGCGTTCGGCGGCGGCGAGGTCGTGGGTGATGAGGAGCAGCGCGCGGCCCTCGTCGACGTGGCGGCGGAGTTCGTCGGCGGTGCGGTCGACGAGGTCGCGGTCGAGGCCCGTGGTGGGTTCGTCGGCGAGGAGGAGGCGCGCGTCGCCGATGAGGGCGAGGGCGGTCGCGGCGCGCTGGGCGAGGCCGCCGGAGAGTTCGTGCGGGTGGCGGTCGAGGTGGGTGGCGGGGAAGGCGGCCCGTTCGGCGGCCTCCTCGGCGCGGGCCCGCCGCGCGCGCCGGGGGGCGCCGGTGAGGGCCCGTACGGTCTCCTCCAGGTGGCCCCGTACGGTGCGGACCGGGGTGAGGTGGGCGGCGGGGCTCTGCGGGACGAGGCCGACGCGGCGTCCCCGTACGGTGCGGGCGAGGGTCTTCTCGCCGGCGGTGAGCAGGTCGGTGGGCCCGGTACCGTCGGGACCGGCGAGCAGGGCCGTGCCGGAGGTCTCGGCGTTCTTGGGGAGGAGGCCGAGGAGGGCGGAGGCGAGGACGGATTTGCCGCAGCCGCTCTCGCCGACGAGGGCGAGGCACTCCCCCGGCACGAGGTCGAGGTCGGCGTCGCTGACGGCGTCGACGGTCCGGCCGCCGCCGAGGTGGAAGCGGACGGTGAGACCGCGGACGCTGAGGACGGCGGCCTCGGCGCGTTCGGCGGTGACGGCCTCCAGGGCGCGCAGGACGTTCCCGGTCACAGCATCAGCTCCGATCGGCGGCGCGGGTTGAGCCGGTCGCGCCAGACTCCGGCGAGTCCGGCGATGGCGAGGGTCGGGACGATGAGGAAGAGGCCGGGGAAGAGGGTGGGCCACCAGTCCCCGGCGAGGAGGGAGGAGCGGGCGGTCTGCACCAGGTTGCCGAGGCTGGCCTGGTGGCTGGGGAGGCCGAGGCCGAGGAAGGAGAGCGCGGACTCGTGCCACATGGCGTGCGGGACCATGAGGACGGCGGCGAGACCGGCCTGCGGGAGGACGGCGGGCAGCAGGTGCCGGACGGCGACGCGGCGGCGGGAGGCGCCGCCGGAGATGGCGGCGTCGACGTAGGGCCGGGAGCGCAGGGAGAGGACCTCGGAGCGGACGATCCGGGCGGTGGAGAGCCAGTGGGTGACCGCGACGGAGACGATGACGGGCCAGACGCCGGGCCGGAAGAGGGCGACGACGAAGATCCCGAGCAGCAGGTGCGGCACGGAGGAGAAGGCGTCCACGAGCCGCATGAGGCCCCGGTCGAGCCATCCGCCGAGGGCGCCCGCAGCCGCGCCGACGGCGGTGCCGATGACGGTGGCGACGAGGGCGGCGACGAGGCCGACGAGCAGGGAGACCCGCAGGCCGTAGACGCAGCGCAGCAGCAGGTCGCGGCCGAGGTCGTCGGTGCCGAAGGGGTGGTCCCAGGACGGCGGCAGCAGTTTGGCGGCCAGGTCGACGGCCTGTTCGTCCAGCTGGGCCAGCGGGGGGACGAGAAGGACGGCGAGGAGGACGGCGCCGACGGTCACGGCGGAGGTCCACAGCCGCAGGCGGTGGGTGCGCGGGTCAGCCATCGAAGCCCACCCTCGGGTCGGCCAGACCGTAGAGGAGGTCGGAGAGGAGGTTGCCGAGGAGGACGGCGGCGGTGGCGAGCACGGTGAGCGCGGCCAGCAGCGGGAAGTCGACGGAGGTGGCGGCCTGGACGGTGGCGGCGGCGATGCCCGGCCAGCTGAAGACGGTCTCCACGAGGAGGGCTCCGGTGATGAGCTCCGGGACGCGGGAGCCGATGAGGGTGAGCATCGGCAGCATGCCGGAGCGCAGGGCGTGGCCGGTGAGGACGGTGCCCTCGCCCAGGCCGCGGGCGCGGGCGCCGCGTACCGGGTCCTCGTCGAGGGCGTCGCCCACGCCCTGGCGGACGTACAGGAAGAACCAGGGGAGCTGGGAGACGCCGAGGACCAGGGCGGGCAGCACGAGGTGGTGGGCCACCTGGCCGAAGGTGACGGTGTCGCTCGCGGTGTCGGTGAGGCCGCCCGCGGGCAGGGCGCCCAGCTTCAGGGCGAAGAACCAGATGGCGAGGAGCCCGAGCCAGAAGGCGGGGGCGGCTTCCAGGGTGTACGCGAGGGAGCTGACGGTCCGGTCGAGGAGGCCGCCGCGGCGGCGGCCGGCGAGGACGCCGAGGGCGGTGCCGAGCGCGATGGCGACGAGGAAGGCGGTGGCCGCGAGGAGGACGGACCAGCCGAGGCGTTCGGTGATGACGTCGGCGACGGGCCGGCGCATGACCGAGGAGTCGCCGAGGTCGCCGGTGAGCGCGGAGGTCAGCCATTCCCACCAGCGGGCGAGGAGGGGCCGGTCGACGCCGAGGTTGGCCCGGAGCTGGTCGAGGTTCTCCTGCGAGGCGGTGAGTCCGGCGGTGCCCGCGTAGGCCTTGACGGGGTCGAAGGGGGAGGCCTCCGCGACGGCGAAGACCGCGAAGGTGACGGCGAGGAGGACGGGGACGGCGGCGAGGGCCCGCCGTCCCGTCATCCGGGCCATGGCCCCCCAGGGGAGGCGGCGCTTCACTTCTTCGTCTCTCCGGTGCTCTTGGGCTTCCAGGCCTCGACGTTCCACCAGGGGCCGGCGGCGAGGCCGTGGTCGTGCGGCTCGACCTGGGTGGTGAGCGGGGCGCCCTTGGCGTCGGAGGTCCAGGAGTCGTTCACGACGTACAGGTGGTCGATGTGCGTGAGGAAGGTGTAGCCGGGGTTCTTGGCGAGTTCGCGCTGGACGGTGTCGTAGGCGGCCTTGCGCTTGGCCGGGTCGTCGGTCCTGCGGCCCTCGTCCAGGGCCTTGTCGACGGTCTTGTTGTCGTACCAGGCCATGTTGTTGAAGCCGTCGCCGGCGAGGGAGGACTTCAGGAGGAGGTACTGGTCGAAGTCGGGGTCGCCGGGCGAGCCGCCGCCGGCGAGGACGGCGTCGGTCTTCATGCGGGGCTCGATGACCTCCCAGGTGCCGGCCTGGGTCTTGATCTCGACGCCGGCCTTCTTGGCGTCGGAGGCGTAGGCGAGGGCGTGGTCCTGGCGGAGCTTGTCGCCGGAGAGGTACCAGAGGGGGAAGGAGGCACGGACGCCGTTCTTGACGCGGATGCCGTCGGGGCCGGGCTTCCAGCCGGCCTCGTCCAGGATCTTGACCGCGCCGGCGAGGTCGTGGCGGCGCTCGGTGCCCCGGGCGAACCAGGGGCTGTCGGTGGGGACGGGGCCGTAGGCGGGCTTGCCGGCGCCTTCGAGGATCTTGTCGACCATGGCCTGGCGGTCGACGGCGATGTCCAGGGCGCGCCGGACGGCGGTGTCGCCGGTGACGGGGTGGTGGGTGGGGAGGGTGACGGTGCGGTAGTCGTAGGTCTTGGCCGCGTACGTCTTCTTCCCCTTGTCGGCCGAGAAGCCGGCGGCGAGGTTGGGCGGCAGGATGGCGCCGTCGAGGTCGCCGGCGCGCAGCCGGGTGGCGCGGACGTCGTCGTCCTTGATGATCGCCATGGTGAACTTCTTCACCGCGGGGGCGCCGTTCCAGTAGGACGGGTTGGCCTTGAAGGTGAGCTTCTCGCCCTTGGACCAGCCGGTGAGGACGTAGGGGCCGGTGCCGACGGGCTTGGTCGTGAAGGCGCCGGTGTTCACGTCCTGCTTCGCGGCGACGTGCTCGGGGGCGATGGCGTGGACGGTGCGCTCGGCGAAGGGCGCGTAGGGGTACTTGAGCCGGAAGACGACGGTGTCGTCCCCGACCGCCTCGACGCTCTTGAGGGCGTCGAGTTCGGTGCGCGAGGGGTTGTTGGTCTTCGGGTCGAGGATCGTCCGGTAGGTGAAGACGACGTCCTTGGCCGTGAAGGGCACGCCGTCGCTGAAGGTGACGCCGTCGCGCAGCGTGTACGTGTAGGTGAGGCCGCCGTCGCTGATGTGGGGGAGCTCGGCGGCGAGGGCGGGCCGCAGCTTCATGTCGGCGTCGAAGGCGAGGAGCCCGTCGAAGATCTTGGAGTTGCCGTCCTTGCCGTAACCGAGGAGGGGGCTGAGGGTCTCCGGCTCGTAGGCGATGCCGACGACCGCCGAGTCCTTGGGTCCGCCGGTGCCCCCGGCGGGGCCGGGGTTCGTGCAGGCTGCGGCGCCCAGGGCGAACGCCCCGGTGAGCATCGCGGCGGTCGCGCGGCGAACGGATCGGGCGGCCATCGTGTCCACACCCCTTTTGGAGATCAACTGTTATTGCGAACAACATGCAATTAAACAGTATGTAAAGGGGTGCGGACAGAGGGGCCCCTTACCGAGGCCGGCGGACGGGCGGCGTCACCGGGGCGCGGGGAGGTCGGCCAGGGCCGCGAGGGCGTCCTGATGGCGGCCGGGCGAGCCGAGGGCGAGCTGATCGGCCTTGGCCCGCTTGAGCGCCAGGTGGGCGGGGTGCTCCCAGGTCATGCCGATGCCGCCGTGCAGCTGGACGCACTCCTCGGCGGCCCGGACGGCCACCCGGGAGCAGTGGGCCTGGGCGACCGCGACGGTGAGCGGGGCGTCCGGGGCGCCCGTGGCGAGCGCGTCGGCGGCGGCGCGGGCCGCCGCGCGGGCGCCCACGACGTCCAGCCACAGCTGGGCCATGCGGTGCTTGAGGGCCTGGAAGGAGCCGACCGGCCGGTTGAACTGGTGGCGCTCGCGGGTGTGCCGCACGGTCTCCTCCAGGCACCAGGTGGCCAGGCCGAGCTGCTCGGAGGCGAGGAGTCCGGCTCCGGCCAGCAGGCCGCGCCCGATCGCGGCGGCGGAGGCCTCCGGGCCCGCGAGCCGGGTGCCCGTGCCGGGGCCGGCGGTGACGCGGGCGAGCGGCCGGGTGAGGTCGAGCGGCGTGAGCGGCTCGACGACCGCCTCGGCGGCCGGGACGGCGTGGAGGCCGTCGGCGCGCGGGACGAGCAGGACGTCGGCGGCGGTGGCGTCGGCGACGCCGGTGACTGGTGGGCCGTACGGGGGCTCCGCGCCGGGGGGCGTGGTGAGGGGGACGGCGAGGACGGCGACGGTGCGGCCGCCCGCGAGGCCGGCGAGCAGTTCCGCCGCCGCGTCGCTCCCCCCGGCGAGGGCGAGCAGGGTCTCGGTGGCGACGACCGCGCTCGTCAGGTACGGCACGGGGGTGACCGCGCCGCCCAGTTCCTCCAGGACGACGGCCGCCTCGCGGTGGGTCGCGCCCTGCCCGCCGAGCTTCTCCGGGACGAGCAGGCCGGCGGCGCCGATGTCGGCCGCGAGGGACTTCCACAGCCCCGGCAGGTACGGGTCGTCCGTCTCGATCCGGTCGAGCACGGCCCGGTGCCCGGCCCGGTCGGCGAGGAGGGCGCGGACGGCCGCCCGCAGGTCGTCCTCGGTGTCGGAGTAGAGGAGGTCGGTCATCGGGCCAGGTCCTTCCAGGCGACGTCCTTGTCGTTGCGGGGCTCGGGCGGCAGCCCGAGGACCCGTTCGGCCACGATGTTGAGGAGGACCTCGGTGGTCCCGCCCTCGATCGAGTTGCCCTTGGAGCGCAGATAGCGGTAGCCGGCGTCGCGCCCGGTGAAGTCGACCAGCTCGGGCCGGCGCATCGTCCAGTCCTCGTACACCAGCCCCTCGGTGCCGAGCAGTTCGACCTCCAGGCCGCTGATGGCCTGGTTGAGTCGGGCGAAGCCGAGCTTCATGGCGCTGCCCTCGGGGCCGGGCCGGCCGGCGGCGAGCTGCTGGCGGAGCCGCTCGCCGGTGAGCCGGGCCACCTCGGCGTCGACCCACAGCTCCAGCAGACGCCGGTGGAACTCGTGGGTGCGCAGCTCCGGCCGCTCGCGCCAGGTGGCGGCGAGCTTGCCGATCATGCCGCCCTCGCGGGGGATGCGGGCGCCGCCGATGGTGACCCGCTCGTTCATCAGCGTCGTCTGCGCCACCCGCCAGCCGTCGCCGACCTCGCCGAGGCGGTGGGCGTCGGGAATGCGGACGCCGGTGAGGAAGACCTCGTTGAACTCGGCCTCGCCGGTGATCTGGCGCAGTGGCCGGACCTCCACGCCGGGGTCGGTCATGTCGCAGACGAAGTAGGTGATCCCCCGGTGCTTGGGCACGTCCGGGTCGGTGCGGGCGATGAGGATGGCCCAGCGGGCGACGTGCGCGCTGGAGGTCCACACCTTCTGCCCGTCCACGATCCAGTCGCCCGTCTCGGGGTCGCGTACGGCACGGGTGCCGAGGGCGGCGAGGTCGGAGCCGGCCCCCGGTTCGCTGAACAGCTGGCACCAGACCTCCTCGCCGACCCAGAGGGGCCGCAGGAAGCGCCGCTTGACCTCCTCGGAGCCGTAGGCGAGGAGGGTGGGGGCGGCCATGCCGAGTCCGATGCCGATGCGGCGCGGATCGTTGTCCGGGGCGCCGGCGGCGGCGAGTTCGTCGTCCACCACGGCCTGGAGGGCGCGCGGGGCGCCGAGGCCGCCGAGGCCGACGGGGTAGTGGACCCAGGCGAGCCCGGCGTCGAAGCGGGCCTTCAGGAAGGCGGTGCGGTCGGTGGTGGCCGGGGGGTGCTCCTGGAGCAGCGCCCGGGTGCGGGCGCGCAGGTCGTCGGCGTCGGTCACGCGCGGGCTCCTTCGGGAAGGACGACCAGGCGTCCGGTGGTGGTGCCGTCGGCGACGCGCTGGACCGCGCCGGCCGCGCCGGCGAAGGGGACGCGCTCGCCGATGAGCGGCTTGATCAGGCCCTTGGCGGCGTAGGCGGTGAGGGTCTCGTGGCAGCGGCCGATCGAGGCCGGGTCCTTCTGCGCGTAGAGGCCCCAGTGGAGGCCGAGGACCGAGTAGTTCTTGACCAGGGCGTGGTTGAGGGCGGGGGCGGGGACGGTGCCGCTCGCGAAGCCGACGACCACGATCCGGCCCTCGAAGGCGACGCACTTGGCGGACTGCTGGTAGGCCTCGCCGCCGACCGGGTCGTAGACGACGTCGGCGCCCCGGCCGCCGGTGGCGGCCTTGACGGCGGCGACGACGTCCTCGGAGCGGCGGTCGATCACCAGGTCGCAGCCGAGTGCGCGGGCCACGTCCGCCTTCGCGGGGCCGCCGACGACACCGATGACGGTGGCGCCGGCCGCCTTGCCGAGCTGGACGGCGGCGCTGCCGACGCCGCCGGCGGCGGCGTGGACGAGGAGCGTCTCGCCCTCCTGGAGGGCGGCCCTGCGGTGGAGGCCGAACCATCCGGTCTGGTAGCCGATGTGGAGGGCGGCGGCCTCCGCGTCGTCCAGGGAGTCGGGCGCGGGGAGCAGCCCGGCGGCGTCCGCGAGGGCGTGGGTGGCGAAGCCGCCGTGCGGCAGGGCGGCGGTGGTGATCACCCGGCGCCCGTCCTCCGTCTCCGCGCAGATCTCCACACCCGGGGTGAAGGGCAGCGGGGGACGTACCTGGTAGTGGCCCCGGCAGAGCAGCGCGTCGGGGAAGTTGACGTTCGCGGCGCGGACCTTCAGGAGGACCTGGCCGGGGCCGGGCGTGGGTGCCTCCACCTCCTCCAGGCGCATCACCGCGCCTGGTTCGCCGTTCTCGTACACACGCCATGCCTGCATCCGGAAGCCTCCGTCCGTACCGAGCGGTCGGTGGCATACTAAGCGGTCGCTTGTCTCTATGGAACCGTCCCGCCGGACTTCTTGGGGCGGGCCCGTACGTGCATGCGCTCCCCCTGCGGTCCGAAGAGGCTCAGGAATTCCACCCGTCCCTCCCCCGCCGCGCCGAACCAGTGCGGCACGCGGGTGTCGAACTCCGCCGCCTCGCCCGCGCCGAGCACCACGTCGTGCTCGCCGAGGACCAGCCGGAGCCGTCCGGCGAGGACGTACAGCCACTCGTAGCCCTCGTGGACGCGGAGATCAGGGGCCTCTCCCGAGGGCTCCTGGACGACCTTGTACGCCTGGAGGCCCCCGGGCTGGCGGGTGAGCGGGTACAGCGTGCGGCCG
Organism: Streptomyces sp. NPDC126503; assembly: GCF_040302405.1. NCBI lineage: Bacteria > Bacillati > Actinomycetota > Actinomycetes > Kitasatosporales > Streptomycetaceae > Streptomyces > Streptomyces sp. NPDC126503. Next base: position 104,810 of record NZ_JBEORS010000007.1, read on the forward strand.
TCGCGCACGATGGGCCGGGCGCGGATCCTGGGGTCGCCCACGGGCGGGGCGCCGACCAGTTCGTCCAGCGGGACCTGGTGGGCCCGGGCGAGCGGGAGCAGCAGTTCCAGGCTGGGCCTGCGCTGCCCGGACTCCAGGCGCGAGAGGGTGCTCACGGAGATGCCGGTGGCGGCGGAGAGCTCCGCGAGGGTCACGCCCCGGTCGCGGCGGACCCGGCGGAGCCGGGGGCCGACCTCGGTGAGCACGGCGTCGATGCGGTCGTCTTCGGTCATGAGTCCAGCTTTGCAGAAACGGCAACATTCCTTGCCGCGATCCCCGACACGGGCGAAGCTCGGCGGCATGAACAGCTTCAGGAACACACAGCGGGACGCGATCGGTGACGCGGGCTCGGGCCCGCGCGGAGGCTCCTTCGGAGGTGACGCATACGAGGCCGTGGTCGTCGGCGGCGGGGCGGCCGGACTCAGCGCGGCGCTCGTTCTCGGCCGCTCGCGCCGGCGGACGCTGGTCGTGGACGCCGGCGAGCCGCGCAACGCCCCTTCGGCGCACATGCAGGGGTATCTGTCGCGGGACGGCATGAGCCCGGCCGGTTTCCTGGCCGAGGGGCGGCGTGAGATCGCCGGGTACGGGGTCGAGTGGCGGTCGGGCGAGGTGACCGGCGCGGCCCCGGACGGTGCCGACGGCTTCGTCCTGACGCTCGCGGACGGCGGTACGGTCCGGGCCCGGCGGCTGGTGGTGACCACCGGTCTCGTGGACGAACTCCCGGAGATCGACGGGCTCGCCGACCGGTGGGGGCGGGACGTGCTGCACTGCCCGTACTGCCACGGCTGGGAGGTCCGCGACCTGCCCTTCGGCGTCGTCGCCCACCCCGCGATGCCCGCCCACCAGGCCCTCGTCGTCTCCCAGTGGTCCGGCGACGTGACCCTCTTCCTGCACGGGGCGGAGCTCTCGGACCGGGACGCGGCCCTGCTCGACGCGGCGGGGGTACGGGTCGTGGCCGGTGAGGTGGCGGGCCTCGTCGTCACGGACGACCGGCTGACCGGTGTGCGCCTCGCCGACGGGCGCGTCGTGGAGCGATCCGTCGTCTTCGCCGGAGCGAAGCGCCTCGCCGCCCGGGACGGCGTGCTGCGGCAGCTCGGCGCCGACCTGCGCGAGACCCCCTTCGGGGAGTTCGTGGTGGTCGACGAGACCGGCCGGACCAGCGTCCCCGGCGTCTGGGCGGCCGGAAACGTCACCGGCCCGCAGGAACAGGTCGTCAACGCGGCGAGCCTCGGCTACCGGGCGGCCGCGACGATCAACGGCGAGCTGCTGATGACGGACCTGGAGGCGAAGGCCGCGGCGCGGTCGGGCGCGGGGGACCCCGCAGGCCGGGAGGGGGACGGATCGGCGGCCTGATGACGGGGGGAACCTGCCGCGGCCTCGCGCCGGGCGCCCGGACGGGCCGTCGGACCGAGTGGGGCCGGATCGTGGCCGTCTCTGCCGGCCGGCGAGGAGCGGGCCCCCCGCCACGCCGGCCGGCCGCACGCGAGGGGTGGGGCGGTCCGGTGGGCGCGCCCGGGGGTTGGCGCCCCCGCGCGGACCTCCCGTCGGCGGCGGGGCCGGGAGAGGGGCGCGGGCCGGGAAGCCGGGGCCGTACGCGCCCCGGGGCCGACAGGCGGGCGGCGGGAGCCGGGGCCGGAGACAGCGGGTCTCTCCCCGGCGCGCCCCGCCGCACGGCCCACGGCCCCGGACCGTCGGCCGGTCGGATGAACCCCGGGGGGTGCCGCCGTGCCGTCCCGGCGCGGGAGCGGGGATCGGCCATGGTGGCCGGAGCCGGTGGCGGAGGACGGAAGGACGGACGGCGCTCATGCTCGGTACGCGGTTCACGACGGGGTCGCCCTGCTGGATCGATCTCGGCAGCCCCGACACGGAGGCCGCGGCGGCCTTCTACGGTTCCGTGTTCGGCTGGGAGTTCCGCCCGGTGGGCCCCGGGACAGGTGGTCGCGGGTTCTTCCAGCAGGACGGCCGTACGGTCGGCGGGCTCGGCCCACTGACCGAGGAGGGCGCGGCGAGCGCCTGGACCGTCTCCTTCCACACGGAGGACGCGGACGCCGCGCAGCGGACCGCCGAGGAGGCCGGCGCCACCGTCCGCGTCCCCGCGTTCGACGTGAGGGACGCGGGGCGGACGGCGTGTCTGACCGACCCGGGCGGCGCCGACTTCGCCGTCCGGCAGCCGGGGCGGGTCCGGGGCCTGGAGCGGACGTCGTCCCCGAACACCCTGGTGTGGGTGGAGCTGCACACCGCCGACCCGGAGGCGGCGCTCGGTTTCTACCGCACCCTGTTCGGGTGGCGGTGGGCGGTGATGGAGGCGCCGGGCATGACGTACCGGGTGGTGTCCACCGCCGCCGGGGAGCAGCGGGAGGCCTCCTTCGGGGGCGTGGCCGAGCTCCAGGAGGATCCGGGGAACCCCCGCTGGATCCCCTACATCGAGGTCGAGAACGCCGACGCGACGGCCCGCGCCGTGGAGGGCGCCGCCGGGCGGGTCCTCCTTCCGCCGGCCGACATCCCGGACGTCGGCCGGCTGGCCTGGTTCGAGGACCCGTTCGGCGCGCCGTTCGCCGTCCTGAAGCCGGCGCCCCTGGGATGACCGGGGTCCCGCGCCGGGCCGTCCGGGTCAGCGGGGGAAGAGCTCGAAGGTCACGGCCGGGCGGCCGCCGAAGCGGCCGGCGGCCTGGCCGGTGGTCGTGGTGAGGAAGTCGCGGACGTACTCCTCCGGGTCCTGGTCCGTCAGCGCCTCGATGTAGGCGCGGTGGCAGAGCAGCGACGCGATGGCGCGGTCCAGGCCGGGGGCCGCGTCGACCGCGTGGGTCGGGGTGCTGGACCCGGAGACGGCGACCCAGCGGACGCCGTCCCAGGGCCGCAGGCCCTCGTCGGCGAGTTCGGGAAAGATCCAGCGGTTGCCGGCGTCGGCCGCGGCGTCGAGGGTGGCCCGCCCGACGGCCCTGTGGTCGGGGGTGTTCCAGGGGGCGCCGGGTCCGGGGCCCCAGGTGTCGCGGTGGTTGAGCGTGACGACGAGTTCGGGGCGGTGGCGGCGGATCGCGGCCGCGATGTCGCGGCGCAGGGGGACCCCGTACTCGAGCACGCCGTCGCGGTGGTCGAGGAACTCGACCGTCTCCACGCCGACGACGGCGGCGCTGTCGCGCTGCTCGCGTTCGCGCAGCGGCCCGCACGTCTCCGGGGCGAGGGTGTCGATCCCGGCCTCGCCCCGGGTGGCGAGGACGTAGACGACCTCCTTCCCGGCGTCCGTCCAGGCGGCGACGGCTGCGGCGCAGCCGTACTCCAGGTCGTCGGGGTGGGCGACGACGGCGAGGGCGCGCCGCCAGTCGCCGGGCATCTCCCGAAGGTCCGGCAGGTCCGTGGCATCCGTGGTGATCATGAGCGCAGGATACGGGTGGCCTCCGCCGTGGCCGGGCGGAACGCTCCGGCGAGGACGACCGAGCGCGAGACGTGCCGGGGCCGGTCGGGGTTGAGGCCGCGCCGGTCCGCGAGGGCGACGGCGAGGCGCTGGGCGCGGACCAGCGCGGCGACCGGGTCGACGGCGTCGGCGGCGAACAGGGCGCCGGTGGCCTCCACTTCGTCCCGCAGCCCCGACGGCGCGGGGCCGAGGCACCAGACCAGGCAGGCGCGGTCGCTGATGCTGATGGGGCCGTGGCGGTACTCCATCGCCGGGTACGACTCCGTCCAGGCGCGGGCCACTTCGCGCAGTTTCAGCGCGGCCTCGTCGGCGAGCCCGGCGGCCCAGCCGCTGCCGAGGAAGGTGAACTGACCGCGCCGCTCCCAGAGGGCCGGCAGCGGTTCGTACAGGGCGAGTTCGGCGTCGGCGACGGCGGGCGCGAGGTCCACGCCCAGCCCCGCGCGCAGGAGTTGGAGGGTGGTGGTGGCGAACCGGGTCTGGACGACGGAGCGTTCGTCGGCGAAACCGAGGCCGAGGACCCGGTCGGCGAGGTGGGCGGCGGGGCTGTCGGGCACACCGGTGATCACCAGCGTGCTGACGCGTCCGCGCGCGGCGGCGAGCAGCCGCGCGATCTCGGTGGTGGTGCCGGAGCGGGTGAGGGCCACGATCCGGTCGTAGCGGCGGCCCAGCGGGGTCGGGTCGGAGGCGGGGAACGCGTCGGTCTCCCCCGCGCCCAGCGACTCCCGCAGGGCCGCGTAGGCGCGGGCCATGAAGTACGAGGTGCCGCAGCCGACGACGGCGACCCGCTCCCCGGGCCGGGGCAGCAGCGCGGCCTCGCGCGCGGCGGTCTCCGCGGCGCGGCGCCAGCAGTCGGGCTGGCTCGCGATCTCGTCGGTGACGTGCGTGCTCATGTCCGGTCCTCTCCTCGCGGGGTCCCGTGGCGGGGACAGGACCGAGTTGTAGCCGCGCGGGACGCCGACGCACCATGCGCAATCGCACGCACCGCTTGGACTTTCGCGCGTCTCCCGGGGCGCGTCCGCCGCCGTGGGAGGCGTGGACGACGGGCCCGGGGTCCGCCTGATCACCCCCTTCGCGGGAGCGCTGCCGCTGGTTCAGGGCCGCAGGAGGCCCTTCGCGACGAGGTACGCGCGGGCCACGTCCTCGGGGAGCCGGCGCCAGCTGTCGACGCGCTCGTTGAGGTCCGCGAGGTCGGCGGTGGTGAGGACGTCGTTGAGACGGTCGAGGGTGCGGGTGACGCGGGCGCTTGCGGCGCGGGCCCGGTTGACGACGGGGACGATGTGGTCGGCGTTCTGCAGGTGCTTGTCGTCGGCCAGCAGCACCAGGCCGAAGTCGTCCAGGGTGGCGTCGGTGGTCGTGGTCAGCACCAGCTGGTCCTGGCCGCTGCGCACGGCCTGTTTGGCCTGGGTGGTGCCGACGCCCTTGGGATCGACGGCGGTGACGTCGATCCCGTAGAGCTTCCGCAGGCCGGGGGCGCAGTAGGGGCGGCGGACGCACTCGTCTCCGGCCGCGAGCCGTACCGGGACGCCCCGGGCGCCCAGGTCGCTGAGGGTTTTGAGGCGGTGCTCGGCGGCGAAGGCGGCGGTGACGGCGAAGGCGTTCTGGTCGACGGCCCGGCCCGGGTCGAGGACGGTGAGACCGCGCGGACCGGCGAGCCGCCGCAGGGCGCTCATGGTGGCGGCGAGGTCGGGTGAGCCGACGGCCGGCGCGTCCGGCCCGTTCACCTTGGCGTTCAGCCAGTCGGCGAAGGTGGCCGCGTACTCGGGCACGACGTCGATCTGCCCGTTCTCCAGGGCCGGTTCGTACAACTCGCGATTGGTGACGGTGAGGAGGGTGGTGCGGTATCCGGCCTGTTCCAGCAGGAGGGCGTACATCCGGGCGAGCAGCTCGCTCTCGGTGAAGCCGGCCGAGCCGACGGTGAGCCGGTGGTTGTCGCCGGGCGGGGCGGTGACGGCTCCCCGGTCCTCCAGGGCGGGGCCGGTGGCGCAGCCGGCGAGGCAGAGGAGCGCGGCGAGCGCGCCGGCGGCGAGACGGGCCGTCCTCATCGGCCGCCCCCGGAGCGCGCCCCGGCCGGAACGAACGCCCGGACCACTTCGAAGAGGCCTTCGACGAGGAGGGCGAGGCCGGCGACGAGGACCGCGCCCGCCACCACCTGCGGGGTGGAGGCGAGGTTGAAGCCGGCGGTGATGATCCGGCCGAGGCCGCCGCCGCCCGCGAGGGCCGCGACGGTGGCCGTGGCGACGAGCTGGACGGCTGCGACGCGGACGCCGGTGAGGATCAGGGGCAGCGCGAGCGGCAGCTCGACCCGGGCGAGGACCTGGCGGCCGGTCATGCCCATGCCCCGGGCGGCCCGTACGACATCGGCGTCGACCCCGCGCATCCCCACGTACGCGTTGGTGAGCAGCGGCGGGACGGCGAAGAGGACGAGGGCGACGACGGTCGGCCAGGGGGCGTACGGGCCGAGGGGTCCGAGGAGCAGCAGGACGAGGACGGCGAAGGTGGGGACGGCCCGGCCGGCGTTGGCGAGGTTGACGGCGAGGGCGCCGCCCCGGCCGAGGTGCCCGAGGACGAGGGCGACGGGCAGGGCGATCAGGCAGCTGAGCGCGAGGCCGGCGCCGGTGAGGAGCAGGTGCTCGGTGAGCCGGTGTCCGATGCCGTCCTCACCCGACCAGTGGGCGGCGGTGGTGAGCCAGGCCCACGCGGCGGTGAGCGTGGTCACCGGGCCCGCCCGCGGGTCCAGGGGGTGAGCAGCCGCTGGGCCCCGAGGAGGAGCAGGTCGGCGGCGACGGCGATGAGGACGCAGAGCACGGAGGCGGTGAGGACCTGCGCCTTGAAGTAGGTGTTCATGCCGGAGTAGATGAGGTTGCCGAGGCCGCCGTGGCCGACGATCGCGCCGATCGTGACGAGGGAGACGGTGGAGACCGCGGCGATGCGGAGCCCGGCCATGGCGGCGGGCAGCGCGAGGGGCAGTTCGACGGCGAGGAGCAGGCGGGTGGGGCCGTATCCGAGCCCGCGCGCGGCCCGGCGGATGTCGTCGGGTACGGCACCGAGGCCGGCGAGCAGGTTCCGGACGAGGAGGGTGAGCGAGTACAGGACCAGTCCGGCGACGACGAGGGAGGCGGACAGCCCGTACACGGGCAGGAGCAGCGAGAACATCGCGAGCGCGGGAATCGTGTACAGGACGGTGGTGACGCCGAGGACGGGCCCCGCGGCCCGGCGCCGGCGGCGGGCCAGGAGGGCGAGCGGGACGGCGACGGCGAGTCCGAGGGCGAGGGAGGCGCCGGTCAGCTGGAGGTGCTGGACGACGGCGTCGGCGAGGATCTCGCGGCGCGAGGACAGGTAGTCCCCGCAGATCCATTCGTTGCGGGCGAGGCAGTCGTCGGGGGGCGCGCTCACCCTCCCATTCGAGCCGGTGGGCGGGGCGCACCGCATCCGGGCGGGTCCGTTCGGGGCGGCTCCGTCCCGGACCCGACCGCCCCCGGTCGGGCCGTGAGCGGCGGGACGGCCGGCTCAGGACCGGTGGCCGGCCGGATCAGGGCGGGCGGATACGAGCGGCCGGATCCGGGGGGGTGCGGGCGGGCCGGTCAGCCCGTCCGCAGGACGGACAGGACGTTTCCGGCGGGGTCCTTGAACCAGGCGATCGAGGGGCCCCGGCCGTCGCTCCGGACGATCCCCTTCCCGTCCGCCTCGAACCCGGGGTACCGCTCGAACTCCACCCCGCGCTCCCCCAGGGCGTCGACCGCCCGGTCGATGTCGTCGACCTCGAAGTTGAGGATCGTGAAGGTGGCGGGGGTGTGGTCGTCCTTGGCGTAGACGAAGACCCGGGCACCGCCCGCCAGGGTGAGGACGAGGGCTCCCATGTCGTCGGGGCCCTCGTCCTCCACCCGCAGGCCGAGGGTCTCGCCGTAGAAGCGGCGCGCGGCGTCGAGGTCGTCGACGGAGAATCCGCTGAACGCCGGGGTTTCGCCGAACATGGCATGCTCCCTTCCGGGGCCTCGGCGAGGCCCCCTTCCAGGATCCGCCGGACCGGCGGCGGGCGCTCAGGGAGCGATCGGCAGCTGCCGCTTGTGCGCGGTCAGATCGTAGCGGCGGACGATCGCGGTGTAGGCCGCCTCCGTGACCGGCTTGCCCTCCAGGAAGTCGTCGATGTCGTCGTACGTGACGCCGAGCGCGTCCTCGTCGGGCTTTCCGGGGTCCAGCGTCTCCAGGTCGGCGGTCGGCGTCTTCCAGACCAGCTCGGCCGGGGCGCCCAGCTCGGCGGCGACGGCGCGGACCCGGCGCTTGGTGAGCCCGGTGAGCGGTACGAGGTCGGCCGCGCCGTCACCGAACTTGGTGAAGAAGCCGGAGACGGCCTCGGCCGCGTGGTCGGTGCCGACGACGAGTCCGTCGTGGGCGCCGGCGACGGCGTACTGGGCGATCATCCGCTGGCGCGCCTTGATGTTGCCGTGCGTGAAGTCCTGGTGGTGGGCGTCGCGGAAGGTGACCCCACCGGCGAGCGCGGCCTCCAGGGCGGCGTCGGACGCGGGCTTCACGTCGACGGTGAGGACCTGGTCGGGGCGGATGAAGTCCAGGGCGGCGCGCGCGTCCTTCTCGTCGGCCTGCACGCCGTAGGGCAGGCGCATGGCGTAGAAGGTGGCCTCCTGCCCGGCCTCCCGGACCCGCTCGACGGCGAGCTGGCAGAGCCGGCCCGCCGTGGTCGAGTCGACGCCGCCGCTGATGCCGAGGACGAGCGAGCGCAGCCCGGTGGACAGGAGGCGCTCGGCCAGGAACGCCACCCGGCGCTCGATCTCCGCCCGCGGCTCGAAGCTCGCGGACACCTCCAGCTCCTGGGCGATCTGCTGCTGCCGGGCGATGGCCGCCGGGTCGGTCACGGGACTCTCCTCGTGGGACGGTGTCGTACAACTACAACGGGGTCGACTTTACGGGGTGGGGCCGGCGGACCCGCCGGGACGGCGGCCCCGCGGCCCGGGTCGGCTTACCGATGGCCCCGCCGCGCGGCCCCCCGCGGAGCCGTCACCGTGCGGGGGCGAGCCGCCGCGTCGCGTGTGGTCCGCCCGGGCCGCCCGGTGCTGCTGTCCGCATGCCCGCACCGGCCGTGGGCAATCCCCCGGGCCGGCCGGTGTCCGCACCGGTGGCGGGGCTGTCGTCGGCGACGCGCCCGGTGACCGGGCGGCGGCCCGGTGGTCGTCCGGCCCGCCCGCACCGTGCGCCGAAAACCGCGTGCCGCGGGGCCGCCTTCCTCCTGGCCTTCCGTCATGGACAGCGGACCCGCCCTGGTGAACGTCGTGGATGTCGAGGCCACTCGTGTCGCCTTGGGGTCCCGCTGTCGCCCTCCGGGGACGCGCCAGGGTGAACCACCGACCCGGGGGCGAGACGAAACGGCTCGTGAGCCCGGCACATTCGCCCGGCACACGAGCCGTTGCTCATTCAGCGGCGACCCTTGGGGGCCGTGGTCGGGTTCCACCTTCCCGCCCACAAGGGCCACCCCATGCACCTGTTCAGTCCTGGCTGCCCTCGCTCCGCTTCGTCGTCCGCTCGAAGAACCACGCTCCGGCGAACACGACGGACGAGCACGCGAACGTCACTGCCGCTGAGGCCCGCCCCGACGCGATCCAGAAGACGATTCCTGCCAGGAAGGCAAGTACGCCCAAGAGGAAGAACGCCACTGAGTTCTTCCGGGGTTCGCTCATGTCAACTCCCTATCGTTTCTCAAAGCGGGTCCGGTTCCCTTGGTGCTCCCAGGGAACCGGACGAAGGCGGACCAGATCATCGTCGCCACGACCACCAGGAAGACTTCTTGCGGTGGCTCCTGTGAACCGCGCGGTGGCTTCCGGTCGACGGATAGCGCTTGGTGGCCCATCGGGTGACGGCCCTCTTTATGCCCCATCGGCCGACGGCGCCGAAGACAGAGCCCATGGGACCGATTCCGGTGGCACCCGACACTCCTGCGCGGGCGATGGAGCCGATGGACGCCTTGCGGTTCCAGTACCACTTGGCTCCGGCGCCGGCGGCAGCACCGGCGACAACCGCGCACCCCGCTGCGGCCAGACCTGCGGTGAACAGGCCGCAGCCGATGCCGGCCGCTGTCGCGGCGATACCGACGCGGTGCCGCTTGATCCAGCGCTTGGTCTTCTTCCAGCTCCACCACTTGCCATCGAGGTCATACTCGTTGACGGGGTCCCCGGGGTAGGCGTAGGCGTTGGCGCCGCCGCCGTAGACGGGGTCGAGGGAGAGGAAGCGACCGGTAGCGGGGGTGTAGAGGCGGACGCCCATCAGGGTGAGGCCCGTGAGGGTCTCGGTGGAGCGCTGCTTGGCCCCCAGCCAGTTGTAGCGGGTGGCCGCCTGGCCGGCCCGGGGGTTGCCGTACTCGTCGTGGTCCAGGGCGACCGGGGCCTTGCTGGTGTCCAGCGGGAGCTGGAGGGCCACGTCGCCGTGGATGGTGGTGAGCTGCAGGACGGTGTCGCCGGTCTTGCTGGTGGTGGCGGCGAGGTCACCGGTGGCGGACTCGACGTTGCGGGTCAGCGTGCCGGTCGCGATGTCCTCGACGATCCAGCGGGGGTTGTCGCCGTCACCGTCGTAGTGGTTCAGCTTGGCGCCGGTCTGCGTCCAGGTGCTGCCGCTGCCGGACTCGGTCTTCCAGGAGCGGAACCGGTGGGCGGCGTCGAGCTGCCAGGTCTGACGCCGGCCGTTCGCGGTCTGCTGGTGTGCGAGGTCGTTGGCGTAGTAGCCGACGGTGCCGTTGCCGGGGACGGAGGTGGTGCGGCCGAACGCGTCGTAGACGTAGCCGGCGTCGACGAGGCGGTCGGCGCTGTCGTAGGTGTGGCTGGTGGTGTTTCCTCCCGTGGTGGTGCAGTCCAGGCCGGGCGCCGCCGCGGTCGTGGTGAGGGACTTTCGGTTGGTGCGCGCGTCGAAGGCGTAGGCGCGGCGCGTGCAGACCGTGTCCACGGTGTCCTCGACCGTGGTGAGGCGGCCGGCGGCGTCGTAACGGTAGGTCTGGTCGGACCAGCCTGCATGGCTGGTGACCTGGCCGTGGACGGACTCGGTCACGGTGTCCGCGTAGACGAGGGTGCCGTCGCTGTCACGCTTGTAGGAGCGGTTCAGCGTGGCGCCGGTGGTGTCCTCGGTGGTGGTCAGGGTGTAGCCGCCCGGGAGCTTCTCGCTCGCCACGGATCCGTCCGCGTCGTAGGTCGTCTGGAAGACGCCGGCGATGGAGTCGGTCGTCTTCGTGACCAGGCCGCGCGGCTCCACGGTCGTGTCGTAGGTGTACGTGACGGTCGAGGGCGCGTTGTCCGTCACCTTGACCGGCCGGTCCAGCAGGTCGTACTCGGTGGTGGTGACACCGCCGTCGGCATCTGTGTAGGACGTCTGGCGGCCGAGCTTGTCGAACACCTTGGTGATGGTGCCCCCTGTCGGGGAAACCGTCTTGACCGCACGCCCCGTCGCCGGGTCGTACTCGGTCGTCGCCTCCGGGACCGCCTGCCCGACTCCGCCGGTGATGGCGACCTTGCCGGGACGACCGGCGTTGTCGTAGGTGGTCGTGGTGGTGCGGGTGACGGAGTTGGCGCTCTCGGAGATCTTCGCCGGGCCGCCCCACCAGCTGTACTCGGTGGTCGTGGTGGGCAGTTGCGTGGGGTTGGAGCCGCCGCCGGTGATGGCGGCGGCCGGACCGGTGGAGCAGACCAGATCGGCCCACTCGGGTCGGCCCTGGCAGGTGCCGGTGCCGGTCGCGGACCAGTAGGTGGTCACTCGGGTCGCGGCGTCGGTTCCATTGGCACCAGGAAGCCGCTGCTTGGTGATGCGGCCCTGGTCGTCGTACTCGGTGGTCTCGGTGATCGCGAGCCCGCCCGGATCCTTGACGGTCTGAGTGGGCAGCCCCTTGGCCCAGTCGTACATCGTCTGCGTGACGCGGGCCTCGCCGAGGACGGTGGGGTGCTCACGCACCTGGGCACCGCTGGTGACCTTGGTGATCTGATCCTTCACCTTGGCCGTGCCGTCCGTGGGACGTCCGGCGTCGTACTCGTTGACCGTCCACGAGCGGCCGGTCACCGAGGTTCCGGAAGAGACCAGGGTCGTGGTTCCGGACGTGAGGTCGGCGGTGAGGTCGATCCGCCGCAGCGGGCCGAACTCCTCGAGCTCACGGGTACCGGTCTCGTTGTAGACCGACTTGGTGGCCAGCAGATCGGCACGCTCGGCGCTGGTGAGCCGGCCGATGCCGAGCTCGGCCTGGGCGGCCTTGCCGGCGGTGCTGCTGCCCAGGGCGACCTCGCGGTTGGCCGCGGACAGCTCGCGCACCGTGTTGCCGAAGCGGTCGTACTCCGTGGTGGAGATGTGGCCGCCAGGGGTCGCGCTGTTGACCGAACGCCCGGATACGCCCATGTAGGTGATCGTGGCGCGCGTGTAGGAGCCTGCCGTCAGGCCGCTGCCCGCGTTCGAGGCCGGGACCGAGTCGGCGGGGAAGACGGCGGTCGCGTCGGTGGGGGCGTCCAGTTGCCCCCAGGCCTTCACGTCCGCCGTGCCCATCTTGTACGGGGCGGTGGTGCCGGTCAGCGGCACGTCGTACACGATCGAGGTGGCCGCGGTGCCGGACGTGACGTCCTTGGTTCCCTGCTGGAGGCCGGAGCGGGACGCCTTGAGCAGCATGCCGTCACCGGCGGTGGCGCCGGCTCCGGCCTTTCCGTAGGTGAACGTCCAGGGCAGCTCCCCGGCGGGGGTCAGACCGGTGACCCGGCCCGCCGCGTCGTAGGAGTACTCCGTCTTCAGTGCCGGGCTGATCTGCGGATTCCACGCCTGGCGCAGACGGCCGGACGCGTCGTAGGCGTAGGTCTGCACGGCCTTGGAGGTGGCCGCGGCAGCGCCGGGCTCGGTGGACCACAGCCGGATCTCCTTCACCTGGCCGGCGAAGTCCCCGAAGACGAGGTCGGTGGCGGTGGTGGAGGCGGCGTAGACGAACTCCAGAGCCCGGCACCCCTTGGTGGACGGCGTCGCCGTGCACGTGGCGGCCGACGCGGCCGAGGTCGGGGCGATGATCCGCTTGGGACGGGCCAACTTCTTGCTGTCCACGGTCACCGCCTCGGACACCACCGTGGTGGTGGTGTTCGACAGGCCGTCCAACAGCGTCGAGGAGACCTGCCAGGTGGTAGCGGCGGCATCCGGCTTGGTGAACTGGGTGACCGTGCCTTCGGTGTCCGTGAGAGTGAACGATCCGGTCACGCTGCCGGTCAGGGTGAGGTCCTCGGAGCCCGTCTCGGGGATCCATCCGGTCTTCGCCGCGTTGGCGGTGAAGTGGGTCTCATCACCTTCCGACTCGACGACCGCGACGGCCGTGTCGGAGATCCGCCGGATGTGGGAGTAGTCCGACTGAGTCGCCTCGGCAACGGTGCCGGAGACCCACTCCTTGCCGAAGATCGGCGCCTGGCCCTCCTGCGTGCCGCCCTTGTCCGGAGTGCGGGAGGAAGCCGTGCGGGAGACCGACAGGCCGAAGGCCGAAGCGTCGCCGGCGGACAGCGTGTAGTCACCGGTGAGCAGGTTCACCGAACCGGGACCGATCTCGTCCGTGGCAGCGCCGGAGGCGTTGCGGTCGACGACGACCGAGAGCGGCTGGGTGCTGCCGGTAGCAGAGTTGGGGCCCGTGAAGTCGGCCTTGATCTGCACGGTGCCGTCGGGGTCGACGGTATCGGTGGCGTTCCACACCAGGGCCGGAGTCCTGCCGCTCGTCAGCGGCACCGGCCACGCGGTCAGCGCAGTGCCACCCGAGGTGACCTGACCGGCTGGGATCTTCGCCCAGGGGTCGGCCTCGGACCGACGCCAGGAGAAGGACACCGCGTCGTACTTGCTGCCGTCGGCCTCCGCGACCAGAGGCAGGCGCCGCGCGGTGCGCTCGCCGTCGGCGGGCTGGACGAAGCCGCCAGGGCCGGCGTGGAATGTGTACTCGATCGGCTCGGACTTGTTGTCGGCCTTGTCGACCTGCCTGACCTGCAGGGTGTGGGTGCCGTCCTTGGGCGGGGTGATCGAGATGGCCTTGGCGGCTGCGGAACCGGCGGTGGCGACCTTGGTCCAGGTCACGCCGTCGAGCGACCACTCCAGCCAGTTGTGGTCGGTTCCGTTCGGGGTGACGGTGAAGGTGCCGGTCTGGCCCGCGCCCCTGACCCAGGCGTTCGACGGGTAGTCCGTCGACGCGATGCTCGCCGGGGCGATGGGAGACGTGGTGTCGACCGTGAAGGTCTTCCACTCCGACCAGCCCACGTTGTAGTGCGTCCCGTCGTACGGGCTGGTGCGGAACTTGTACGTCTTGCCGTTGGTCAGCGCGCCGGCGGGGACGGTCACCGAGGCGACCTGCCCGGAGTTCACCCAGGGCGAGACGATGACGTTGCCGACCTGGGTGTTGGTCGCGGCGTCGAAGATCTGGAACGTGCCGTTGACCTTGTCACCGTTGGGGTCGACGAAGGTGTCCCGGAGGGTCGGCGTCACCGTGTTGACCACATACGAGCCGGAGTACGAGAAGAACGGCGGACCGGCCTCCTGCTTCGTTCCCGTGCGCGGCCGGTAGTTGTAGGTGACGACCAGCTTGGGGGGGTTGGTGGCGGCGTTGGCGGAGTTGACTCGCTTCCACTGCCCCGTCAGGGTCTCGTCCGTGGCGCGCAGGCCCATGTGGGACTTGGCGGCCTTGGCTGAGGCCCACTCCTGCACCATCGTCGTGACGTTCGCGTTGATCCAGCCGTCGGGCTGCGTCGAGCAGGACGGGTTGCCGCGCGTCTCCGAGGACGTGGCCTTCTTCGCGATCCACGCCGGCTGGTTGGGCGCGGCCCAGCGCGAGGAGGTCGACGCGGCACCGGTGGACCACACCTCCCAGGGCTGGGTGGGGCACGAGGAGCCGGTGTAGTTGCCGGAGTGGAAGTTCCACAGCGACAGCTTGGCGTCCGTCACCAGCGCGTCCGCGATCGGGGCGGTGTTCCACGAGATGAACGAACGGGCCGTGCGGTAGGTGCCGTCGGCGTTCTTGGTGCCCGGGTTGCCGAGGTCGAGCTCGACGTCCGTGGACCAGTCGACCGTGGTGCCTTGCTGGACGTACGTGTCGAAGACATTCGACAGGGCTGAGGTGGACGGGTCGACCGTGACCGGGTACTTCGTCGCCGGATCGGCCAGGAACGTCGCGTCGGGGGTGAGGACCAGGTCGACGCCGCCCTTGGCCTTGACGACCTTCATGCCGACCCTGACCTGGCGGGCAGGCTTGCCGGACACGGGGTCGACGGTCGCGTCCCACATCACCGGGGCGGGCATGACCGCGGTCTTCTTCGACTTCTTGTCGGTGAAGAGCACACTGCCGTCGGCCTGCTCCTCCACCTTCAAGCCCTTGGTCTTCAGGGGCAGGGTGTAGGAGAAGTCACCGGTGGGCCGCTGCTTGATCTCGACGAACTGCTCGAAACCCGTACGCGTCGCCTCCACGACCACGTCGGCGCCGGGCACCGCGTTCACATAGGTCGCGCGCGTGCCGTCGAGCTCCGGCGCGGGCAGACCGCCACGCCATTGCAGGGTGATCGCTTCGTCACCGCTGCCCAGGGTCACCAGGTCCGTGGCGGGAGCGGACCGCGCGGCGCGCAGCGAGGCGGCCTTGGTACCTGACTTGCCCGCCAGTCTGAGCCCCTGCGGGTGGGCCTTCGACACGACGGAGCCATCCGCCGCGGCGGTGAGCTCGACATCGACGTCGCGCCAGTCGCCCGTGGTCGGGTCCTCGAAGCGGATGGGGCCGGCGGACAGTTCCGTCGTCAGTGAACCGTCCTTGTTCACCCAGGTGGTGGACGACTCGGTCCGCTCGGACAGCGCCTCGACCCGCTTCCCCGACAGCCGTGCCGCCACACGGGCGGAAGCGATGTCGGCGGCGGAGGTCGGAGGAGCCGGCGTCTGCGGGGCTTCCACCGCTCGCGGAGCACGGGGTGCGGCGACGGCGCCTTCGGCACCGTAGATCGTCGATACCGACATGAGCAGGGCCACTCCGGCCGCGGTGGCGCGGATGCCCCTGTGCCGGTCGAGTCTGGGTGGGTAACGAAACCCTGATGAGGGCTCCGGTATCTGGCTTGTCATGCTTTCCCTTGTGCGTGGTGGGTGATGAGGTCGGGGCCGGTGTGACTTCCCGGTCCCGGCGCCGCCGTCCCCCCTTTGGGGAGACCGTGGCGCGGTCTGAGGGCCGTCGGGGCTGTGGTCACCACACGGCGGCATGCCGGAATGGCCTCCCGGCGGGCGAAGCCGGGGGCTTGACGGGTGTGTTTCCGCTACGGCTCGATCAGACCGGTCCGGATGGCGTAGCGAGTGAGCTCGACCCGGTCCCGCAGACCGAGCTTCTGCAGGAGGTTCGCTCGGTGACGTTCCACCGTCTTGGCACTGATGATCAGCAGGTCGCCGATCTCTTTCGAGGTGTGCCCTTCGGCGACCAGCTTGAGGATTTCTTCCTCGCGATCGGTGATCGCCTTCTCGGGAGGGGTTCGGCCCTGCTCTGCCAGGTCGAGGTACCTCCGGACCAGAGCGGTCTCGGCACCGGGATAGAGGAACGGTTCGTCCCGCATCGCCGCACGGCAGGCGCCCACCAGGTCCCGATCCGCCACGGATTTCAGCACGTACCCGTTGGCTCCGACCCGCAGCGCTTCGAAGAAGTACTGATCACTGTCGTACATGGTGAGGATCAGGATGCGAAGGTCCGGATGGGCGCGAGAGAGCTCCCGTGCGGCTTGGAGACCGGTCATCCGGGGCATGGCGACGTCGAGGATCGCCAGATCGACCGGTACCTGACGTGCCACGGCGACAGCCTCGGCCCCGTCGCCGACCTCGGCCACGACGGTCATGTCCGGCTCGGCGTCCAGGATCAGTCGCACGCCGCGCCGCACCAGCGCGTGATCGTCGGCCAGCAGGATGCGCGTGGGCAACGCGGTCACTGGTCGGCCCCCTCTGCTCGAGGCACCCGCAGGAGCACCGCCGTACCGTCTTCTCGTGAGTTTCTGATGACGAACTCCGCCCCGATCATCAGCGCGCGCTCGCGCATACCGCGGATGCCGAACCCTTCCGCGACACCTCCGAGACCGCGCCCGTTGTCGCGGACGACGAGGTCCACGCCCCCCCGCGTCCCCCGTCTCAGGTCGAGGTCGACGCGATCGGCACATGAGTGACGCGCTGCGTTGGAGAGGGCTTCCTGGGCCACTCGGTAGATCGTCAGTTCCACCTCGGGCGTCATGTGCGGAAGCCCGGCGTCGAGGTTGTGGCGCACCGTGAGTCCTGCCGTGGTGAAGTCGGCCGCCAGGGCCCGTAGTGCGCTGGCCAGCCCGAGGTCTTCCAGTACACCAGGGCGTAGCCGGCGGGCGATGCGCCTCAGTTCGTCCAGGCTTTCACGGGTCGTCTCCTGTGCCGCGTGCAGATCTTCCCGGAGCTCGACGGGGGCTCGATCCGCCAGCCACTTCAACTGGAGGAGAACGGCCGTCAGGGCTTGACCCACCTCGTCGTGCAACTCCCTGGCGACGTGCCGCCGCTCGGCTTCCTGAGCGGCGGCGACCCGACCGCTGCTGGTGGCTCGCTCCTGCTCCAAGCGGTCGAGCATCGCGTTGAACGTGAGGACCAGCTCTGCCATCTCGTGCTGTCCTGTGGCCTTCGGTCGCGTCCCGGGATGCAGAACATCGGCCCTCGCCATCGCGTGGGACAGCCGCTTCAGCGGGGCCAAGCCGTACCGGAAGAGAAGAGCGTTGGCGACGAGCATGGCCAGCACCCCGGCGACCACAACAACGGCTTCGTCGAAATGAACCGGGGAGGAAACCGTGACCCACGGGCTCAGCAGAAGCACCGTGGCCAGCACGAGGAGGGAAGCGTTCATCACGAAGATCCGCCAGAACAGCGACACTGCGGACCTCCCCCTCAACTTCCGTGCGTCCGTCCGTCCCACGCGCCCCTCATGACGGCGGGCACGCCCCGTTGATCAAATGGGAGTCTGAGCGATCATGCTCGAAACCGTCCATACATGCTGACACCCATCTTTCCCCCACGCGGAAGATCCCGATCCGGATCCCCCGTCGATGCCACCCGGGTCCTGAGGCAGACCGGGGTGAACAGACGTCGGGCTGTGCGGATACAGTCCGCACGTTCGAGACGAGCCGGCAAGCGAAGGGACGGGCGGATGAACGGCGCGACGAGGCAGGGCGGCGGCCTGGAGCTGAGTGGCCGCGAGGGCGGGCGGCTCGCGGCGCGATGGTGGCAGTGGGCGCTCTCCGCACCTGACGCGTGCAGCCCGGTGCTGGACAGGACCGGTGAGTTCGCCGGCTGGCAGCAGCCGGACGACGTGTGGTTCCTCGCGGGAACCTACGGCGGTCGGGTCGTGCGGCGCTGCTCCCTTCCCGCCGACCGTCCGGTCTTCTTCCCCGTCTTCAACACCCAGCGTCCCGCCTTCTTCTCGTCCCGTCCCGAGGTGATGAACGTCGCCGAGGCGCACGCGTTCCTGAACGGGTCCCCGTTGCCCTTGCACGAGTACGCCTCACCGCGGTTCCGCACCGGGGTGACGCCCCGGGTGGCATGGGGACTGTGGTCGGCACTGGCTCCCCTGACCCCCGGACAGTACGTACTGGAGATCAAGGCCGACACGGGTGACGGCTTCCGGGTCGACACCACCTACCACCTCACGGCCACCGCCCCCTGACACCGGAGCTGCGCAACGGCCGTCAGGGGTGCTGCTCCTGCACACCTGCCGCACCCCTCGTGCTCAGCGGCGGGGACGCGGCAGGAGTTCTCCCGATCAGGGGCAGCGCCCCTCGCTCACGGTCGCGTGGGAGAGGTAGAAGGCAAGCATGTCCGGGCCGGGGGGCGGCCGGTCCGCGGCTCCCGGAAAGACGACGGGGGGCTGATCGTCCCGGGTGAACGTGATGCGGACGCAGTACGCGCTGTCGGTATCCTCCGTGCTGACGGTGTACGCACCGCCCTCCCCCTGACGGGTGTCGACGCCGTACCTCGGCCCGATGCCGCTCTCCCTCATCGCCTCGGTGATCAACAGGCCGTGGTCGCTCTCCAGGCTCGTGTAGTGCCGCTTGCCTTCCAGGGCCTGGACGCCCTCACGAACGGCGTCGCCGAGTTCGCTCTCACTCCAGGTGGACTGGGCCCGCATGCCGAACAGCACGCCCAGCGCGACGAACGAGGTGAGGACGATGAGCGCGAGCCCCACCGGGCTTCGATGGTTGTAGACGTACCGGCCGGTCCCCCACCTGCTCCGGACGAAGACGGGTTCCTCGCTCAACGTGCTGCCTCTCTTTCGCCGATCCACACATCGGGCAGGCTCGTGACACCCGGAGGTTCTGTGGATCGGGACGACCCACGCGCGCCCCCGGGGCGGGCGGCGTGGAGGTCGGTGCGGTACTCCATGAGGAGAACCATGACGATCACGGCAAGACTGCTGACGATGATCATGGCCAGCCCGATCGGGTTCTTGGGGTTGTAGACGTAGCAGCTGGTGCCCCACCGGCTCTTGTTGAAGACCGGCTCGTCGTCCTTCATCACGTCACGTTCCTTGTCCTGAGGGACCGGTGTGGCGGGCCCGTCCGGTCGGATGTTCAGCGCAGCCCGCGCACGGCGCGCCCCGACAGGGCGGCGGCGGAGCGGTGCCGGACGTTCGTAGTTCCGCCGGGAAGTAGTGGTGGAGCAGACGGACCGCATCCACCGTGCCGAGCACCTGAGGCCGGTCGTCGTACGCGACGACCAGCACCTCAGGACTGCCGGTGCGCTCCATGAGCGCGGCCATGAAGACGGGTGACGCGTCAGGGCTGACCACGGGCGGCAGAGACGGGCGCCTGGGCAGCAGGTCGGCGATCCGGACAGCCGCTGCCCGGGCCCGTACGGCGTCGTCGAGCGATCCGCCCATGACGGCGGCGCGGAACGGGTCCTCCACCACCGCCTCGGGCAGGGCGGCTGCCTCCGTCAAGGTCGTATCCGCCCGCAGCGAAGGGCAGGGACGGGCGAGGTCACGAGCGCGCATGCGGGAGTACCTCGGTCCTCGTCCCGGGGGTGGCGCGGGACGAGTGTCCGCCGCCGGTGTCGACGAGGTCGTCCACGTGGAAGAGTCGGGCGATGGGCACGTCGGTACTGCTGTGGGCGATGATCGAGAACCCGATACAGACCGCGATGAGCGTGTACGCCTGCTGTCCCTGCGGGATGCCGGCCTGGAGAACGAGCAGTCCGTAGACGACCGAGGCGAAGCCCTTGGGCCGAACCACGCCGCCACCAGCTTTTCACGGCGGTCGATCCTCGTTCCCCACAGCGACAGCAGCAGCGACGCGGGCCGGATGAGCACGATCGCCAGGACGACCGCCACGTACCCGCCGATGGGCAGGTCGCCGAAGAGCTGTGGGGTGAGCAGTGCGCCGAACACGAGCAGGGCGGTGAACTTGGCGAGTTCGGCCAGTGACTCCCCCAGTGGCTCGAACGCTTTCTGCGAATCCGGTGACACCGCGGCCAGCACCGCACCCGCCGAGAACGCCGCCAGGTACGGGTTGGCGTGCGTCAGGTGGCAGGCCGCGTACAGGATGACGCCGATCGCCAGCGGCAGCAACGGCTGGAGCTTCGGCTCCGCACCGAGCAGCCGGAACCGTACGAGACCGTTGACGAGCAGCGGCATCAGCGCGCCGAACAGCAGCCCCAGGCCCAGTTCCAGGGCGATCCTCCCGAACGACGCCTCGGCACCGGCCGCGGTCGGCCCGGCGGCGGCGATGAGGATCAGGACCACCGGCAGGGCGAGCCCGTCGTTGATGCCGCTCTCGACGTTCAACAGCTCGCGCAACCGGGCCGGAACCTCCCTGCGGCCCACGATCGCCGAGGCGAACACCGGGTCGGTCGGCGCCAGGACCGCGCCGACGAGGAAGGAGGTCGTCCAGTCCAGGCCGACCAGACAGTGGGCGCTCAGCGCCATGCCGACACAGGCGAGCGGCATGCCGAGGCCGAGCGCCCGGGCGGGATTGCGCCAGTTGGCGCGCAGCTTGGCGAAGGAGACGTGCATGCCGTCCGTGAACAGCACCGCGAACAGCGCCAGGTCGGCGGTGACCGACACGATCTCGCTCTCCGGCGAGATGTGGATCAGCCCGAGAAACCCGTCGCTGACCAGCGCCCCGCCGACCAGGAACAGCAAGGACAGAGCGAGCAGGTCGAGCGGAGCGATTCTCCGCGCGCGACCAGGCGTCCGGCTACGACACCCGACAGGACCGGGCCCCGTCACGGCCTGGACGAAACGCGAGCTGCAAGGAGGGCTGCCAGGCCCACCCACGGCAGGTGAACCGGGCCGGAGATGCGCCAGCTCAACACAGCCAGCACCGAGGCCGTCCCCAGGAAGACGAGCAGACCTCGCCGCTCCCGCAGGAACGTCCACTCCTGGCGGGCAGCACCCGGAGCTTTGAACTCACGTACTGCCGTGCGGATGACAAGAAGCGCGAGGACCACGGACGCGCCGAGCAGGGGCGACCCGAGGCCGTCACCCGTCAAGGCGGTCCACCCGACTGGCGCCGGTCTGATAGATGTCCGGGATACCGTCCGCGTCCTCGTCGCGCTCCTCCTCTTCCCACAGGCGCTTGTAGACGAGGTTGCGCCGGCGCAGGAGGACGGCTGCGAGCGCCGCTGCGACGAGGGAGCCGACGAGGACGGCGGCCTTGACGTGTTCGGCCTCGACCGGGTCGGGGAAGGCCAGCTCGCCGATGAGGAGGGCGACGGTGAAGCCGATACCGGCGAGGGTGGCGAGGCCGAAGACATCCGCCCAGGCCAGGTCGGGGTTGAGTTCGGCGCGGGTGAAGCGGGCGGCGAGGTACGTGCCGAGGAAGATGCCGAAAATCTTGCCGACGATCAGACCGATCAGAACGGCGAGCGGTTCGGGGTCGGTGAAGACATGCCCGAGGGCCTCGCCCGAGACACTGACGCCTGCGGCGAACAGGGCGAAAAGCGGAACGGCGATACCCGCGGAGAAGGGGTGCACGAGGTGGGCGACCCGCCCGCCCGGAGACGCCGACTCCCCCTCGTCCCGGGTGGTGCGCAGAATCAGCCCCATCGCGACGCCGGCAACGGTGGCGTGGACGCCGGAGTTGTACATCAGCGCCCAGATGGCGACGCCGAGCGGCACGTACCACCACCAGCCGCGCACGCGGAAGCGCTGGAGGACGTAGAAGAGGACGAGGCCGACGAACGCCCCGCCGAGCGCCCAGAAGTCGAGGCCGCTGGTGAAGAAGACCGCGATGATGAAGATGGCACCGAGGTCGTCGACGACGGCGAGGGTGAGCAGGAACGCCCGGAGCGCCGACGGCAGGTGGGTGCTGATGACCGCGAGGACGGCGAGGGCGAAGGCGATGTCGGTGGCCATGGGCACGGCCCAGCCGCCCAGCTCCCCGCCGCCCGCTCCGGCGGTCAGGAGGTAGAGGGCGGCGGGCACGGCCATTCCGCACAGGGCCGCCACGACGGGCAGGGCGGCAGTGGCGGGGGTACGGAGCTCGCCGACGACGAGTTCGCGTTTCAGCTCGATGCCGGCGACCAGGAAGAAGACCGCCAGAAGCCCGTCCGCGGTCCAGTGGCCCACCGAGAGGTCGAGGCCGAGGGCGGGTATGCCGAAGTGGAAGTCGCGTATCGACTCGTAGGCACCGCTCCACGGGCTGTTCGCCCATACGAGCGCGAGGACAGCGGCGGCCAGCAGGACGAGGCCTCCCACGGTCTCGGTGCGCAAGGCCTCGGCGATCGCCTGGCGCTCAGGCCAGGGCAGGACTCCGAAAACGGTCTTACGGGCGCGTTCCTGCGTCATGGAAAGGCCTCCGGGGCGTGTCGACGGACGGGCGCACAGGCCCTCGGACGCCGACCAGACTTCCCGGCACACCAGCATCGTCTCTTGATGCGTTCTTCACACCCTATCGGGCGTTCGGGAGTCTCACCAGGCGTCTCTCACCTGCTGGAACAGGGTGAAGGACCCTGCCCGCACCAAGGCGCGAGGTGCGGGCAGAGTCCTTCGGGAGCCGGGCCGCCGGGGGGCGGTCAGACGGTGGTCTTCACCGGCTCCTGGTCGGCGTCCTCTTCCGTGTCGACGCCGGCGTCGCGGCGCTTGACGAAGGCGAGGAAGGAGTTCAGCTCGCGCTTGACGACGGGGGCGAGCAGGTACAGGCCGATGATGTTGATGACGGCGAGCATGAAGAGCACCGCGTCGGCCATGTCGATCAGGGTCTGCAGGGTGAGCAGGGAACCGGCGACCGCGAAGACCGTGTACAGGACCTTGAACGTGAGCTCGCTGGCGCGGCTGCGGCCGAACAGGTGCGTCCATGCCTTCATGCAGTAGTAGCCCCAGGTCAGCACCGTGGAGATCGCGAACAGCATGACCGCGAGGGTCAGGATGTAGGGGAACCAGGGCAGGACGGTGGCGAAGGCGTCGGAGGTGATGGTGACGCCGCCGATGGACTCGCCGCCCTTGCGGACCTCGACGTAGCTGGCCGGGTTGGCGATGACGATGGTCAGCGCGGTCATGGTGCAGATGACGACGGTGTCGATGAAGGGCTCCAGGAGGGCGACCAGGCCCTCGCTGGCGGGGTGCTTGGTCTTGACCGCGGAGTGGGCGATCGGGGCGGATCCGAGACCGGCCTCGTTGGAGAACGCGGCCCGCTTGAAGCCGATGATCAGCGCTCCGAGAACACCGCCCGCGACGCCCTGCGGGTTGAAGGCTCCCTCGATGATCGTGGAGACCGCGGAAGGCACGGCGGTGACGTTCACGGCGATGACGACGAGGCAGGCGGCGATGTAGATGCCGGCCATGGCCGGGACGAGCCGGCTCGTGACGGAGGCGATGGAACGGATGCCGCCGAGCAGGACGACTCCGACGAGGGCCGCGATCAGGATGCCGAAGAACAGGGCACCGGCCGAGGAGCCCATGAGGCCGTTCGCCCCGCCGGTGACGGAGACCAGCTGGGCGTAGGACTGGTTGACCTGGAAGAGGTTGCCGCCGAACAGGCCGAAGAACAGGACCATGAAGGAGGCCAGGACGGCGAGGACCTTGCCGAGGGTCTTGCCGTTCTTGCCGAAGCGGTCCGCCAGCCCCTTGGGGAGGTAGTACATGGGGCCGCCGGAGACGGTGCCGTCGGCGTGCACCTCGCGGTACTTCACGCCGAGCGTGACCTCGACGAACTTGGTGGCCATGCCGAGCAGGCCGCAGAGGATCATCCAGAAGGTGGCACCGGGTCCGCCGATGGAGACGGCGACGGCCACGCCGGCGATGTTGCCGAGCCCGACGGTGCCGGAGACGGCGGCGGTGAGGGCCTGGAAGTGGTTGACCTCTCCGGTCGATCCCTTCTCGTCGTACTTGCCGCGGACCACGTCGATCGCGAGGCGGAACTTCCGCAGCTGCACGAAGCCGAACCAGGCGGTGAAGACGAGACCGGCGACGACGAGCCAGGCGACGATGAGGGGAAGCTCCGTGCCACCGACCGGCACGGAGTAGAAGACGACCTCGCCGAGCCAGGTGGCTATGGGCTCGAAGAATCCGCTGACCGCCTTGTCGACGGACTGGGTGAAGGAGTCGAGTGACACGGGGGGACCTCAATGGCGCAGGACCGGCGGCGTGGGAGGACGCCGGTGAGGGGTGCGGGCTTTGAGCGAACGCCGTTGTCCGTTCGGCGACCGGAGGTGAGCCGTCCGCGGACTCGGACAGTGATCACCAGGTCGAGCTCGGCCGGAGATGCACCGGCCCTCCGACGAGGTGGCGAGGGGTGGTGTCACCTGCGGAGTTGCGCATTCCTACCACGGGACCCGCCCTACTCCTTGTGAGGAAGGTCACCTAACGGAAGGTGATCTTCCAAAAGTGCAGCACCCGTGATGTGACCGTTATCCGGAGAGCCGTGTCCGTTCACAATGCACTTATTTCCGCAGGTCAGCACCCTGTTCGCGGAATGGTCCTGTCATACCCGCGCCGCACGCCGTCACCTCAGCCCGCGCGCCCCTGCCGGAAGAGCCGGAGGGCGCGGTTGACGAAGAGGTGGACGTAGCCGCACGACAGGCAGATCAGGCCGGTCGCCGATTCGTTGGCCCACGCCAGGTTGAACAGTTCCATCCCCGTGCTGTTCAGCTTCACCTCCCGCGCCCGAAAGGTGTCGCGGCCGCACATCACACACAGAACCGGGTGCTCCCCGATCGCCGCGTACAGGGGCTTGGCCATCTGGTGTCTCCGTCTCATCCGTTCGCCGCGTGGCGGCCTGAGGGGCGGGCCAGGGGGCGGCGCGGGTCCGTGGCCCGGGTGATGGCGGTTTCGACCGCCGCGATCCGGTCGGCGAGCAGTCCGAGGGCGGCGATCGCCCGGGACGCGGGATCGTCGCCCGCCCCGGCCAGGGACCGGACGCGGGTGTAGGCGGTGGTGATGCCGGCCCAGCGCTCGGCCTGCTCGGAGGTGAGGGTGCCGCGCAGGGCGGCGAGCTTGAGGAGGTTGGCCTCGGCGTCACCGGTGAGCGTCTGGGCCTCGGCCGTGTAGTGGTCGTCGATCACCGCGGCGAGTTCGGCGTCGTTCATGGCGGGTGAGATGCGGGCCGCGATCTTGTTCATGGTGCGGTACGAACCCTGGAGGCGGAACGGCGGCTCCGTGCGGGTGTCGTCCGTCCGGGCGGCGGAGGCGATGTACGCCTCGTTGACCGCGAGCACGGTGGTCCGGGCAGTCAGCAGGTGGCGCAGGACGCCGAGGATCCGGTCGAGCTCCGCCGGGGTGTACGGGTGCGAGAGCTGCTTCCGGCTCGCCGCCGGGTCCCCCTCCGCGAGCCGGGTCAGGACCTCCAGGTCGGCGCGGTCCCGGCCGGCCAACGGCGCGAGGTCCGGGTGGGAGGTGAGGGCGTTCTCGACGAAGCTGAAGGCGAAGGCGTCCTCCTTGCCGGTGAGGACATCGCCGAGGTTCCACACGTCGGCGCGGTTGGCGAGCATGTCGGGGACGCGGAAGCGACGGCCGGACTCGGTGTAGGGGTTGCCGGCCATGCAGACGGCGAAGCGCTTTCCCCGCAGGTCGTGTCCGGCGAGGCTGCGGGTGCCGTCGCAGAGGGGGATGAACTTCTGCAGGAACTCGGCGGAGCAGTGCTGGATGTCGTCGAGGTACAGCAGCACGTTGTTGCCGGCCTCCAGGGCGAAGGTGATCTTCTCCAGCTCGCGCCGGGCTCCCGCGTCCGGGGCCTCCGCCGGGTCGAGGGAGGAGGTGGCCTGGCCGAGGGCCGGGCCGTCGACCTTGACCAGGAGCAGGCCGAGACGGTCGGCGACGTACTCGACGAGGGTCGTCTTGCCGTAGCCGGGCGGAGAGAGCAGCAGGAGCAGGCCGTGGCTGTCGGCGCGCTTGGCGTCGCCCGCCGCGCCGAGCTGCCTGGCGAGGTTGTCGCCGATGAGGGGCAGGTAGACCTCGTCGACGAGACGGTTGCGGACGAACCCGGGCGCGACCCGGGGACGGTATCGGTCGAGGCGCAGACGGGCGCGTTCGGCGGCGACCAGGTCACTGCGGAGCCGCTGGTAGGTCCGGAAGGCCGGGCCCTCGTGTGCGGCGAATTCCGCCGTCCGCCGCAGGAACTCGTCCAGGCGGATCTCCAGTGCGCCGTCGCGTACCCGTGGGTGTCGTCCGAGCAGCCCCGTCACGGTGGTGGCGGTCGGGCCGTCGACGTCGTAGCGGATGAGCCCGGGGCACAGTTCGACGGCGGCGGCCTCGGCCAGAACGCCGTCCGGTACGGGTTCGCCGGACACGGCGGCATAGGCGTCGAGCCAGCCCGCGACGAGCTGCCGCCTGGCGGCGAGGTCGGGCAGGGCGTCGAGGTCCTCGTCGTACGCACCGGCGCCCACGGCTCCGCGGAACTTTTCCAGCAGGGCGTGTGCCTCCGCGGAGAGAGCGAACCCGGCGGGCGCCGCGGCCAGTTCCTCGACCAGGTACGCGGCGGCCGGCAGGTCGCCCGTCCGCTCGGCGAGTTCGCGGGACAGGTCGTCGAGGGCCGGTGCGGCCCCGAAGAGGTCCCGGGCACGGGTGAGGGAGACGGCGCGTCTGGTCCACCGGGCCCGGTCCTCGTCGGTGGCGGTGTGCGCCCAGAAGAGTTGGGCGGTCGCCCGGGCGGCTGCCGCGTGCCGGAGCGTGCCGGCGCCCCGGTGCAGGCGCAGCACCGCGGCGAGGATCGCCGCCGCGTCGTGGTCGTGGACCCCGCGCTCGTACCCCTCGTCGTACGCGGTCTCGGCGGCGCGCCGTACGAGGAGCGGCAGGTCGGCGGAGGTCAGGGCGTCGGCGCCGTGCTCCGCGAGGAGGCGGGCGGCCAGGTGTTCGGAGCGGTAGACCTGCGGGGACTCCGACGGCAGGTTCCGGCCCCAGTACGGGCGGGTGGCTTCGAAGGCGGCATCGGTGACCGGGCGGCGGTAATCGGTGCCGGTGAGCGCGAAGGCGAGGGTGTCCCCGTGCGGGACCAGGGTGAGCTCGGGCGCCTGCCGCTGGACGGCGAAGCGGTGCCGTCCGAGGCGGACGGTGTCCCCGCCGTCGGCGTACAACTCGGTGCGGTCGCGCAGGGCCCGGCCGGCCGCCTGGCGGGTGCCGGTGAGCCTGCCCTCCAGTTCCTCGGCGCGGACCTGGTCGCCCAGAGCCCTCAGTTCGCCGGCGGTGCGCCGCAGCTTGGTGACCATGGGGTCGGAGGCGAAGTACGCGTGCACGTCTTCGGCGCTGTCCAGGGCGGCGGCACGCCGCGCGACCGTTTCGAGGATACGGCCGGCCGACTCGGCCAGACGTTCCGCGCGACGGGCGCGGGTGTCGGTGAGGGTCTGGCGGCGGACGGTGAAGGCGTCGTGGATCTCGGTGCGCTTCTCGGCGAGTTCGCCGAGGAAGCCGTCGTGCTCGGCGAAGCGGGATTCGAGGTTCTCCAGTTGCAGCAGGAGCCCTCCGAGCCGGCTGTCGCACTCCTCGGGTGTGGTCGCGGAGGCGAGAGCGCCCGTGACGGCCTCGGTGAGGAGGGCGAACTCGGCGGCGAAAGCGGCTCGCCCCTCCCGGTCGAGGAGTTCGTCGCGCCGGGCGTCGAGGACGGCTCGGGCCCGGTTCAGACTGCCGAGGACGTCGGCGACCCGCTCCAGGATGGAGGTGCGCACGGTGGCGTCGGCGATGTCGATGCCGGCGACGACCTCGCTGAGCGTGCGCAGTCCGAGGGCGTGCTCGTCGAGCCGGTCTGCCAGGTCACGGATCGCGGCCACACCGTCCGCCCCTGCCGCGTCGGCGGCGAGCCGCCGGGCCTCGGCATCCTGCTCCGCGAAGGCGTCCTCGCGCCGGAGAAAGGCGACGGCTCGGTGGGTCGCGGCGGCGATGTCCTCCTCCGCCCGCCGTGCCAGGGCGTCGACCGCGTCCGTGTCGGCGTACCGCAGCTCCTTCACGGTGAGCAGGTGGCCCTGCGCGCGGCGCAGTTCCGTGAGGCGGGAGATCCATTCCCCGGCGGTGGCGGGGGCCTCCCCGCGGATCTGCCGGGTGAGGCGGGTGAGACGTCGCTCGGCCTCCGTGAGGGCTTCGGAGGCCCGGCCGGTGAGGGCTGCCACGGTCTCGAACTCCGCGCGTACCTGTTCGGCGGTGGCACGCAGGGCCGCGAGCGGGCCGGCGAGATCACCGGTCTCCGGGTCGTCGAGCCAGTGATGGGTGTCGGCAGCGCGGTCACAGGCGGCCAGCAGTGCTTCGTACACACCGGCGCTCGGTGTGGTCCCGGTGGCCTGCCGGGCGATCGCGAGGCAGTCGGAGATACCGCGGACGAGGTCGGCGTTGCCGATGCGGGCGAGCGGCCCGGTGCCGGCCGGCGCGAGGTGGGTGTCGGCCGCGAAAGGAGTGCGCCACCACTGGACCGGATGGACGCGGCCCGCCTCGGCGCCGGTCCCCCGCAGTACGGCGAGGGTTCCGTCGTCGAGCAGCGCGTGCCCCCGGCCGGTGACGGGGCGGTCGATCTCCTCCCGGACCCGGTTGTACGGGAGGAGGAGCGTCCGTCCGGTGTCCGGGGCCCGGAAGGCGTACAGGACGTCCTCGCCGTGCGGTGAAGCGACCGAGCCCTCGTACTCCAGTCCCCCGGTGTCCGTCTCGAAGGTCTTCACCGTGCCTTCGGCGAGGCAGTAACCGCCCGGGAACACGATGCCCCGGTC
Organism: Streptomyces sp. NPDC126503; assembly: GCF_040302405.1. NCBI lineage: Bacteria > Bacillati > Actinomycetota > Actinomycetes > Kitasatosporales > Streptomycetaceae > Streptomyces > Streptomyces sp. NPDC126503. The sequence continues at coordinate 133,377 of NZ_JBEORS010000007.1, forward strand.
GTCGGGAAGCCGCAGACACGCCTGACCGATGCCGTCGAGACGGACCACCGCGCCGGTGAGCGAGTTGAAGACCAGATGGCGCACGGTCTCCTCCCGGTACGGGAGGACCCGGACGAGGACGAGCGGGCCGACGACGGCGTGGGCGACCTCGGCGTCGGCCAGGGCCTGCAAGGGCTCGTCGACCGGCTCCGCGTACACGCCTTGGGCGGTGTCCGTGTCGTTCTCCGTCTTGACGGTGAGCATGCCGCCGACGGTGGAGACGAACAACCGCCCGGCGAGGGAGATGTGCGGGTGCCGCCCGGGCACGTGGTCCTCGCGCCCGGCGGCCACCCAGTCGACGTCCTGGCCGGAGGGCGCGAGGTACTCCCGCTCCCCCTGTGCGTCCAGGAACCTGCACTTGCCGGACGGGCCGACCTCCCAGCGCAGGACCCGCAGGTCGTCGGCGTTCTCGCCGGTCCGGAAGACGGCCAGGAGCCGCCCGTCGGTGCGGCGGAACCGGACCAGGCGCGCGTCACGGAAATAGCGGTGCAGTGCGGCGAACTCGCGGACGAAGGCCGGGTCGTCGAGCAGGCCCGGCACCGCGTCCTCGGGCAGGGCGCCCAGTTCCCGGTCGAAGAGGGCGAAGACGTCGGTGACGGAGGGCTCCGCGCCCGCGGCGGAGGGAGGTCCGCCGCGTCCGAAGAGCAGCCGGTCGGTGACGGCCACGACATCCGCCAGGACGCAGGGGTCCGCGGTGCGTGCCTGCCCGGTCCCCGTGAGTTCCAGCTCACCTGAGCCGAACTCCCGGGTGCGCGCCTGATTCAGTGCCCGGGCCCGTGAGGCGAGCTCCGTCGCCTGTGCCATGAGCCGTTCGCGCAGCACCGCGTACGCGTCCTCGTCGACCATGTGCGGATCGGTCTCCGCGCTCTTCGTGTTCATCCTGCCCCTGCCTCTCCCCGTCGTTCCACGGAGGGCCGGTGCCAGGACCCCCGTACCTGGCTCCGGCCCACCGGCCTCTGTGCGCCCGTCAGTTCGCGGGCGTGCCGTTCAGCGCCTCGGTCCCGGCCTGCGGCCCGGGCTGCGCCGGGAGCACCGCCGGGTCGAGCACACCGGACTTCATGACCTTGGCGAGCAGTGCGGAGACGCTGAGGTTCTGTACGTCGGCCGTGGACAGGGAGCCGAGCACCCGGGTCAGGTCGTCGGTGAAGGAGCTGTCGCCGTTCAGCCACGGGCCGGCCAGCGCCTGCGCGGTCTGCGAGTGGTCCATGAAGCCGTCGACGGACCTGCCGAGCGAGACCGACTGCACGAGCCGGTCGAGGAACACGGACTCTCCGCCGACGATGTTGATGTCGGCGTGCTCCAGACCGGTGGCGAGGACCGTGGCCTGTGCCTCGGCGACCTGCCGCTGGACGTCGAGGCCGGCGAGCCGGATGTCCTTCTCCGCCTCGAGCCGCAGGCGGTACTCCTCGTGCGTACGGGACGCCTCGTCGAGCGCGGCCATGGCGGCGGCCTTCTCGGTGAGGCCGGCGGCCTCCGACTTGAGCTTCTCGCCGATCGCCTCGGCCTCGGCCAGCGCCTTGGCGCGCAGTCCTTCCGCCTCGGCCCGCAGGCGGGCCTCGGTGGCCCCGGCCTCGGCGCGGCCGGTCTTCTCCAGGGCGTCGGCCTCCTTCTCCCGGACCTGGGCCGCGGCGAGGCCTTCGGCTGCGGCTTCGGCCTGGATGCCCTCGGCGAGGCGGATCTTGGCACGGGCGTCGAGGTCGGCCGCCTTCTGACGGGCCTCCGCGAGCGTGAGCTCCTCGGCCGCCCGGTGCACGGCGGCCTGCTCCGCCGCCTCCGCCGCCTTGATGTCCTTGACCAGCTTCTCCTGCGCCTCGGCCTCCGCCGCGATGACGACGGCCTGCCGCTCGCGCTCGGCCTCCTCGACGGTCCGGAGCCGCTTGATCGACTCCTCCTGTTCCGCGACCGTGCGGTCCACGGCGACCCGCTCACGGATCACCTCGGCGATCTCCCGGCGCTCGGCCTCGACCTCCTTGTCGGCCGCGATCCGCGTCAGCTCCGTCTCCCGCTCACGGGCGATGACCTCCAGGAGCCGGTCCTTCTCGATCCGCTCGCTCTCGACGGCGATGACCCGCTCGCGGTTCTTCTGCGCGACCGCGACCTCACGGGCCTGGTTCTCCCGCTGGATCCCGAGCTGCTCCTCCGTACGCAGGAAGGCGCTCTGCGCGCGCAGCCGCTCCTCCTCCACGACCTTCGCGGTCTCGGCCTCCTCGCGGGCGCGGACCGTCTCGATCTCGCGCTTCTGCTTGATCTCGGCGTCCGCCTGCCGCCGCTCCAGTTCCAGGATGGCCTCGCGGGCGTCGACGTTCTGACGGGTGATCTCCTTCTGCTCGTGCTGCCGCAGTTCGTTGGTGCGGACGTTCTCCGCGGCGGTGAGCTCGGTGATCTTGCGGATGCCCTGGGCGTCCAGGATGTTCCCCGCGTCCAGCTGGGTGAGCGGGGTCTGCTCCAGGTAGTCGATGGCGGCGTCCTCGAGGCTGTAGCCGTTGAGGTCGATGCCGATGAGCTCGATGATCCGGAAGCGCAGTTCCTCACGCTTGGTGTAGAGGTCGGTGAAGTCCATCTGCTTGCCGACCGACTTGAGCGCCTCGGAGAACTTGGCGTTGAAGAGTTCCTGGAGCGTCGCCTGGTCGCTCGCCCGCGTCGTACCGATGGCCTGGGCGACCTTGATGACGTCCTCGACGGTCTTGTTGACACGGACGAAGAACGAGATGCGGATGTCGGCCCGGATGTTGTCGCGGCAGATCAGCCCGTCCCGGCCGGTCCGGGAGATCTCGATGGTCTTCACCGAGATGTCCATGACCTCGGCCTTGTGCAGCACCGGCAGGACGACCTGCCCGGTGAAGGTGACGTCGACCTTGCGCATCTTGGAGACGATCAGCGCTTTGCCCTGCTCCACCTTGCGGAAGAGCCGGCTGACCGCGAAGACGACGGCCACGGCGAAGAGGAGGACCACGGCGACGAGCACGCCGATGCCCACGGTGATGGCATCCATGAGAGAACCCCGTGTCGATGGAGGGAGGAGGAAGGGTGCGGCCGTTCAGACGGTGGGACGCCAAGAGCGCGGACGCGCGGCGCGGCGGGAATCCCGGTGGGAAACGGCGGTTCGGCGGAGGCTCCGGCGGGACACGGCGGTCCGTTTACTCATCCGGCTGCCCAGCCACCTGGTCACCTGCCAGGACAGTGTCAGGGAGATCGCCAGCAGGGCGACGGAGAGCGGAAGGGACCACATGCCGGACAGATCGGCCCGTCTCAGCAGCAGCATGCCGGTCAGGTCGATCACCCATCCGGCCGCGACGAACACCGAGCCGGCCACGGCGACGGGCACGTGGCCGCACCTCAGGGCCTCGGCGCTCACGTCGGCGTCGAAGGCGTCGGCGGCGACGGCGCGGCAGAGCACCAGCAGCCAGAAGCCGACGACAGCGGCGAGCGCGGCGGTCAGAACCATCGTGGGGACGGCGAAGGCCGCAGCGAGGAAATCCGCCATCTCCGCCTCCCCCACCGTCGCTTCCGTAGTCCGGCATGAGACGCACCGGGTGCGCCCCCCGCCGACTCCATTCTGAGGTTCCGGAGGCTACTCACGCATTGCCGGTGTTCGGCAATCTTTACGCCGTGTTGATGCCGGACCAGCGACGCGTCCGCCCCACGGGGAGGGGGCGTGCCCCTCAGGGGGTCCTTCCGGGCCAGCCGAGGAGCCGGGCGCCGATCACGGCGGTCTGCAGGGTGTAGCGGCTCGCGGGGTCGGCGGGGTCGGCGCCGGTCAGGCGGTGGATACGGTCGAGGCGATAGGTCACGGCCCGCACGGAGAGGTTGAGGTGGCGGGCGGCCTGGGTGGCGACGCATCCGGTGTCGAAGAACGCGGTCAGCGTCTCCAGGAGCGGTTCCGCGCCGCCGCGCGCCGACCGGAGGGGTCCGAGAACGCTGTGGACGAGGTCTTCCATGGCCTGACGGTCGCGGGTGAGGACGGGATAGACGAGAAGGTCGGCGGCGTGCAGGACGGGGGCGTCGAGGTCGAGGCGGTCGGCGAGGTCCAGGGCACCGAGGGCTTCCTCGTAGGAGTGGACGACACCTCGCGGGCCGGGCTGGGGCCGGCCGATCGCCACCTGGCCCCCGCCGGTGGCCGCGAACGCCTGCTTGGCGAAGTACATCAGGACGTCGGCCTGGTCGCCCGGGGCGACGCACACGATCCGGCCGCCCTTGGTGGTGAGCAGGATGTGGCGGTCCCCGAATCTGCCGATCAGTGCCCGCTCGACCTGCTGCGGGACCGCGTCGGCCTCGCTGTAGGCCTGCGGGCCGCGAGCGACGGCGACCGCGTGGGCCTGCGAGAGCCGGAGGCCGAAACGTTCCGCTCGCTCGGCCGTCCGCCCGAGGTCGCTCCGGCCGTACAGCAGGTCGTCGATGAACTCACGGCGTGCGGCCTCCTCCTGCCGCACGGCGAGCCGCTGGGCCCGCTCGAATCCGCCGGCGAAGGCATCGACGGACTGCTCGACGACCGCGAGCAGGTCGAGGGCCGTCCGCCGGGACATGGCCTGCTCGGGCCAGGCGGCACGGACGGCGGCCAGGTGATGTCCGATCGATTCCCGCAGGGCGAGACCCTCGCGCGCCGCCTGCTCACCGTGCTCCCGGCGCCGCTCCACCTCTTCCCGCCTCAGTCGCCGCCCGCTCGCCGCGACGTCCGCGAACAGTGCCTTGTACTCGTCCACGTAACCGTCCACCTTTTCCCCCGCCTCGCGTGGTCACTGCCGGCCCCGCCGGGACCGGCCGGCGAGGAAGTCGTAGAGGACGACGAGCGCCACGGCAAGGGCCGCGAGCCCGAGCCCGAGGTACGCGCACACCGCTCGCACACCGCCCGAAGCCCCGGCCACCCGTGGGACCTCGTTGGCCAGTACCACTCCGTAGAGAGCGAGAGCGGCCACCCCGAGGAGCGGAACCGGCGCCCGGACGTGCCGCAAGCGACTCGGCCGCCAGCCGGCGAGAACCGCGACTCCGGGCGCCAGGAGGAGGAGGGCTCCGCTGACGAGAAGCGTCCAGCCGCTCCAGACGCTCACGACGAGGACCTCGCCTGTCCGCCGGCGACCGCTCGCCGTGCGCGTCGCCGGTCCAGTTCGTACATTCCCAGCAGTGCGGTGGCGGCGTTGAGGGGGAACGCGACTGCTTCCGCGGCTGCGGTGACCCCCCAGGCCCGGCCGGAACTCGCCGCGAGCGCCGTGCACAGCAGCAGGATGGGCAGCATCCGCCGCCACACGGGCAGCTCGGTCATCCGCCACACCCGCAGGCACAGCACGACGTTGAAAACGAGGAAGGCGAGCGCGAACAGGGCGATCGGCATCAAAGAGAGGGGCACCGGCGAGTCCTTCGGGGCAGGCGGAAGACACTGCCGACCAGACTTCCCGGCTCACCAGCCCACGATCCTACTGGTCGGGGCAGCTCCGCCCGGACTCGACCGCCCGGGTCCGACCGGCGGAGACGTCCCGGTCCACGACGACCGGACGACCCCGAGCGGCGGCGCTCGCGCAGGGGGAACGGCCTCTTCAGAGGCGACGTCGCCAGGTGCGGCGTGACTGCGGGGTCGCGGCCGGGCCGCGGCCGGAGCGATGATCTCGATCGAGCCGACCCGGAGGCGAGGTTGCGGTGCTGAAGTCCACCGCAACCCCGCCTCCGCTCCCGTGCGCCGGGCAGTGTTCGGGAAGCCCGGGCACGTCCGCTGTCAGATGCCGGTGGTCGTCCGGCGGCGCTTGAGGGCGAAGATGACGCCGCTGCCGGCGAGGACGGTGAGGCCACCGACGGTGGCGACGACGGGGAGCTGCGAGTCGGCGCCGGTCTCGGCGAGGACGCCCTCGGGGTTGAGCTGAGTATCACCGGCGGGCTTGCCGGGGAGGGGCTTCTTGCCGCCCTCCTGGGGTTCTGCCTCGTTCGCCTCGCCCGGTTCGGTCCCGGTGGCAAGGATGTCGAACTCATAGAACTTCTGGTCACCGGCGAAAACGCAGTTGCCCTGGTCGTCCGCGTAGATGCCGACGGTGATGGCGAAGCCGAAACCTGCAGGGGCCGTCTTGTCGACGCTCAGGCGCAGGTCGATGGAGAGTCGCTCCTTGGCTCGAACGTCGGTGTGGCCGAGGTAGCCGGCTCCTTCGTCGTCGGCGTCGAGGGAGATGTCGGTCCACTGGCCGGTGTCGGGGTTCTTGAACTGCAGCGTGAGATGGCCCGTGGTCTCCTCCCACGTGTCGGCGTCGACCTGGGCGGCGAACACGCCGAGGTCGACGCGCTGGTACGCCTTGTCGCCCGTGTTGACGACGTTCAGCTTGAAGGTGTGGAAGCCGCTGCCCGCGACCACCTGGGAGGGCAGTCCGGACAGGGTGGTGCTCAGGTTCTCGTCCAGGGTCGGTTCCGCCTCGCCGTCGCATATGTCCGCCGGAGAGGTCGCCGTGGGGGCGGTGGTGCTCTGTGAGGGAGCGGGCTGCGTGGAAGGCGTCCGGTCCGGAGCGGAGGAGACCTCCGGAGTCGTGGTGCCGGGCGCGGTGGTCTGCGTGGCGGACGCGGAGGAGTCGGTGGCCTCAGGGGTGGTGGGCCGGGGCTCCCCCTGCTGTGCCGCGGGCGAGGTGGTCTCCGCGGCCGGGGTGGCCGTTTCTTCGGAGGCCGGAAGGGACTCGGACGCCTCCGGGGCGGGCACGGTGGTCTCGGTGACCGGTCCGGGGTCAGCGGTGGCGGGGGTCGCCGACAGCAGCGTGACGGGGGCCAGGACGGCGGTCGCGGCGGCGGCGGCAGCGGCGCGGCGGAGCTTCATGAAAACCCTTGGGTGATCGGGTGCCGACGGAGACGGCACATGAGGAGGCCTCGAACCGGGCAGCGGTGAGGCCCGCAGTGATGACCCGCGCAGGGTGCGGAGCGTTGTACGCCGATGACACGGAGATTTCGTGGCATCGGTCTCACCGGTGTCACAGAGGTACACGCCTGCCCGGCGCGCGATCATCGAGAGTCATTTCGTCACGTCCGGAGCCCTCGCGCCATGCCGGAAGCTGTACAACATTCGGCCCCGGAACTGCCGGGACCAGGCACCACCGGCCCATGGGGCGGGGTCCGGGCACCGCCCCCGGCAGAGCAGGGCTCACCCCGCCCTGCTCCGGGCCCACCCCGCAAGGGACCGCTCCGAGCTTGCGTCATCGCGAAACAGGGTAGAAACGGCAAATAGGACGCTGTTGAACGGGTCCTTCGCGGAGACGTAGCCGCCTGGAGAGTGCCATGGACCTTTGGCTGATCTGGTTGATCACCGCAGGGGTGCTGGCGGTGGCGGAGATCTTCACTCTCACCGCCGCGCTCGGGATCCTCGGCGTCGCCGCGGCGATCACGGCGGGGGCTGCCGCCCTGGGGCTTCCGCCGCCCTTGCAGCTCGTCGTCTTCACGGCTCTCGCGACGATCAGCCTCGTGTTCGCCCGCCCCCTCGCCTCGCGCGTGCTGCTCGGCACGCCTGAGGCCGAACGGTTCGGCACGGACGGGCTGGTGGGCAGGGCCGCCCGTGTCGTCTCGGAGGTGACGGCCGCGGGTGGCAGGGTCCGCATCGGCGGTGAGGTGTGGACGGCCCGTGCCTACGACGAGACGCTGGTGATCCCTCCGGGGGCGACCGTCGACGTCATGGAAATCGACGGCGCCACCGCCGTCGTCTACCCCCGGGAGTGAGTCATGGACGTGCCGGGACTGCTCATCGCAGGTCTGCTCCTCGCGGCCCTCGCCGTGTTCACCGTCGTACGGGCGGTACGCATCGTGCCTCAGGCGCGGGCCCGCAACGTCGAACGCCTCGGCCGTTACCGCCGCACGCTGAGGCCCGGCCTCAACCTCGTCATCCCGTACATCGACCGGGTCTATCCGGTGATCGATCTGCGGGAACAGGTGGTCTCGTTCAGGCCCCAGCCGGTCATCACCGAGGACAATCTGGTCGTCGAGATCGACACCGTGCTGTATTTCCAGGTCACCGACCCGCGAGCGGCCGCCTACGAGATCGCCGACTTCCTCCAGGGAGTCGAGCAGCTCACCGTCACGACCCTGCGCAACGTCGTGGGCTCCATGGACCTGGAGAAGACCCTCACCTCGCGCGACACCATCAACAACCAGCTTCGGGGCGTCCTCGACGAGGCGACGGGCAAGTGGGGACTGAGAGTGAACCGGGTGGAGATCAAGGCCATCGACCCGCCGCAGTCCATCAAGGACGCCATGGAGAAGCAGATGCGCGCCGAGCGCGACAAGCGCGCGGCGATCCTCGGAGCCGAGGGACAGCGCCAGTCACAGATCCTGACCGCCGAGGGCGACAAGCAGGCCGCCGTGCTCCGTGCGGAGGGCAACCGCACCGCCGAGATCCTCAAGGCCGAGGGACAGTCCCGGGCCGTCGACGAGGTCTTCCAGGCCGTGCACCGCAACGACCCGGACCCCAAGCTCCTCGCCTACCAGTACATGCAGATGCTGCCCCAGCTCGCCCAGGGCGCGGGCAGCACCTTCTGGGTGATCCCCAGCGAGGTCACCTCAGCGCTCCAAGGTGTGTCCCGCGCCTTCAACGACGTCCTGCCCCGGTCTCCGGCGACCCGGGAGACGTCCGCGGAGGACAGGGCCGCCACCCAGGCGGCCGACGACGCGGCGCGGGCCGCCGAAGCCGCTGCCGAGGCGCTGGCCGACGCGGCCGAAGCCGATGGGGACACGCGCCCCTTCACCGCCCGCCGTCCCGCGCCCGGGGGCCCTGACGGCGGCGTGGGCACCTGACGCCGCCGAGCCCCGTACCGGTGTCGGCCCGGCGATTCCGCCCCGGGCCGACACCGGCGCGACGGCCCTGCGAAGGGCTCAGCCCGGGCCTGCCGGCCTCAGGGGAAGTACAGGGTGGCCTTCTCCAGGACGTGACCGGTGAACATGCCGCCCCAGACGACCCGGCCCCGGTACATCGTGGTCCGTACGGCGTTCGGCGCGGTCTCGACGGTGAGCGGACGCCCGACCAGCGTCGTGTCGAGAATCCGGGCGTCCTGGGCTGCCCACCTCTCGGCTTCCGGCCGCACACGCGCACCCACCAGCGCGGGCAGCACCAATGCCGCGTTCCGGGCCCCGGGTATGCCGCCGCGCAGGCCCTTGGCGTAGCCCATGGCCCATGCGGTGAACTCGGACAGCGTGGCCACATCAACCTCGGGGACGGCTGTGGCGAAGACGAACAGCTCGGCCTTCGTCCCGAACCAGCGGACCTTGCGGTCCGCGCGGCTGCCGCTGACCACCGTCAAGCCGTTCCAACGCGGCCGGGTCACGGTGCAGCCGTCGGCAGTCAGCCGTTCCTCCAGCGCGGCGAGGTACGCGGCCGCCGCGTCGGGGACGGGACCACTCGTGTGCGGGGTCATGTCTGAATCCTCCGATGCCGTGGACAGCTGGGACCGACGAGCCGAGGCGATCGGGCGTCGGCGTGGAATGCGGCGGGGTGCCGGCTGCGATGCGGGAACCCGGTGACTCACCACCGCGTGCGGTGGCCGGTCAGGGTGAGGAACAGGGGCGGGTTGGGGAAGAGGATGACGTCCTTGCGGAACCACTGTCCGCCGGCCGCTGGAGGTAACAGCCGCTCACACCGCCGACCACCGCCCGTCGAGCACGATCGACTGTCCGAAAACGGTCAGCTCCGAGACACCGGTCCACACAACCCTTTCCACCCGGTCAGCCGCCGAACTCGTCCACCGAGGAGCCCAGCGACTCCCGTTCCACTCCTCCACCCTGCCCCGGACCTCCTTCACCCGATGCCACTGGCACCCCTCCCACGCGGCGACGACAGGGGCCGAGTATCCCGGCCACGCCGTGGGAGAGCCATACGTCGGCAGGACGAAAAGGCGCTACGTCCCATCGCGTTCCGATCTCCCGGGCACAGTGCCGGTCTGCCCTGCTGGGAACCACGGCATCAAGAAGGCATCAAAGTTGCCGGGTTCCAGCAGTGAACGGACGTACGGATGCGTGGAACCATCCGAGTCGGGTGGGAACGGTGCACCCGTCCGGACCGGCATCCACTCACCTGCCGGCCGGGGAGGTGTTCGCGCATGGATGTGGGAGGAAGCATGGGGGCACTGCCACGCCAGAACGAGGCTCCGGACGGTGGCCACATGGTGGTCTGCGGTGACGACGGGCTGGCGCGCCGCCTCGCGGCCGAGCTGCGTGACGTCTACCGGCAGCACGTCCTCCTCATGGTTCCCGCCGAGGAGGCCGGCGGCCGGGCGGCCGAACCGCGCGGCGCGCGTGCCCAGGCCGGCGAACCACCGTGGTCCGTACGCGAGATCATGGCACCGGCGCCCTACCAGGAGGCGCTTCTGCGTGCCGGTGTGGAGCGGGCCACCGCACTGGCCCTGCTGTACGAGGACGACGAGACGAACCTCCGGGCCGCGCTCACCGCGCGTCGGCTCAACCCCGGGCTGCGCCTCGTCGTCCGTATGTACAACCGCAAGCTCGGCCACCATCTGGAGGAACTCCTCGACCAGGCTGCCCTGCTCGCCGTGCCGGGCATGGATCGCGTGGCTCTCGACGCATCGACGACCGTCCTCTCCGACGCCGACACCGCCGCGCCGGCGCTCGTCGCCACCGCCGTCGCCGGCACCAACAAGATCGTCCAGGCCGATGGACTGCTGCTGCGGGCCGCCGAACGCCCGGCGTCCGGCGGGAGACACGTACCCGACCGCGGGCTGTGCACCCTGGCCCTGCTCTCCTCGACCGCCTCCGACCCCGCCGGCAGCGAGGGATCGGAGGCGAGCGGTGCCCAAGGTCCCGACCTCCTCCCCGACGACAGGGCCGTCGAAAGCTCGTCGGACCGCGGCACCGTGGTCCTCGAAACCGTGCACCGCACCGGGCCCGTGCTGCCGCCCCGCCGGCTGGCCCGACGCGGAGCCCCGCTCGGGGAGGTGCTCTCGGCGCGACTGCGCTGGTCACTCGCCGGCATCGTCGTCGCGGTGCTCGTCCTCGCCACCACCACGGCCGCGCTGACCGACGCCGATCCCGTCCACGCGGCGTACCTCATCCTGCTCGACCTGTTCTCGATCAACGACCCCGCCCTGGACGGCTCTCCCACGCGGCAGATCCTTCAACTCCTGTCCGGACTGGTCGGTCTCGCGCTCCTGCCCCTTCTCGTCGCCGGCGCCCTGGAGGCGCTGGGCACCTTCCACGCGACGGGCACGCTGCGCCGTCCACCTCGCGGCCTCTCGGGGCACATCGTGCTGCTCGGCCTCGGCAAGATCGGCGCCCGCGTCCTGGCGCGGCTACGGGAACTGGACATCCCCGTCGTCTGCGTCGAACAGGACCCCGAAGCCCGTGGCGTTCCTCTCGCCCGTGAGCTGGGCGTCCCCGTGGTGCTCGGCGACGTGACCGAGGAGGGTGTCCTCGACGCGGCCCGGATCCACCGGGCCGACGCCCTCCTCGCCCTGACGAGCTCCGACACCACCAATCTGGAAGCCACCCTCGCCGCCCGGAACCTCAAGGGTGACCTGCGGGTCGCCCTGCGGCTCTACGACGACGACTTCGCGACCGCCGTCTACCGCACCCTGCGGTCCGCCCATCCCGGTGCGGTCACCCGCAGCCGCAGCGTCACCCACCTCGCCGCGCCGGCCTTCGCCGGAGCCATGATGGGCCGCCAGATCCTCGGCGCGATCCCCGTGGAACGCAAGGTTCTGCTGTTCGCCGCCCTCCTGGTCGCCGGGCACCCCCACCTCGAAGGCCGCACCGTCGCCGAGGCGTTCCGTCCCGGCGCCTGGCGCGTCCTGGCCCTCGACACCGCGGACCCCGCCGCCCGTCGGCCCGACCTCGCCTCCGCCCCCCACACGGGCGATGAGCCCCAGCTGCTGTGGGACCTCCACCCGGGCTCCGTCCTGCACCCCGGCGACCGAGTGGTCATCGCCGCCACCCGCCGGGGCCTCGCCGAACTCCTCGGCCGGCGACCGCTCGACACCGGTTTCGACCCCACCACACGACGCGAGCGGGTCATCGCCGTCTGTCCGCGCCGCGCCGGTCCCAGCGCTGGGAGCGCTACGGGTACCAGGGCCGATACACCGAATCGCGCGTGAGCCCTTCGGCTATGAACCCACAGGTCGGTCACTCCGCGCGACCGGCGTAGCAGCCAGAACCCGTCGGGGAGTACGAGAGCCCGCTGGGGAGCGGCTGGGGAGAACCGACCGCGAAAGGCAGCGTCACGATGAAAGCTCTAGAAACGAGCAAAGGCGCAGGTCAGGACGCCTCGGATACTTATCTGTGCAGGTCAGCGCCATGAAGGTGAGGAGTTCATCGAGATCGGTCTCACCGTCGTCGATCTCACTGCCTGTCGCCGGGTCTCCCGGCACGGGATCCTGGTGCGGCCCGCCCGCTCCGAGGTGAGTGCCTTCTGCACCGAACTGACCGGACTGGCCCCGGCCGACGTGGCGCGGGGCGTCTCCTTCGCCGAGGCCTGCCGGATCCTCGCCGAGGAGCACGACGCACAGCGCCGGCCGTGGGCGAGCTGGGGCGTCTCGACCGCAAGCAGTTCGAGGCGCAGTGCCGGGCCACCGGGGCGAGGACGACGCGTGGAACATCGCCGCGCTCGTCCTCGACGTGGTGGACCGCGGGGTCTGGCCCGCCGCGGAGCCGGCTCCGCTGTATTGACGGGCCCCGGGGACGCCGCCGCGGGGTCCGCGGCGGGCTGATCAGCTCCCCGGCCCGGTGCGCAGCGCCCGGGCCAGGCCCTCCTGGGGCGTACCGGTGAGGGCGCGCAGGAAGATCTCTTCGTAGGCGGGGTCGCCGAGCGCCGCGCGGGCCGTGCCGGTGTACTTCTCGCGCAGCGCCCGCAGGCCCGGCAGGCCGCGGCGGGGCCGGCCGGTGGCCCGCCAGTAGGCCTCGCCGGTGCCGGAGACGTCCGCGGCGCTCGCGCCGTCGCCGGCGGCGGCGAGCGCCGTGGCGAGGACGTCGAGGCCGAGGGCGACGCCGAGGCGCGCGCCGAGCCGGCGGCTGCCCTCCAGCATGGCCCGGGCGTGGCCGGCCGCGGCCCCCGGGTCGCCCGCCAGCAGACAGGTGAGGGCCGCGTGGTACGAGAGGGCCGTACGGATGCCGTGCTCGCCGCGCTCCTCGCAGCGCCCGCGCAGAGCGCGGGCCCGGGTCTCGGCCTCGTCGAGCCGGCCGAGTCCGGTGAGCGCGAAGACCCGCACGAGGTGGCAGCGGAGGCGCGCGGCGGAGTCGTCCGGCACGGCGTCCAGGACGTGGCCGACGACCACCGCCGCCGCCTTGGCCCGGCCCGTCGTGAGGGCGACGAGGCCCGCGAGGGCGGCCGCGTCGAGGGTGAGCTCGCCGGGCCGGTGGGGCCCGTCGGCGGTCTCCGCCTCCGCGTACTCGGTGTACCGGGCCTCGCGGGCGCACCGCTCGCTGATCTCCTGCGCCGCTCCGAGGTCGCCCTGGAGCACCAGGGTCACCCCGAGCGCCCACAGGGCGCGGGTCCTGGCCCGCCCGCGCGCGCCGCTCAGCAGCAGGGCCTGTTCGAGTCCGTCGCGGGCCTCGCGCAACCGGCCCCGGCAGGACCAGGAGAAGGCGACGGATCCGGCCAGGTCGAGGGCGGCGTCGGGATCGGTGCGCAGCAGCCGGTCGAGGGCGGTGCGCAGGTCGGTGTGGTGGACGTCGAGGTCGCGGTACGGGCCGTGGCCGCCGTCGCCGTCCGCGCTGCCGTCGAGGAGTCCGGCGCCCCGGGCGTACGCGCGGAAGTGGTGGGCGTGCCGGTCGGCGACGGTCGCGGTCTCGCCGAGCCGCTCCAGCCAGAGGGCGCCGTACTCGCGCAGCGTGTCGAGCATGCGGTGCCGGCCCGCCCGGTCGGCGGGCCGGACCACGGAGGCGCGGACGAGGCCGTCGAGAGCGGCGGGCAGGGCGGCGGGGGTGAGCGGGCCGCCGGCGCAGACGGCGGTGGCCGAGGCGAGGTCGAAGGGGCCGCGGAAGACGGAGAGGCGGGCCCACAGGAGCCGTTCCGGCGGCTCGGCCAGCTCGTGGCTCCAGCCGATGGCCGCGCGCAGGGTCCGGTGCCGTCGCGGCCAGACGCGTTCGGGGTGGGCGAGCAGCGCGAAACGCCCCCCGGACGCCTCCCCGTGGGCGGGGTCCAGACGGGTGCCGAGCTGGTCGCGGACGGCCTCGGCGCCCTGGAGGCGGATCTGCGCGGCGGCCAGTTCCAGGGCGAGCGGGATGCCTTCGAGCCGTACGCAGATCTCGCCGCCCGTCCCGTCGGCGGACAGTTCCCGGCCGGCGGCCCGGCGCAGCAGCTCCAGGGCGTCGGGACCGGCCGTCGGCAGCGGGTCCAGCGCGAGGACGTGCTCACCGGGGAGGCCGAGGGCGCGGCGGCCGGTGACGAGGACGGTGAGTCCGGGCGCGGCGGCGAGGAGTTCCGTGACCAGCCGGGCGCAGGGGCCGGCGAGGTGGTCGCAGGAGTCCAGGACCAGGAGCAGGCGGTCGTCGGCGAGCCTGCGGTGGAGCGCGGTGGTGGCCATGCCCGGGGTGTGGTCGGCGAGGTCGACGGCGTCGGCGACGAGCGGTACCAGGAGCCGTTCGCCGTCGAGCGGGGTGAGGTCGGCCCACCAGGCGCCGTCGGGGAAGCGGGCCGCGACGTGGTGCGCGGCGCGCAGGGCGAGCCGGGTCTTGCCGACTCCGCCGGCGCCGGTCACGGTGACGAGGCGGTGGTCCGCCAGCGCGGTGGCGATCCGCCTGAGTTCCGTGCGGCGCCCCACGAATCCCGGGTTCTCGTCAGGGAGGTGTCCACGCACCCGCACAGTCTCTCCCATGAACGCCGCGAACGGGACGGCCGGTTCGGGGCGGATCGTGCGGCCCGTTCGGATCCCGCCGCCCGGGCGAGCCCGGAGGGAACGGTGGGCACGCTCCCGCCCGCGCCGAAGTCCCCGGACCGGCGGCACGCCGGACGGCGGGCGCGCGTGCGCGGCGGCTCGCGGGACTGTGCGGGGGGCCGGGCCGACGGCGGACGGGGGCGGGCCTGCGCGGCGGGCCGGGTCGGCGGACACTGGGGGTGGGAGCCGAGTGCCCGAGGAGGTCCGCCATGAGTTCTGCCGCACCCAAGGTCAGCACGCTGCCCGCGGAGCACCGCGAACGGCTGATGGCCTTCGCCGAGGACGTGCACTTCGAGTCCGGTCACCGGCTCTTCGAGGAGCAGCAGCACGCGAACCGGTTCTGGATCGTGAAGACGGGCGCGATCACGCTGGACGCGAAGGTGCCGGGTCGTGGCGCGCCCGTGATCGAGACGCTCCGCCACGGGGAGCTGGTGGGGCTGTCCTGGCTGTTCCCGCCGTACCTCTGCCAGTCGGGCGCAGAGGCGATGACCCCGGTCCGGGCGTACGAGTTCGACGCGCCGGCCGTCCGGTCGATGTGCCACTCCGATCCGGAGTTCGGCGCGTCGGTGATGTTCTGGGTGGGGTCGATCCTGGCCCACCGGCTGCAGGTGACCCGGGTCCGGCTGCTGGACCTGTACGCGCCGCACGGGAGCGGGATCATGGCCTGAGCCCGCGCCGGGGACGGCGCCGCCCGGCCGCCGCTCCCCCGCCGCCGACGGGTCCGCCCCTCCCCGCGTCCGGGGAGGGGCGGACCCTTTCGCTCAGTTCACGAAGACGGCCGCTCCGCCCTGGGTCGTGTCGACGACGGGGCCGTACTTCGCGGAGAAGTAGCCGTTGGCCGGGCAGGTGCCGGGGCCGCTGGCCTTGGTGAACAGCTGGTCGGTGAAGGTGAGGGAGTTGTCGGTGTTGGACGGCGCGGCCGTGAGGCCGGTCGCCCGGTACACACAGGTGATCGGGCCGAGGATCGTGCTGATCCTGAGCGTGGTCTGGATCGGGCCCGTGCTGCCGGCCGTCACGCTGAGCGAACCGCCGGAAGTGACGGCGGTGTTGTAGGGCAGGTTGTTGACCGTGATGCTCTGGACGCCCGTGGCACCGGTGATGTTGGTGGTGCAGGTGCTGAGCGTGTGAGCGGTGAGCGTCTCGGTGGCGGTGCCGGGCGCGGCCGGGTTGGCGGTGACGGTGGCGCTGAAGCCGGAGCTGCTGCAGGTGATGCCGCTGGTGCCGCCCTGCGTGGTGGCGATCCGCGCCTTGGTGCCGGAGACCAGCGAGGCGGTCAGGACGTCGCCGACGGCGACGGACGGGCCGCTGGAGGAGCCGGTGGTGAGGACGCTGCCGGAGGCACCCGCCTGGGTGGCGGTGGCCAGGGTGGCGGCGACGGCGAGACCGACGGTGGCGAGGAGTGCGCGCTGGTGCATGGGGGTTCCTTCCATGGAGGTGGGGGTGTGCGGAACTCGGCGGTGCGTGTGGGTACTCGGGGGGAGTACGGGGGATGCGCGGTGCGCCGGGGTCTGCCGGGGAGCCGGCCGGTCCCGGGCGCGCGGAGGCACGGCCCAGCGCGGTGGGGGCACGCGGGGCGTGCGAGGTCGCGGGGGGGTACGCGAAGGTGTGCGGGGATGTACGGCGGTACGAGCGGTACGGGTGGAGTACGGCGGTACGCGGTGGTACGGGCTGGTGCGCGGCCGCCACCGGAACGGATCCGGCGCCACGGATGTCCGGCAGCGGTGTTCGCGCGCTGTGCGGGAGCGTGATACTCGGGTGCGGTGCCCACGGGCGAAGCGCGCTGCCCTGCGGCGAGCGGCCGTCCGGAGCACCTGGAGCATCGAGTGGTTCGAGAGGAAAACCCACGAGGGTTGTAATCCTGTCGAGTATGTGACGTCAACAACCCCGGAAGGATGTGGCCGATGACGAGCGCTCGCGGTGCCGAGGAGGAACTCGTCCTCCCGGGGGCCCGCTCGGGACGCGAACCGGAGCGCTCGCTGCGCCCCGGCCCGCGCCGGCTCACGCCCGAGCAGGTGGCCTCGCGGCAGCGGGAGCGGCTCCTCGACGGGGTGGCCCGCACGGTCGCCGCGAACGGCTACGCGGGAGCGCGGATCAGTGACATCTGCCGGGCGGCCGGGGTGACCCGTCCGGTCTTCTACGAGCTGTTCTCCGGCAAGGAGGACGCCGTCCTGGCCGCGTTCCGGGGCGGCACGCAAGTGGTGGTGCGGGCGATGGAACGCGCGTACGGCGAGGAGGGCGGCGCCTCGGACTGGCCCGCGGCGGTCCGGGCCGGGCTGCGGGTGCTGCTGACCGTCCTCGCGCAGGCGCCCGCCTTCGCCACGATGGTCGTGGAGGTGGAGTCGGTGGGGCCCGCGGGGCGCCGGGCGCGGGCGGAACTTCTGGCCAGTTTTCGACGGTTCTTCGTCGACGCCCCGCCGGGGCCGCCGTGGGTTCCGCGGGGCGAGCTGGTGGACACCGTGGTCGGCGCCGTGCACGCGGCGGTCCACCGCGCGGTGGACGAGGGCCGGACGGCGGAGCTGCCCCGGCTCCTGGACAGCCTGGTCCATGTCGTGGTGGCTCCGTTCACTCCTGCTTGATCGTCAGAAGTCGCCCCGTGCACGGGAGTTGACCCGCCGGTAACCTACGTCGTACGGTCGCGACGGTTCCCTGCGGCACGTCTGCCTCCCTGCACGTCGAGGAAGACCCGGGCGGGTGGGGGACCGTCCGCGCCAGGACGTAGCCGCGCAGGTCTGTTTCCTCACTCATGTCAGGAGCACCGCATGGCCCTGTCCGAAGGCACCAGCCCCGACCCCACGCCCACCCCCTCTCCCGCGGACGCCTCCGCGAGACGCGGCGGGGTCCGGTTCCGGCGCGCCGCCCTGATGGGTGTCCCCGCCCTCACCGCCGCCGCCGCGCTCGTCGTCCTGACCGCGCAAGGGGCGCTCGCCGCCCAGTTCGCGATCTCCGGCATGCCGTTCGTGGTCACCGCCGACCGTCTGGAGGGAAGGGGGTTCGGGCAGTTCGGAGCCATCGACAACATGCCCGAGGGCAGCCCCAACGCCGGCGACACCGGCGGGCAGATCCTCACCATCGTGACCGCGATCCGGGAGGCGGAACTCACCAACCTCTGCCAGAGCGTGGAGCTCGGCGGCACCTTCCTGCACATCACGGCGGGGAACAAGGGCACCCCGGTCAAGGCCTCGGGCCTGACCACCGACTCCACCGAGATCTCCGGCAAGGTCGCCGACTTCGACAACATCGAGATCGGCGGCGACGCCAGCACCTTCGAGAAGCCTCCGGTCAAGGGCCCCCTGGGCGTCTTCGGCCAGCAGGCGGACACCGTGAAGCTCAAGGATCTGCGGCAGAAGAACTACGCGACGACCGCCGTCCGGTTCACCCTGCCCGACCTGCACATGCGCTTCAGCTCGAAGGGCTGCTGAGCGTGGCGTCCGGCCGTCGGCACCCCTGGCGGGCCTTCCGGCGCTGGCGGCACCGGCGGCCGTTCGGCGCCGGCCTCGCCCTGGCCCTGGGCGGCGTCGAGATCCTGCTCAGCCAGCGGGCCAGCATCTCCGTGATCCTGGCGGCGGGGGCGGACAGCCTCGTGGGCTACGTCCTGCCGCTGCTCATGGTGGTCTGCGGCCTGCTCGTCGTCCTCAACCCGCGCCAGCGGCTGTTCTACTCGGTCGTCGGCGTGCTGGCCTCCCTGGGCACCTGGCTCACCTCCAACCTGGGCGGTTTCTTCATCGGCATGATGCTCGGGCTGATCGGCAGCTCCCTCGCCTTCGGCTGGGTGCCGGACCGGCCCGCCCGGACCCGCCGCCTGTTCGGGCCCCGAGCGCGCCGGGACGCCCCCACCGCGCCGGAGCCCGCCGCCGGAGCCGTACCGGTGACCCCGAACGGTCCCTGACCGCGCGGAGACCCGGCGGCGCCGTGCTCCCGTCCGCCCCCGCACGGAAGGCGGGCGGGAGAGGCGCTGGAGACCGGCTGGAGCGGGCCTTGAGGCGGGCGGGAGGCGGTACGGACCGGGCGGTACGGTGGGAGCGGCACCTCGAACGATGAGCACCCCGCACCCCGGCAGCCCGACGAACGACGAGTGACGAGGCCCGCATGACCGACCCGCTGACGGCCCGCGAGGCACTCGCCCTCGTCACCGGCGACTTCGCCGCCTTCCCCGCCACCGAGGGCCCGCTGGCCGGTGACGGTCCGATCGGCTGGCCCGGCTACGGTGCGGCCCACGCGCGCGCGGCCGGGCGGACCGGCGAGTCGGAGTCGGTGGTGTGCGGCACGGGCACGGTCGGCGGGGTGCCGGTGGTCCTGATCTCGTTCGAGTTCCGGTTCCTCGGCGGGTCGATCGGCGAGCGGACCGGGGCCCGGGCCGCCGCCGCGCACGCCTACGCCCGTGACCACCGGCTGCCGGTGGTCGTCCTCCTCGCCACCGGCGGGAGCCGGATGCACGAGGGCATGCGGGCGCTGCTCCAGCTCCAGCGACTCGCCGGGGAGTCGGCCCGCACCCGGGCCGCCGGCCTGCCCCAGATCGCCGTGCTGCGGGACCCGACCACGGGCGGCGGCTGGGCGACCCTCGGCGCCGGGTCCGACATCGTCCTCGCCCTCCCGGGCGCCCAGGTCGGCTTCGCCGGCTCCCGCGTCCGGCCGCCGGGCGCCGACCCCGCGGCGTACACCGCGGAGGCGCAGTTCGCCCACGGCCACGTCGACGCCGTCGTACCGCCCGAGGCCCTGGCCGGCACCCTCGGCCGGTGGCTGACGCTGCTCACCCGTCCCGCCGACGGCCCCGTGCCGCCCCCGCCCGCCCTGGGCGTGCCGCGGGCGCCCGCCGGATCGGGGCGGGAGGCCGTGGCACGGGCCCGTCACCCCGACCGGCCACGGGCCGACCGCTATCTCGCGGCCTTCTTCACCTCGCGCGAGGAGATCTCCGGTGACCGCTGCGGCGGCACGGACCCCGGCATGCTCTGCGGCTTCGGCCGGCGCCCGGACGGCCGTACGGTGGCCTACGCCGCGCAGCTCGGCACGGCCACCCGCCCGGCCGGTTTCCGTACCGCCGCGCGGCTCGTCCGGCTGGCCGACCGGCTGGGCGTCCCGGTCCTGACGCTGATCGACACCCCGGGCGCCGCCAACGACCCGGCCGCGGAACGGGACGGCGCGGGACCGGCCATCGCGGACCTGTTCGGCGCCGTGGCGACCGCCCGGGTTCCGGTCACGGCGCTGCTCGTCGGCGAGGGCGGCTCCGGCGGGGCGCTCGCCCTGGCCGCGCCCGGCAACACCTGGGCCACCCCGGACAGTTACTTCTCCGTCATCGCCCCCGAGGCGGCCGCCGCCATCCTGAAGCGGGCGCCGGAGGAGAGCGGGACCACCGCCGACCAGCTCCGGCTGCGCCCCGGTGATCTGCTGGAGCTGGGGATCGTCCGCGGAGTCGTCGGGCCGCCGGACTCCACCGGTCCGATCCGCTCCGGCGGCGCATGATCCGCGGTGGACGGGGCAGGTGCGGGGAGCCGGGAGCCCGGCCGTGATCCACCGGCCGAACGGTCCCGGAGGCACAAGGAGGCCCCGATGGTTCCCCTTCTCCTCGTCCTGCTGATCGTCCTCGTTCTGTTCGGTGCCGGTTTCGCCCTCGAGGTGCTCTGGTACGTGGCCATCGCGGTGCTCGTGCTGTGGCTCCTCGGCTTCCTCATGCGGGGCAGCGGCTCCCGCTGGTACCGCTGGTGAACGACCCTCCGCGGCGGCGCCACCGCCGGTCCCCACCTCCACGGCCCCCGTCCCGGACGTCTCCGGGACGGGGGCCCTTCCGCGCGCGGGCGGCCGGCGGCCGGACGGTCACTTGTCGAGCGAGCGCTTGAGCTCCGCCTTGTTCATCGAGGACCGGCCGTGCACGTTGCGGCGCTGCGCCTCGGCGTACAGCTGGTCGTACGTCGGCCCCTCGGAGCCGCTGTGCGAACGCTTGCCGCCCCGCCGCGAGGAGGACATGTCCTCCGTCGAGCTCTTGCTCGCGGTCTTCGACTCCCCCGAGCGGGCGCGTTCCTTGTTCACGGTGCGCGCGGCGATCTCCTCGGAGCGCTTCTCGCTCTCGCCCCGCTTCCGGGCGCTGTCCTTGATGTGCTCGTACTGCCGTTCCCGTTTGGGGCTCGATCCACGGGGCATGTCGGTTCCTCTCCAGGGTCGGTCGTGGTTCATCCGGGTGTACGCGGGTCCCCCGCCCGGCGCCGTGACCAGCGGACGACCAGCCGGAGCAGCACCACCAGGGTGAGGACCCAGGCGGCGGCGAAGGCCCAGATCAGGACCGGTGCC
Organism: Streptomyces sp. NPDC126503; assembly: GCF_040302405.1. NCBI lineage: Bacteria > Bacillati > Actinomycetota > Actinomycetes > Kitasatosporales > Streptomycetaceae > Streptomyces > Streptomyces sp. NPDC126503. The sequence continues at coordinate 154,517 of NZ_JBEORS010000007.1, forward strand.
TCGGTGGTGACGGCGAGCACGAGCAGGGCGAGGGTGGCCGCGCCGAGCGCCGCGAGCGCCAGGGCGGGCCGCAGCCGATACGTACCGGGGGCGGGCTGATCCGGCAACCGGAGGCCGCCGGGCGCCGTTCCGAGCCGGCGCGCGAGCGGTTCGTCGCGGCCGAGCTCCTCCTCGATCTCCGCCAGGATGCGCCGTTCTCGCGGGGAGAGCCGCACGTCGTCCATCGCGAACACCTCCTCCCGGTCCGGCAGCCGGTCCGCCGGACGGCCGGGTCCCTCGACCGGGCGGCTACCCGCTCGCGGGCGGCTCAGACATGCCCGGGCGGTACCCGGCCCGGGCGGGCCGGGTACCGCCGGACAGGGGTGGGCGGGGCGGGTGCGGAGCACCCCGGGATGCGCGATCCCGCTTCGTGTTAAATCGTGTCAAAGCAGGCAATTACGGGAATCCTTTCCCCAGGACGCTCGACCGACGGACCCCCGCCGCCGTCACCCACCGGCGCGGCGCAGGCCCACCGCCCGCCCCCCGTCGAAGGAGCCCCATGTCCACCACTAGCGACCGCACGACCACCCACCGTCCGACGACCGAACGCGTGATCATGGAAACCGTCCGTACGCAGCACCCCGCCCCCGACCGCCCGGCGATCGACCACCCCGCCCCCACCGGCCGGCCGGCCGCGGACCCCCGCGCGCCGGACCCGGCGACGCGCCGGGCGGCGCTCGACGGGCTGCCCGAGCCGGAACGGCCGACGGCCGTCTCCACGGACGACGCGCAGACCCTCTCCGTCGCCCTGTTCCAGCGGCTGGGCGAGCTGGACGAGGGCACCCCGGAGTTCGCTTACGTGCGCAACACCCTCGTGGAGCTGAACCTCAGCCTGGTGAAGTTCGCCGCCCGGCGCTTCCGGAACCGCGCGGAGCCGATGGAGGACATCATCCAGGTGGGCACCATCGGCCTGATCAAGGCGATCGACCGGTTCGACCCGAGCCGCGGCATCGAGTTCTCGACCTTCGCGCTGCCGACGGTCGTCGGCGAGATGAAACGGTTCTTCCGTGACACCAGCTGGGCGGTGCGCGTCCCACGCCGGCTCCAGGAGCTGCGCATCGACGTGGCGAAGGCCCTGGACGCCCTGGAGCAGCGGCTGGGCCACCACCCCACGCGCGCCGAGCTGGCCGAGCAGCTGCACCTCAGCGAGGAGAGCGTGGCGGAGGGAGAGCTCGCGGCCAACGGATACGCGGCCCGCTCCCTCGACGCCCCCACCGGCGACGACTCCTCGTCCGGCTCCGGTGCCGGCGGGCGCCAGGTCGCCGAGGCGGAGCCCGCCTACGAGCTGATCGAGTGCCTGGAGTCGCTGAAGCCGCTCATCGCCCGGCTGGACGACCGGGACCGCCAGATCCTCTCGCTCCGTTTCGGCGAGGAGCTCACCCAGGCGGAGATCGGCAAGCGGATCGGCCTCTCCCAGATGCATGTGTCCCGGCTGCTCTCCCGGATCCTCGCGGAGCTGCGGGAGGGCCTCACCGAGGACGGTGCCAGCGAGGACGTTCCGGAAGGCTGATCTCCAGCCAGACGACCTTGCCGACGCCCCCGTTCGGACGGGCCTCGGTCCCCCAGTCGCCCGCGAGGCGGTCCAGCAGTATCAGCCCGTGACCACCCGGCAGGGCGGGTGACCGGGGGGCCTGTCTGCGCGGGGGCTCCGGGCTGCGGTCGCTGACCTCCACCCGCAGCACGCCGTGGGCGTGCCGCAGCACCAGTTCCTCGGGCCCGCCCGCGTGCAGACACGCGTTGGTGACTATCTCGGACACGAGGAGCAGGACGTCCTCGATCCGCTCCCCCGCCGGCTCGCTGTCCGGAGGGATCCACCCCCAGTCGGCCAGGGCGTCGGCGGTGAAGCCGCGGCAGCGCGAGACCACCCTGCCGGTTCCCGACAGGATCAGCCGGCGCACCTGTGGTCCACCCTCCGCGACCTCGCCCATCTCTCCCTCCACCACCATGGCTCCTTCAGGGCCGGTCACCCGGCCGCGCGTCGGCGAGCGCCTCGCCGACGTCCTCGTACACCCGGAAGACTGTCCGGGCACCCGTGATCTCGAACATCCGGTCCACCGGAGGGCGCAGCCCCGCGAGGTCCAGACGACCGCCCGCCGGCAGCACGCGCGAGCGTGCCCGCAACAGGGCGTTCAGTCCCGTGGAGTCACAGAACAGAAGCCGCGAGCAGTCCACCACGACCCGCTCCGCCCCGGCGTGCGCCTCCAGCGCCGCGAGGAACGGTGCCACGGTGTCGTAATCGAGTTCCCCCACAGGGGCCAGAACAACCGTCCCCTCTTTCCGCGCGGGGCCGGTCCCGACGATCTCCACGTGGAAACGGTCCGCGTCGGGGGGCGTGGGGGGCTCCACCGGCACGCCGCTCCGGCCGGGCTCCACGCCGTCGCCGTCCGCCGGTCCCCCCGGTCCCGTGTGCTCCACCGGTTCCTTCACCGCTGCACTTCCCATGGCTCTCTCATGCCCTCAGTGAACCCGTTTGCGACACATTCGAAAACCTCTTTTGACATACCTATTCAGTGAGACCTACTATCGGGCCATGCCCGCCACCTCCGCGTCCGGCCAGGACCCCGACCGCGTCGCCTCCGCGCTCGCCGTCTGCCTGCCCGCGCTGAACCGGGCTCTCGACCGCCGCGTCGGCCAGGACCTGGGGCTCCCCAAGCCGTCCGAAGCGCAGATCGCCCTGCTGACCCTCGTCGCGCGCCAGGAGGGGATCACCGTCCGCCAGGCCGCCGACGCGCTCCTCATGCGGGCGAACAACGTCAGCACGCTCGTCTCACAGCTCACCGAGCGGGGCCTGCTGGAACGCCGCCAGGACCCCGCCGACAAGCGGATCGCGCACCTCCACCCGACGGCGAAAGCGCGCGGGGAGCTGGCCGAGGTGCACCGCCTCCAGCGCGAGCACCTCACGCTGGCGCTGCAGTTCCTCACCGACGGCGAGCGGGACGCGCTGGGCTCCGCCGTGGGCGCGCTGACCTCGCTCACGCGCCACCTGCGCCCCGCCTCCCCGGCCGAGTAGCCCGCGGCCGCGCGCTCGCGCGCGCGTGCCACCGGACGGCGCCGGCCACCACTCCCCACACGCCCGCTTCACTCGTTCGGAGTAGCGGCAGGTGCGGGTTTCCCGGAGGGCGGCGCTTCCTACGGCAGGCCCCCTTTTCGGCCCCCTTCTCCAGGACCCGGTTTGCCGGGTCCCTCCTCTCCGTTGTTCCCCGTGTTCCCCCGCACAGACAAGGCATCTCCATGTCGTCCACCACCGTGGATCGTTCCGCCCTGCCCTCGTCCGCCCCACCGCCCGGGAACCCCGCGCGCCGGTCCCTCCGGGCCAACCCCTGGCTCACGCTGGCCGCCGTCGCGTTCGGTCTGTTCATGGTGCAGCTCGACGCGTCCGTCGTGGCGATCGCCAACCCCGCGATCGGGCGGGACCTCTCGGCCTCCACCGCCGATCTCCAGTGGGTCACCAACTCCTACCTGCTGGCGCTCGCCGCCTCCCTCATCCTCGGCGGCAAGCTCGGCGACCGGTTCGGCCGCCGCACCTTCTACCTCGCCGGCGTCGCCGGCTTCACCCTCGCCTCCGTCGCCATCGGCGTGTCCGGCTCCATCGAGGGCGTGATCGTCTTCCGTGCCGCCCAGGGTCTCTTCGGCGGCCTGCTCATGCCCAACACCCTCGGCCTGCTCCGGGCGGCCTTCCCGCCCCGCCGGTTCGGCACGGCCGTCGGCATCTGGGCCATGGTCTCGGCCGTCTCCACCGCCCTCGGCCCGATCGCCGGCGGCGTGCTGGTCGAGCGGGTCTCCTGGGAGTCCGTCTTCTTCATCAACGCCCCGATCGGGATCGTGGCGCTGCTGTTCGGCGCCCTCGTCCTCCCGCAGGCCCGCTCCGAGGGCACGGGGCGCCGCTTCGACGTCCCCGGTGTCCTGCTCCTCGCGGTGGCGCTGCTGCTCCTGGTCCTCGGCGTCGTGAAGGGCGAGACGTGGGGCTGGTCCTCGGCGGGCACGCTCGGCTGCCTCGCGGCCGGCCTGGTGCTCCTCGTCGGCTTCGGCGTGTACGAGGCCCGGATCGACCAGCCGCTGCTCCCGATGCGGCTGTTCCGGGACCGTGCGCTGACCACGGGCACGGTCGTCACGGCCCTGAACTTCTTCGTCCTGCTCGGTGTCATCTTCTTCGTGATGCTGTACCTGCAGAACGTCCGGGGCCTCTCCCCCGTCGACGCCGGCGTCCGCACCCTGCCGCTGAGTCTGGCGTCCCTGGCCGCCTCGCCCCTGGGGGCGCTGCTCACGGGACGGTTCGGGCCGCGGCTCACCATGCCGCTGGGCATGCTGCTCCAGGCGGCGGCCGCGTTCGGGATGGCGGCCTGGGACACCGCTTCCCCGTACGGGGCGATGTGGCCGCCGTTCGTGGCGCTCGGGCTCGGCGTCGGCATGGTCCTCGCGGCCTCCTCCGACGCGATCGTGGGCCGGGCGCCGGTCCAGGACGCCGGTGTGGCCGGCGGGCTCCAGGCCACGGCCCTGCAGATCGGCGGCGCGCTCGGCACGTCGGTGCTGGTGTCGCTGATCGGCGGGCGCGTCGGCGCCACGCTCACCGGCGAACTCGCCGCCGCGGGCGTGCCCGCGGGCCCGGCGGCCGAACTGCTGCACGCCCGGGACGCGGTCGCGATGGGCGTCGCCCCCGTCTCCCCGGGCATGCCGGACGCCCTCGCCCGGGCCGTCGTCTCGGGCAGCCACCAGGCCTTCATGAACGGTGTCCACACGGCGGCCCTCGTCACCGGCGTCCTCTGCCTCATCGGCGCCGCGACGGCGGCGGCCGGCCTCGCCCGCACCGGCCGGGCGACGCCGGGCAACTGACGCGGCGGACCTCGGCTGGCTTCCCGCGCCCCGGACCGGCGGCTTCGGGCCCCCCGGACCGCCCGGGACGGCGGCCCCGGAGATCGGCCCGGGCAAACGGCTCGTCGCCGGCCGGGGGCCTGTGCCAGGCTGGGATCATGATCGACGACCCGGTCGGGCAGGCCCGCCGCCTCGCGGGCGCCCGCTTCCCCGACGCCCTGTCCGTGATCCTCGCCGGATCGGCCTCCGCCGGCCGGGCCACGGCCACCAGCGACCTGGACCTGGCGGTGCTGGTGGAGGAGGGCGGGGAGACGTACCGGGAGACGATCCGGTTCGAGGGACGGCTCGTGGAGCTGTTCGTGCACACACGGACCGGGCTCGCGGAGCTGTTCGCGGCGGACGTGGAGTCGCGGCGCGGGACGCTGCAGAGCATGTACGCGGACGGCGCGGTCCTCGTCGACCGGGACGGTGCGGCGCGGGCCGCGCGCGCGTTCGCCGTGGCGGATCTTCTCGCCGGGCCCCGCGCGCTCGCCCCTGACATGGTCGAGACGAAGCGGTACGGCCTGTCGGACGCCCTGGACGACCTCGGTGACGCGCGCGACCGCTTCGAGCGGCTCGCGGTCGCGGAGGTCGTTCTCGGCGGTGCCGCCGATCTGCTGTCCGACCACCGCGGGGCGTGGCTCGGCGCCGGCAAGTGGCGGCCCCGGAGGCTGCTGGCGGCCGACCCGAAGCTGGGCGGCGCGCTTCTCGACGGTCATGCCCGGCTGTGCGCCGCGGACGACCCTGCGCCGCTGGCCGCCGCGGCCACCGATGTCCTCGCGCTGGTCGGCGGCCCGCTGCGTGAGGGCTACCGCCGTACGTGGCACGTCTCCCCCGGCGCCGTGACCGCCGCACGCCGCTGAGCGCTCCGGGGCCGCGCTCCGGTCAGATGCCGGGGCCGTACCCGGGATCGGGCTCCTGGCGCGGATGCCACACCAGGGTCAGGCCCCACAGGCCGAGGGCGAGCGCCGCCATACAGACGAGCCCTGCGGCCCAGCCCGGCAGCCGCCGCCGGGCCGCCGTCCAGATGAGCGGCGGCAGGGCGGAACCGGCGAGCAGGACGAGCGGCAGTTCGAAGAGGATGACGCTCCAGTCCCGCGCGTGGGACTCGAAACCGCCCTCGATGCTGTACGCGGCCCGGGGCAGCGCGACGGCCGACGCGGCCGCCAGGCCGACGACCGCCCAGGCGCAGCCGGCGGAACTCTCGGCCAGGGTGCCGTCCTCGTCGTCCAAAGGGTCGTGCGGGCCGTCGATGAGGGGGTCGCCCGGGTGGTCGCTCACGCCGTGAAGGGACGCGGGCCGGGGCCCGGCGGTTCCCCCGCCGGGCCCCGGCCCGCGTGGTGGTCACAGGTACGGGCGGGTGAGGAGTTCGATGGCGTGGCCGGCCGGATCCTTGAAGTAGACGCCCCGGCCGCCGTGTCCGGTGTTGGTCTCGCCGGGCCGGGTCATCTGCGGGTCGGCCCAGTGCTCGACGCCTCGCTCGCGGAGGCGGGCGTAGGCGCGGTCGAAGAGATCATCGTCGACGAGGAAGGCGTAGTGCTGCATCTGGACCTCCTCGACGGGCGGTTCGGCGAACTGCAGCAGCGTGCCGTCGTCCAGCTGGACGTTGAGGAACGGACCCCAGGAGGGGGCGGCGGGGCGTTCGAGGAGGTCGCGGAAGAAGCGGGCGGACTCCTCACGGTTCTTGGACACGATGATGGTGTGGTCGAAGGACACGGGCACAGGGGGGCCTTTCGTTCGGAGGTGGGGTCCGACGGGCCAGGGGGCCGCGTCGGTCGCGCGGGCCGGACGGCCGCGCGCCGCGCGTCGGGGCCCCACGGGCCGGAGTGGACGGCACGGGGCGGACGTACGGGCGCGCGCCGGTGGCTCAGGGCGCGGGGGCGTGGGTGGGACGGGGGCGCGGTGCGCGGGACGCGAGCGTTCCGGGACGAGGCCGCGCGGGCGAGGGGAAGGGCCACGGGGCGCACGGGGGAGCGCCGTTCGGGCGGGAGGCGCCCCGGGACGGGCGCGGTGCGTCGCTCCGGCGCGGGCCGGACGGGACGTCGAGTTCGTGGACTGTCACCAAGGTGGATCCCTGGGTTCCGCGCCTCCATGCCCTCGGCGGTCTCTTTGCCGGGTGCACCGCGACGCTGTCGGCGTTTCTATCCTTGATCAGTACGCCTGTCAATCCCGGGGTGTGTGCGGGGAGTCGAACACCACAGATCCTCACCCACGGTCGGACCCGCCCCGTGGGATACGTTCCCATGTCATGAACAGGAACGCATTAAGGGACGGAGCGCTCGGCGGACGCGAACGGACCGTGCGCGTCGGCGAACTGGAGTTGTGGGCCGAGGAGTTCGGGAACCCGTCGCACCCGGCCGTCCTGCTGGTGATGGGCGCGCAGGCGCAGGGCACCCAGTGGAACGACGGCATCGTCCGGCGTCTGGTGGACGGGGGCCGCAGGGTCGTCCGGTACGACCACCGCGACACCGGGCGCTCGTCCACGGTGGACTACGCCTCCCGGCCCTACACGGTCGCGGACATGGCCCTGGACGCGCCGGCCGTCCTGGACGCGTTCGGCATCGGGCGGGCGCATCTGGTGGGCGCCTCCCTCGGCGGGGTGATCGCCCAGCGGCTCGCCGTGACGCGGCCGGAACGGGTCCTGAGCCTGACGAGCCTCTCCTCCCAGCCGCTCGGCACGAACACCTCGGAGCAGGTCCGGCGCGCACTCGCGGGCGAGCCACCGCTCGACGGTGAACTGCCGCCGCCGAGGCCGGAGTTGCTGGCGGTGCTCGCGTCGACGCTGCCGGATCCCGAGCTGTCCCGTGAGGCGTACGCCGTCTCGCGGCTGCCGCTCTGGCGGGTGCTGCACGGGCCGGTGCTGCCGTTCGACGAGCGGGAGTACCGGGCGATGGAGGAGCGGGTGCACGCGCGGGCGCGGGATCTGCGGGCAGGGCTGAACCACACGCTCGCCGGGGCCGCGCCGGAGGAACTGACCGTACGGGACCTGGCACGGATTTCCGCCCCGACACTGGTGCTGCACGGCACGGAGGACCCCATGTACCCGCTGCCGCACGCCGAGGCGACGGCCGCGGCGATCCCCGGGGCCCGGCTCGTGGTGGTCGAGGGCCTCGGGCACAGCCTGCCGGCGGCCCTGGACGGCCGCCTGGCCGACGAGATCCTGCGCCACACGGCCGCCGCCTGAGCCGACGGCCGCCCGGCGCCGCACGGGCGGCCGGGCGGGACATCCGGCGCGGTACGACGGGGTCCGCCCCGTGTCCGTACGGCGCCGGGTGTGGTGACGGGTGCGTCCGCGGGCCCGCGCCCGTCAGGGGCGGGCGGGGGCGAGCCGGTCCGCGATCTCCTCGGCGGTCAGGACGAGCGCGAAACCCTTCCGCAGGACGGCGAGTTCATGCTCCTGCCGCGCCTCGTCGTCGGTGGCGGTGACGTCGGAACCGAACACGACCTGGTAGCCGCGCTCGTAGGCCTGACGGGCCGTGGTGCCGCAGCAGTAGTTGGTGAGCGTCCCGGTGACGACGACCGTGTCCCGGCCGAGATTGCGCAGCACCGTGTCGAGCGGGGTGTCGTGGAACGCGCCGTACGAGGGCTTGCGGATCAGGACCTCGTCGGGACGGCGGCCCAGGGGGCCCCACACCTCGGACTCGCCGGGGCGGCGCCAGTCGGTGTCGGCGTGGGGCAGGTGGGCCAGGGCCTTCGGCCGGTCCAGGCCGAGATGCGTGTCGTCGAAGAGGGTCCAGATCACCGGGACGCCCGCGGTCCTGCACACCTCCACCAGCCGCCCCAGTCGCGGTGCCATGCGGGTCGCGGCGGGCACCCAGAAGGGACTCCAGCCAGGCCGGACGAACTCGTCCTGCATGTCGACGACCAGGAGCGCGGAGCGCTCGGCCCGCACCTCGAACGTCGCCCGGCCGTGTTCGTACGCCTCACAGGCCCGCGCGGTCACCCATTCCTCGGTGTACGTCATCCCGCCTCCTCATCTCGGGCCGGGGCACCGTGACGGCGCGGCCCGGCATACGGGATACCTCGATTCGAGGTACCTCGATTCGATGTGGCAGGCTAGCAGCATGCTCGAACTGGCGATTCTGGGTTTTCTGGCCGAAGGGCCCCTGCACGGCTACGAGTTGCGGCGGAAGCTCGCGGGGCTGTCCGGCCACGTCCGGCCGGTCAGCGACGGCAGTCTCTACCCGGCGCTCAACCGGCTGGTGAAGGCCGGGCTGCTGGATCGCCGGGCGGAACCGGGCGCCTCGGCCGCCCATCGGCACACCCTGAGCCTGACCGCCGCCGGACGCGCCGAACTTCTGCGCCGGCTCAGGGACGCGGACGGCCTGGACATCAGCGACAGCAGCCGTTTCTTCACCGTCCTGGCCTTCCTCTCCCACCTCCCCGACGTGGCCGAGCAGCACGCGGTGCTGCGCCGGCGCCTGGAGTTCCTGCGGCAGGAGACCAGCTTCTTCCACGACGGCGACCGCCCCCTGCGCGCCGAGGACACCACCGACCCCTACCACCGGGGCATGCTCCTCATCGCCCGCGCGACCAGCCGGGCGGAACGGTCCTGGCTGCGGGAGGTACTGGGCTGAGGGGACCGGGTGGCTCCCCGCTCTAGCCCTTCCGCCGGGCCTTGGCCGCCTTGCGGGCCTCCGCCGTCCTGCGGGCCTCCGCGGCGCGGCGGGACTCGTTGCGGGCGCGGCCGGGGCGGCCCGGGACGGTGCCGATGCCGCGGAAGGCGGCGCCGCCGCGCCGGGCGCGTTCCGGGGTGGCGGGGGCCGCGCCGGGGACGGGTTCGCCCGGCGGGGTGCGGGCGCCGGTGATGCGGGCGAGCGCGGACTCGCCGGAGCGGACCGGGGTGACGCGGGCGCGGACACCCGCGTCCGCCAGCAGCCCGGCCAGGTCCTTGCGCTGCTCGGGGAGGGCCAGGGTGACGACCGTGCCCGAGCGGCCGGCGCGGGCGGTGCGGCCGGCGCGGTGCAGGTAGTCCTTGGGGTCGGTGGGCGGGTCGACGTTGACGACGAGGTCGATGTCCTCGACGTGGAGGCCGCGCGCGGCCACGTCGGTGGCGACGAGGACCGTGACGGCTCCGGTCCTGAAGCGCTCCAGGGTGTCGGTGCGCTGCGGCTGCGACTTGCCCCCGTGCAGGGCCGCGGCCCGGATGCCGCTGCCCGCGAGGTGCCGGGTGAAGCGGTCGACGGAGTGCTTGGTGTGGAGGAACATGATCACCCGGCCGTCGCGGGCGGCGATCTCCGTGGCGGCGGCGAACTTGTCGGGCGCCCGGACCTCCAGGACGTGGTGCTCCATCGTGTCGACGGCCCCGGCCGACGGGTCGACCGAGTGGACCACCGGGTCGTCCAGGTAACGGTGGACGAGCAGGTCCACGTCCTCGTCGAGCGTGGCGGAGAACAGCATGCGCTGTCCGCGGGACGGCACCAGGTCGAGCAGTTCGGTGACCTGCGGCAGGAAGCCCAGGTCCGCCATGCGGTCGGCCTCGTCCAGGACGGTGACCTCCACCCGGTCGAGGTGGCAGTCCCGCCGTCCGACGAGGTCCGCGAGGCGGCCGGGGGTGGCGACGAGCACCTCCGCGCCGGCCCGCAGAGCGGTGGCCTGGCGGCCGATCGGCAGTCCGCCGACGACGGCGGCGAGACGCAGCCCGAGCGCCGTGGCGTACGGGGTGAGCGCCTCGGTCACCTGCTGGGCCAGCTCACGGGTGGGGACGAGGACCAGGGCCCGGGGCCGCTTGGCGTCGGCGCGGCGGCCCGCGGTGCGCGCCAGCAGCGGAAGGCCGAAGGCGAGCGTCTTGCCCGAGCCGGTCCGGCCACGGCCCAGGACGTCGCGTCCGGCGAGGGCGCTGGGGAGGGTGGCGGCCTGGATCGGGAAGGGGCGCGTGACGCCCTGCTCGGCGAGCGCCGTCAGGAGGGCGGCGGGCAGGCCCGCATCCTCGAAGGTCTCGGCCGCCGGCAGCGCGGCCGCCGGCTCCGGCCGCTCCTCCCCCGGGGTGGCGGCGGAGGCGGCGGGCGGGGCCGGACGACGGGCGTCGCCGGTGGGGGCCGAGCGGTTCATGGGGGCCTTCCTGTCGGACCCGGTGGACGGCGGTGTCTCCGCCACGATCCGAGCCCTTGAATCATACGAAAACCGGACCCCGGGCGGGCGGGAGCGCCTGGGAACGGGCCGCGGCTGTCGGCGGTGATGTCTCCCCCGTTGTTCCCGTCCCCCGCTCGCCGGGGGCGGGACGGGCGTACGAGAAGGCGCGGGAGTGCCGCTGCGGGCCGTGACCCGGGTCCTCCTCCCCCCACACACAGCGCACGGCGCGCCCCCCCCCGCACCGGGTGGGGGCGCGCCGTGGCGGGAGGCGCTACTTCTTGTGGCCGGCGAGCCAGGCGCGGAAGTCGTCGATCTCGGCCTGCTGGGCGCTGATGGCCGTCCTCGCGGCCTCGCGCAGCTCCGGGTGGGCCGCGCGGGCCTGGGCCTCGAGGGACTGCACGATGCCGGCCGAGTGGTGGGGGATCACGCGGCGTACGAAGGCGGTGTCGAACCCCTTCCCGGCGGGCGTGCGGCGCAGCTCCTCGACGCGGGCACGCGTGTCGCTCGCCAGCGCGTCGATCTCCTCGCGCGCCTCCTCAGGCGCCTTATCCCGTGCCTGCTTCGGCGTGAGTCCGTACCACTGGTGCAGGCGGCGGGTGAGCTCCACCAGCTGGAGCCGCTGGCCCGCGAGGATGTCCTCGGCAGCGGCGCGGACGCGGGCGTCGGCGCCGCGTCGCAGTTCCAGCTCCGCCATCTCGACGGCGCTCCGGTGGTGCGGGATGATCGCGGCCAGGTAGGTGATCTCGAGCTCCTTGCCCGAGAGTTCGGCGAGTTCCTCGCCCAGTTCGTACGCGGCCGGGGACGTCGCCAGCGGCTTCAGGCCCTGCGACGCCGTGTTCGCCGTGCCCTGGGGCGCCGGGTCGGCGGCGGCGAGCGAGGCCGGGGCGAGGGCGAGGGAGAGCGCGGTGGCGACGACCGCGACGGCGGCGCGGCGCCGCGTGGGGTGCTTGGTCAAGGGTCCTCCAGGGGACGACGGGCGGGATGGATCCGACAGTGACGTGTGGCCGCGCGCCGCACGCCGAAAACTCGGCCGAACGGATGCCACTCGATCACCTCGGTTCCTCCCCCGTCCGGCGGCCCCCGGGTGGGGGACGGCCGCCGGGGGAGGACCGGCTCCCGGCCCGGCCCCGGAGCCCGTGAGGGGTCAGTCGTTCATGTCCCGCTCGAAGTCCTGCTCGCAGGCCTGGCGTTCGCTCTGCGTCGTGGCGTCCCGGACGCACTCGTCGAAGTTCTTGTACTCGTTCGAGCCGAGGACGGACGCGCCGATCGCGAGGATCACGACGGAGACGATCACGGCCAGCGCGCCCAGCACCGCGCCGACGACCGACATCTTGCCGTGCGGCGCCCGGCCGCCTCTCGCCCTGCGTGCGCCGATGATGCCGAGGACGACGGCGGCCAGGCCCAGCACGATGCCGCCGAAGACGGTCCAGAAGAGGACGAGCGCCACGATGCCGAGGACCAGCGCGGCGATGGCCATGCCGTTGGTGTGCTTCGTGCCTCCGGAGTGCTGGGCGTGGTCGTGGGGCTGGGTGGGCGAGGAGAAGGACAACGTCATCACGCTCGTCTCTGGGGTCGGTGCCAACGATTCGTCGTACGGCCCCTCTTGCCCCGAAGTGGCCGGGCAACGCCTTGCCGGTTCACACGCCGTACCGCCGGCCTCCCCACCGGCGCGCGGCGTGCGGGGCACGGCCCGCCGTGCCCCGTGCGGTCACAGGAAGCGGCGGATGGGCAGGACCGCCGCCTCCTGGGCGCGGTGGAAGACGGATCGTTTCTTCCAGCGCCCGGCGCGGATCCGCTCGCAGGCCTGAAGGTCCTCGTCGAAGTGACCGTCCAGGGTGGCGGTGAAGTCCTCGTCGAGGACGGCCAGCATGACCTCCTCGTCGTGGTCGAGCGAGCGGCGGTTGAAGTTGGTCGACCCGACCAGCGCGGCCACCCCGTCCACCGTGATGATCTTGGCGTGCATCATCGTCGGCTGGTACTCGAAGATCCGGACGCCGCACGCGAGGAGGTCCTCGTAGAAGCGCCGTCCCGCGAGCTGGCAGACCCGCTTGTCGGTGTGCGGTCCCGGCAGCAGGATCTCCACGTCGACGCCCCGGCGGGCCGTCGCGCACAGCAGGTCGACGAAGTAGGTGTCGGGCGCGAAGTAGGCGGTGGCGAGGCGGAAGCGGTGCTCGGCGGATTCGAGCATGACCCGGATGAGGGTCTGCATGTCCTGCCAGCCCAGGCTGGCCGAGCCGCGGACCACCTGCACGACGGCATCGCCCTGCGGCTCGTGCTCGGTGAAGCGGTCGCGCGTGTCGAACAGGACGTCGTGGCATTCCGCCCAGTTCTGCGCGAAGGCGGCCGCGATGCCGTCCACCGCCGGGCCCCGCACCTGGACGTGCGTGTCGCGCCACTCGCTCTCGTCGCGGGCGTCGCCGCACCACTCCTCCGCTATGCCGACCCCGCCGGTGTAGGCCACGGACTCGTCCACGATCAGCGCCTTGCGGTGGCAGCGGTGGTTCTGCTTCAGCGGGGAGAGGAGCAGGGGTTTGCGGAACCACGCGACCTCGGCGCCGGCCCGGTCCATGAGGTCCAGCAGGTCCTGCTCGATGAGCCGGCTGCCGAACCCGTCCAGGAGCAGGCGCACCCGCACACCGCTGCGGGCCCGGTCGGCCAGCGCCTCGGCGAACTGCCGGGCTATGTCGCCCCGCCAGTACACGAACGTCATCATGTCCACCGTGTGCCGGGCCGTGCGGATGCTGTCGAGCATCGCCGGGAAGATCTCGTCGCCGTTGCGCAGGGCGCGCAGCGCGTTCCCCTCGGTGGCGGCGATGCCGATCAGGCGCTCCAGGCGCCGCCGCATCCGCTGGGCGCGCCCGGCCAGGGAGGCCGGGGCGGCGTCGGTCTCGGCGGTCGCGTCCGGTGTGCTGGATGTACTGGTCATGGCTACCCCTGCCGGTCGGAGGAGGTCGCCCCGTACGTCCGGCTACCGTCGGGGCGAGCCGACTGTACCGACCCCCCGGTCCCGGCTCCACGCCTGCCACCAGCCCCTTTCCGCGGGCCGCCCGGGTAAACCGCCGGACACGGGCGCGCCGGGCGTCCGCCGGGCCCGGTGCCGGTCCGCCCGGGACGTCGGTCCGACGGGGACATCAGTCCGCCCGGGACGTCAGCGTGCCGAGGAAGCGGATGTGGGGAGGACCCGCCGGATCGGGCCGGGTGACGGCCGCGCGGACGCCGTACACGTCGGCGATCAGTGCCTCCGTGAGGACGTGGGCCGGTTCACCGGAGGCCACCACCCGGCCCTCCTTCAGGACGACGAGCCGGTCGCAGTACAGGGCGGCCAGGTTCAGGTCGTGCAGGGCGATCACGCTGGTCAGCCGCAGGCTCGCGACCAGGGACAACAGGTCGAGCTGGTGCTGGATGTCCAGGTGGTTGGTGGGTTCGTCGAGCAGCAGCTCGCGGGGGTCCTGAGCGAGGGCCCGGGCGATCTGGACGCGCTGGCGCTCGCCGCCCGAGAGGGTGCGCCAGCTCCGGTGGGCCCGGTCGGTCAGCCCCGTACGGGCGAGGGCGGACCGTACGGCCTCCTCGTCGGCGGAGGAGGCGGGCGTCCACGCGCGGCGGTGGGGCACCCGGCCGAGCCGGACGATGTCGGCGACCGTCAGGTCGACCTGGGTGTCGGCGTGCTGCTCGACGGTGGCCAGGCGCCGGGCGACGGTCCGGCGGCCGATTCCGGCGAGCGGCCGGCCGTCCAGGGTGACGACGCCGGTGTCCGGGGCGAGGACCCCGGCGAGGAGGCGCAGCAGGGTGGACTTGCCCGAGCCGTTGGGTCCGAGGAGGCCGGTGACCGTGCCGGGGCGCGGGGTGAGGCTGACGCCGTCGAGGACGAGGGTCCCGCCGGCGGTGCGCGAGACGCGCGCGGCCCGTAGCCCCTCCCCCGCCCGGGCGGGCGCGGTCACCGGCCGCTCCCGGCGCTCCGGGTGCGGTACAGGACGAGGACGAAGGCCGGGACGCCGATCAGCGAGGTGACCACGCCGACGGGGACCTCCTGGGGTTCGAGGACGGTACGGGCGAGGGTGTCGGCCCAGACGAGGAAGACCGCGCCGGCGAGGGCCGTCACGGGCAGCAGACGGGCGTGGCCGGGGCCGGCGAGCGCGCGGGCCGCGTGCGGCAGGACGAGGCCGACGAAACCGATGGCGCCGGCCGCGGAGACGAGGACGGCGGTGAGCAGGGCGGTGACGGTGAGGAGGACGAGACGGGTGCGGGTGACGGCGACGCCGAGGGCCGCGGCGGCGTCCTCGCCGAAGGCGAAGGCGTCGAGGGTCCGCGCGTGACCGCCGCAGAGCAGCAGGGCGGCGGCCAGCACCGCGCCGCAGACGGCGACGTCCGTCCAGCTCGCGCCGGCGAGCGAGCCGAGCAGCCAGAAGAGGACCCCGCGGGTGGTCTCCGCGTCGGCCGCGGTCATCACCACGAAGGAGGTGAGGGCGGAGAACAGCTGCATGGCGGCGACACCGGCGAGCACCACCCGGTCGGTCGACCCGCCGAGGGTGTGGCTGAGCAGGAGCACGAGGGCGAAGGAACTGACCGCGCCCACGAAGGCGCCTCCGGTGACGGAGAGTGCGCCCCCGCCGGCGCCGAGGACGACCACCGCGACCGCTCCGGTCGAGGCTCCGGAGGAGACCCCGAGCACGAACGGGTCGGCGAGCGGGTTGCGCAGGAGCGACTGCATCACGACCCCGCAGACGGCCAGCCCCGCGCCGCACACGGCGGCGAGGAGGGTACGGGGCAGGCGCAGGTTCCACACGATGCCGTCGCGGATCGGGGAGAGTTCGGTGGCGCCCGCGCCGAGGTGGGCGGCCACGGTGGACCAGACGTCGCCGACGCGGATGTCGGCGGGGCCGACGGTGATCGCGGCGGCGGCGGAGAGGCAGAGCAGCGCGAGCCCGGCGGCCCCGGCGAGCGGCAGGGTCCAGCGGCGGCCGCGGAAGGCCGCCGCCGCCCGGCCGGGTATCGAGGCCGGTGTCCGGGCGGGAGGGGCCGTCATCGGGCGAGTCCGTACGTCCGCAGGGCCGCGGCCACCTTCTCGACGCCCTCGACGGTCCGGATGGTCGGGTTCATCGCCTGGCCGCTGAGGAGCACGTACCGCTTGTGCTTCACGGCGGTCATGTTCCGGGTGGCGGGGTGGGACTCCAGGAACTCGATCTTCTTGGCGGCGCTCTCGGCCGACTGCGCCCGCCGGGTCAGGTCGGCGATCACGAGGACGTCGGGGTCCCGGTCGGCGACCGTCTCCCAGTTGATCTGCGGCCACTCCTCGCGGGTGTCGTCGAAGACGTTCTTCACGCCGAGCGTCTCGCTGACGATGCCGGGCGCCCCGCAGCAGCCGGCCATGTAGGGGGCCTCGGCGTCGGAGAACCAGTACAGGACCGAGGCGTCGGAGAAGTCGTCGCCGGCGGTGGCCTTCGCGACCCGGGCCCGGAGCTGCGCGACGAGCTTCTCCCCGCGCTCCGGGACGCCGAAGATCCGCGCAAGGTCGCGCACTTCGCCGTACACGGCGTCCATGGTCAGCGGCCGGGTGCGGACGCCGTCGCCGTCGCCGCTGTTGTCCTTGCCGGCGCAGTCGGACGGGGAGACGTACGCGGGCACGCCGAGCTTCTCGAAGCGCTCCCGGGGGGCCACGCCGCCCGTGCCGACGGTGTGGAGGAAGGAGGCGGTGACGAGGTCGGGTTCGGTGTCGAGGACCTTCTCGAAGGAGGGGTACCGGTCGGCGAGCCGGGGCACCTTCGCGTTCTCCTTCTCCAGTTGCTTCAGGACCGGGTCGGTCCAGGTCGCGGTGCCCACCATGCGGTCGGCCAGGCCGAGGGAGAGCAGGATCTCCGCCGATCCCTGGTCGAGGGCGGCGGCCCGGCGCGGTGCCCGGGCGACGGTGAGCGCGCGCCCGCAGTTGTCGAGGGTGACGGGATACCCGGAGGCGGCGCCCTTCGCGGGTGCGGGTGCCGGTCCCCCTCCCCCGCAGCCGGCGGCGAGCAGGGCGCCGGCGAGAAGCAGCGCGGCGGTACGGGCGGGGCGGGCGAGCGGCACGGAAGCGTCCTTAGCGGCCACGGCTCATACGCGGAGCCTGTCGTACGGTGCTCCCCGGGCGACGGTACGACGCCGGGGCCGCCAGCAGGTCTTCGGACTCGGGGTCGTCCGGACGGAACGCCTTCCCGGGCCTGTCGTACCGCCCAGTGGCCGATGCTCCGCCCGTCACCCTCACCGCTGCGCGTCAGTTCCGGATTCCCACCGGATTCCCTGACTCGTCGCGTACGGGACGTACACGCGGAGTGCGACTGGCCCGGGCAAATTACCACAGGGGGTGCACGGGCAACCCGGCGGGCGGAAGGGGCGTCCTTCCGGACAGGAAGCGTCGGCCGGACGGCGCGTACGGTCACACGGAAGCAGGACAGCGATGAGCGACAAGGCCCGCATTCTCTTCGACGCGCTCGATCTCGACCACGACGGCACCCTGACGCGGATGGAGGTGATGCGCGCGCTGCGCGAGAAGGGGCCGACCCTCGCGGCGCAGGGCGTGATCCCGCTCTGGGGCATCGGGGACGTCGACGCCTCGGCCGCCCTCTTCGACGCGGCCGACCAGAACGGCGACTGCGTGCTGACCTTCGAGGAGTTCGCGACCTGGGCGGACCGCCGGTTCGGCTGGTGACGAAGGCCCGGTGAGGCGGGCCCGGTGACGCGGGGCGGGCAGCGCCCGCGTCCACGGCGCCCGGCGCGGCGGAGGGTGACCAGAACAGGGCACTCCCTCACGTTCTGTGTTTCGGTGGGAGACGGGGACCCACGAGCGTCGAGGAGTGCCATGCGGGTAGCGGTCATCGGGCAGGGGTACGTCGGCCTGACGGGCGCGGTGGCGCTCGCGCGGCACGGGCACCGGGTGGTCGGTGTGGAGCAGGACGGGGAGCGGCTCTCGCGGCTGCGGGCCGGGGAGCCGGCGGTGTACGAGCCGGGGCTCGCGGAGCATCTGGCGTCGGTCCTGCGGACGGGACGGCTGGATTTCGTGGGGTGCCTGGAGGAGACGACGGCCGCCGATCCGGTGGACGCGGTGCTGCTGAGCGTGGGGACGCCGCCCGCGCCCGACGGCACGGCCAACCTCTCCCACGTCCGCGAGGCGGTGCGGCAGGCCGCCCTGCTGGAGGGGTCGCCGCTGGTGGTGCTCAAGTCGACGGTGCCGCCCGGCACGAGCGACGCACTCCTGGCGGAGCACCCTCACCTGCGCGAGCGGTTCGTGTACAACCCCGAGTTCCTCAACCAGGGCCGGGCCCTGGACGACTGGCAGGCCCCGGCCCGTACCGTCGTGGGCACGCACGCTCCCGCGGCGCTCGCGCGGTGCCGTGAGCTCTACGCGTGGGTGAGCTGCCCGTGGGTGACGACGACCCCGGCGAGCGCGGAGATGATCAAGTACGCGAGCAACGCCTTCCTGGCGGCGAAGATCAGCTTCGCCAACGAGGTGGCCGGGCTCTGCGCCGACGGGGACCTCGACATCGACGACGTGATCCTCGGGGTCGGCCTGGACCCCCGGATCGGTCCCGCCCTGCTCACGCCCGGGACGGGATTCGGTGACTCCTGCCTGCCGAAGGACACCGTCGCGCTCGCGCACTGGGCCCGGGAGCGGAACATCGACACCCCGCTCCTGGACGCCACGATCGAGACCAACGTCCGCCGGCCGGGGCTGCTCGTGCGGACGCTCCTGGAGAGCGCCGGGGGTCGTCTGAACGGTCTGCACGTGGCCGTGCTCGGGCTGCGGTACGAGCCGTGGAGCGACGACCTGCGGGCCGCGCCGAGCCGGGCGGTGATCCCGCTGCTGCACGAGCACGACGCGGTGGTACGGGTCTGGGACCCGGCGATGACGGCCGAGGACCTGCGCCGCGCCGCGCCGCGCGGGGTGGCGCACCCCTCCCTGGTGTCGGCGGTGACCGGCGCGCACGCGGTGCTCGTGCTGACCGCGTGGCCGGAGCTGACGGGCGCCGACTGGGAGGAGCTGGTGCCCCGGATGGCGGAGCCGCGGATCGTCCTCGACGCCAAGAACTGCCTGCCCGCCCCGGTCCTGCACCGCACGCCCGCGCTCTACCGGAGCGTCGGCAACCGCCGCCCGTCGCGGCAGGACCCGGCCCCCGAACCCGCCGCCTGAGCGGGGGCGCGGGGGCTACGGGCCCCGTACGGTGACGCTCCCGTCAGGCCCGGGCGTCCTCGCGGAGCAGGTCCGCGCACTTCTCGCCGATCATCATCGTGGTGATGCACGGGTTGACGGTCACGAGGTCCGGCATCACGGAGCCGTCCGCGACGCGCAGGCCGCGGACGCCCTTGACGCGCAGGCGGGCGTCGAGCGGCGCCGTCGGGTCGTCGTCCGCGCCCATCTTCACCGTGCAGGCCGGGTGGTAGACGGTGTTGTGCGTCTTGTGGATGTAGTCGAGCAGCTCGTCGTCGGTACGGACCTCGGGCCCGGGGGCGAGCTCGGCGCCCGCCCAGCCGGCGAGCGCGGGCTGTGCGGCGATGCGGCGCGCCAGCTTGAGGCCGTAGGTCATCACCCGGACGTCGTGCTCGTGGGTGAAGTAGCGGGGGTCGACCTTCGGCTTGTCGCGGTAGTCGCGGGTGCGGAGCCGGACGGTGCCGCGCGACTTGGCGCGGGTGACGTTGGGGGTCAGGCAGAAGGCGTTCTCGGAGGTGGGGTAACCGTGCCGGGCGGTGTTCATGTCGAAGGGCACGGAGCCGTAGTGGAACATCAGGTCGGGGCGGTCGAGTCCCGGCTCGGTGTCGTAGAAGATGCCGGCCTCCCACCACTGGCTGGAGGTGGTGGTCATGGGCTGCTTCGCCTCCCACATGATCACGCCCTCCGGGTGGTCCTGGAGGTTCTCGCCGACTCCGAGCGCGTCGACGCGGACGTCGACGCCGACCTCGCGCAGGTGCTCCGCCGGGCCGATGCCGGAGAGCATCAGGAGCTTCGGGGTGTCGATGGAGCCGCAGGAGACGACGACCTCGCGGCGGGCGCGGACCGTGCGGCTGTGGATCATGTCCGGGTCGAGGTACTCGGCTCCGGTGCAGCGGTCCCCGTCGAAGAGGAGCCGCTTGGCCCGGACCCCGGTGCGTACCTCCAGGTTGGGGCGCTTGCCCATGACGGGGTGCAGGTAGGCGACCGACGACGACTGGCGGATGTTGTTCTCGTCGGAGTTGATCTGGAACCAGTTCGCGCCCCGCACCACGGTCCGGCCGGTGTTGAAGGGGGTGGTGGGGATGCCCGCCTGTGCGCAGGCCTCCAGCAGGGCGGTGCCGCAGGGGTCGCCGCCCTTGAGGGTGCGCAGTTTCACGGGGCCGGTGCGGCCGTGGTGATCGCCGGGCGCGTCGTTGTTCTCCAGGCGCCGGTAGAGCGGGAAGAGGTCCGCCGCGCTCCAGCCGGTGCAGCCGGCCGCGGCCCAGTCGTCCAGGTCCTCGGCGGGGGCCCAGAAGGCGATGCACGAGTTGTGGGAGGAGCAGCCGCCGAGGACCTTGGCGCGGGCGTGGCGCATGAAGCTGTTGCCGCTGGCCTGGGGTTCGACGGGGTAGTCCCAGTCGTAGCCGGATTCGAGGAGGCCCATCCAGCGTTCCAGCTTCAGGACGTTGTCGTCGCCGACGTCGCTGGGGCCGGCCTCCAGGACGCAGACCGACACGGACGGGTCCTCGCTCAGCCGGGCGGCGACGACGTTGCCCGCCGTGCCGCCGCCGACCACCACGTAGTCGAACGTCTCGTGGGTGCCGTGGGTCTCGGGGGTGCGGGTGGTGTCGGTCATCGGGCGACGGCTTCCTTCGGTGCGGCGGGCTGTTCGGGGGCCGCCGGGGCGGCGTGTTCGGCGAGGACTCCGGTGCGGTGCCGCTGCACGAACCAGTAGTAGGTGAATCCGCCGAGCGCGATGGCGCCGACGAAGAGGACGGCACCCCAGCGCAGGTACCAGTGGTGGGGGGCGGTGGCGTTGTAGACGGCGGCGCGCGGCCAGATGAGGTTGAGGGTCATGCCCGCGCCCCACAGCACGGCGAGGATGTTGACGGGCAGGCCCCAGCGGCCGAGGGAGAACTTGCCCTCGGCGGGCTTCCAGCGGCCGCGCAGCCGGGCGACCAGCATGGGTCCCGTGACCAGCAGGTAGGCGAGGTAGATCATGATGATGCCGATGCTGGTGACGACGGTGAAGATCTGCGGCTGACGGATGTTGACCAGCAGGATGGCCAGCGCCAGGACGCCGATGATCACGGTCGGCAGGACGGGGGTGCCGAAGCGGGGGCTGACCTTCGACAGCCGGGACGCGCCGGGCAGGTTGTTGTCCCGGGCCATCGCGAAGGCGAGGCGGACGGCGGCGGTGTGGACGGCGAGCGCGCAGACGGTGACGGCGATGAGGACGCACCAGAGCATCGCCTTGCCGGCCGTCGGGCCGAGCACGTCGAGGACGACGTACTGGAGGCCGTCGGTGGAGATCTTCCCGCCCCTGAGGCTGGAGACGCTCATGAGGGCGAGGATGAGGATGAGGCCGCCCAGGACGAAGGAGGCGACGATCGCGCGGAGGATGGCGCGCGGCGCGTTGCGCGAGGGGTCGAGGGACTCCTCGCCGAGCGAGGCGGCCGTGTCGAAGCCGTACATCACGTACGCCGAGGCGAGGGAGGCGACGAGGAACGCGCCGAGGTAGCCGAAGGGCTGGCCCGTGCCGGTGCCGGCGGTGTCGGTCACGACCTCGGGGCCGCGCACGACGTTGACGGCGAGGAGGACGATGAGGACGACGGTGGCGATCAGTTCGAGGAAGACGCCGGCGGTGTTGATCCGTGCCATCAGCTTCACGCCGAAGGCGTTGACGAGCGTGGTGAAGAGGATCAGCACGGCGGCGAGGAGGACCGCGTTGGTCGCCGTGTCGTAGGGCCCCGTCCCGTCCCCGACGATCTGGAAGGCCGAAGAGATCTGAGGGAGGGTCAGCTGGTAGGCGAGGGCGACGGCGGCGATCGACACCACCGAGGCGAGGAGCATCATCCAGCCGGCGAGCCAGCCGATGTGCGGATTGCCCACCTTCTTGGACCAGTTGTAGATGGAGCCCGCCACCGGGTAGCGGGCGGCCAGCTCGGCGAAGCAGAGCGCCACCATGAACTGGCCGGCGAAGACCATCGGCCAGGACCACCAGTAGGCGGGTCCGCCGCTGGCGAACCCGAAGTAGAACAGCTGGAAGGTGCCGGTGAGGATGGAGATGTACGAGATGCCGGCGGCGAAGGTGTGGAAGGTGCCGAGTGTTCTCTTGAGCTCCGGCCGGTAGCCGAACTCGGCGAGCTCGTCGTCGTCACGGGCCACGGCGGGCCCGGGCGGTGCTGCGGTCATGGGTGACTCCTCGACGGTGGGGCGGACTACTCGAACCAGCGCTGCGCGGCCGGCGCGGTGTTGCGCCAGATGTGCTTCGCCTCGCGGTACTCCGCCAGGCCCGCCGGGCCCAGCTCCCGGCCCGTGCCGGACTGCTTGAAGCCGCCCCACTCGGCCTGCGGCACGTACGGGTGGTAGTCGTTGATCCAGACCGTGCCGAGGCGCAGCCGCCGGGCCATCCGGCGGGCGCGGGCCTCGTCGCCGGTCCAGACGGCGCCGGCGAGGCCGTAGATGGTGTCGTTGGCCAGCTCGACCGCGTGGTCCTCGTCACCGTCGCGGAACCGTTCGACGGTGAGGACGGGGCCGAAGGACTCCTCGCGGACGACCTCCATGCCTGCCCGGCACTCGTCCAGCACGGTCGGCAGGTAGTAGAAGCCCCGCTCGAAGTCCGCGCCCTGGGGACGGGCGCCGCCGCAGCGCAGTACCGCGCCCTCGGCGATGCCCTTCTCGACGTACGCCTCGACCTTGGCGCGGTGTTCGGCGGAGATGAGCGGCCCGGTCCTGGCGGCCTCGTCGAAGGGGCCGCCGAGGCGGATGTCGCCCGCCCTGCGCACGAGTTCGTCCACGAACCGGTCGTGGATCCGGTCCTCCACGAGGAGGCGGGCCCCGGCCGAGCAGACCTGCCCTGAGTGGAGGAAGACCGCGGTGAGCGCCATGTCGACGGCGGCGTCGAAGTCGGCGTCCGCGAAGACGATGTTCGGGTTCTTGCCGCCCAGTTCGAGGGCGACCTTCTTCACGGTGGCGGCGGCGGCCGCCATCAGCCGGCGGCCGGTCCGCACCCCGCCGGTGAAGGAGAGCAGGTCGACGTCGGGGTGTTCGGCCAGCGGCGCGCCCGCCTCGGGGCCCGCGCCGAGCACCAGGTTGGCGACGCCGTCGGGGAGCCCCGCCTCGGCGAGCAGGCGCATGAGGTGGAGGGCGGTGTGCGGGGTGAGTTCACTGGGCTTGAGGACGAAGGTGTTGCCGGCGGCGAGGGCCGGGGCCACCTTCCAGGCCGTCTGGAGCAGGGGGTAGTTCCAGGGGGTGATCAGCGCGCAGACGCCGACCGGCTCGTACACCACGGTGCTCTCCGCCGTGGGGGTGCCGGTCTCCACGACCCGGCCCGTCTCGGTGCCGGCGAGCCGCCCGAAGTAGCGGAAGCAGGCGATGACGTCGTCGATGTCGTACGCGCTCTCCACCAGGCGCTTGCCGGTGTCGAGGGACTCGGCGCGGGCCAGTGCGTCCTTGTCGCGCTCCAGCAGACCGGCGACGCGCAGCAGCAGGTCGCCCCGCTCGGCGGCCGGGGTGGTGGGCCACGGTCCCTCGTCGAAGGCGCGGCGGGCGGCCGCGACGGCCTCGACGGTGTCCTTGCCGCCGGCCTCGTCGACGACCGCGACGAGGCTTCCGTCGGCGGGGCACCGGATCTCCCGGGTCCGGCCGTCGAGCGCGGACCGCCAGGCTCCGCCGATGAAGAGTTCGGGCATGCTTCTCGTTCCTCCTGGTCAGCGCCCTTGCGGCGCGTCCTTGCGGACGGGTGCCTCACCCGGCGTTCGCGTTCCATGCCGAATGTGAGGTTCCACACGCGCGTGAGGAGGAGGTCGCCGGGCCGCGCGGGCGGTGCCCGGAGGGAGAAAGGGCCGGCGTCATGTCGTGAAACGGGCGGCTTGTCCGACGGGTTGGCAGCGGCACTGCCGGAAGGGAGAGAAGGGCGCCGAGGCGGTGGGCGGGTGGCCGGGGCCGCCCGGGTCACCGGAGGGCGGTCAGCACCACCGCGTGTGCCGGCAGGGGCTCCAGCCGCCGCCGGATCCGCCCGAACCGCCGGAGCCGCCCCAGGAGTCGGAGCCGCTCGGCCGCCCGTCGGGGTGGAGGCGGGTGCGGTCGCGGTCGCCGGGGTACGGGTCGACGCGGTCGGGATCCCCGTCGCCGTCGCGGTCCGGCAGCCGGGCGTCCCGGCCCCGGTCGGGGTCAGGGCAGCCGGTGCCGGGCGCGGTCAGGGAGAGCGTCACCGTCCGGACCTCGTCCGTGACCGGTTCGCCCTCGGCGGGGTCCTGCCGGCACACCCGCCACTCCTCGTACGCGCCCTCGGCGGGCAGCACGTCGTTGAGGTACGCCGCCTCGGCGTACAGCCGGTCCTCGGGCACGCCCGCTCCCACCACCTCGGCGACGGCGGCGCGCCAGGCCGTCCCGACCACTTCGGGCATCCTCGGCCAGGGCACCGGGCGGCCCTCCGCCGGCGGGCAGGGTTCCTCGTCGCGGACGACGGCGAAGTCGACGGCCGGGTCGCCGGGGGTGCCGGAGGTCTTCTGGAAGCACACCTTCCACAGCGAGCGCCCCTCCACCCGCCGCTTCTGGTCGGAGGCGTCGTGGTAGGTCACGGTGAGTCCGAGCCGCCGCGAGCGGGGGAAGGCGATGTCGAGGGAGTCGCCCGTGAAGTCCGGGACCGTGGGCATGGTGGGCTCGGGCGTCGTCCGCGAGGGGCGCGGGAAGCCGGGGAAGCGGGTCGGGGAGGCCACGGGCTTCGCGTCGGCGCGGGCGGCTGCCCCGGCGGCGCGGTCCGGAGCGGGCGCCGGCTGATCGGGCAGGACGGCTCCGAGGAGGGCCGCGGCCACCACCGAGGCGACGACACGGCCCCGCTTGGGCCAGGAGCTGCGCCACCACAGCAGCACCAGGGCGATCAGCAGCATCACGCCGCCCAGGCGGTCGTTGATCAGCCCGAGCAGCGGCACGGCGGCGATCGCCGCCACCCGTGCGGTGCTCGTCCGCCACCAGGGCAGCGGTGCGGAGGAGGGCGGGAGGGGCGCGGAGCTCGGGGAGCCGGACATGGTGGCGCGGACGCCCTTTCGTTCATGCGTACGACGATCTTCGCGCGCATCGTACTCGGCCCGGAATGCCACGCTCCGGGTCTCTCGCCCGCCGAACGCGGCGTCTCCCGCGAGGCCGGAAGGTTTAGAAACGGTGTTCGTGTCCACCCGAAGAGGGAGGCACAACGCAGAACTCGAAGGAGACGAGGCACATCATGGGAATCATCGCCTGGGTCATCATCGGGCTGCTGGCCGGGCTCATCGCGAAGGCACTCACGCCCGGCCGGGATCCTGGCGGGCTGGTCGTCACGACCCTCATCGGCGTGGCGGGCGGCCTGCTCGGAGGCTGGCTGGGCAAGGTGATCTTCGGCGTCGAGGCCGTGGACGGGTTCTTCGAGCTCTCGACATGGGTGGCCGCCATCATCGGGTCGATCATCCTGCTGCTGATCTACCGCGCCGTCGCGGGTCGTCGCACCCACCACGCCTGACACTCGTGAGGGGCCGCACCGCGGCCCCTCACCGCGCGGCCCGGCACGACAGGGCCGCACGCCCAGGACGGGGGCCGGACGCCCTCCGGCTCCCGGGCACCCTTCGCCCCGCACACGGAAGCGTGTGCGGGGCGAAGCCGTGTCCGGGGGGTGGCGTACGGGAGGTGGCGTCCGGGGGGCGGTCCCCGCTGCGGTGACCGCACTCCCCACCGTGGGCCCCTGGGCGGCGGGGCGAGGGGTACGTTGTGGCCCCGCCGAGGACGTCACGGTGTCCGGGCAGCCGAAAAGCCCCCGGACGGCGCGCGTCCAGGGGCTCGTACGGTGTGAGGGCGCGCGGTCAGGTGGGCCAGGCGCCGGTGAGCCGACGCACGGCGGTGGCCCCGCCCCGGTCGACGGCGGCCTTCACCAGGGCGAAGATCGCACCCTGGATCGCCGCCGCCAGCAGCACCTCGCCCCACCGCCGGTCCTCGTCGGTGGCGTTGGGCGCGTCGGTGTCGTCGTGGCCGAGGAGCCGCCACACCCGCTTGAAGGCCGCTCCGGCCAGCAGACCGCCCGCCGTGCCCACGGTCAGGGAGACGGGCTTGTAGAGGATCGCCGTCTTCTTCATCGCGTCCCCTCCCCCCGCCGCGTGGAGGCCGGCGGCTGGACCGATCCCACGGAACGGCGCCTGCGGGCGACCCGCCTGCTCCCCCACCAGAACGCCGCGATGAGCACCAGGACCACCACGATCCCGACGAGCGGCATCAGCATCGAGGACGAACCGGAGGCTGCGAGCGGGACGGCTGGAGGGCTGGTGGCGATCATGGCATCTCTCCCATCGACGGTGGTCCGCGCCGGTACGGGGGCGGGCGCGCGTTCTCGCGCCGGCCCCCGCGCGGCGGCGAAGGTGATCGCGTGCCGAGTACCCCGGCGGAGCGCCCCCATGCGCGGGCGGCGGGAGCGGCGACGGCTCCGAGCGGGGCCGTTTCCGGCGTCCCCGCCGCCCGAACGAGGGCACGGGGTCCGCGGGGCCGGATGCGTACCGAGCGGGACACGGTGGGCGCGGCGGGCCGGCCGGACCGGCCCGCCTCCTCGCCGCAACCGGCCGTCGCCTCCGCCCGAGTGCTACCACCTGCGAGTGAAAGCGGCGGGAAAGATCGATTCGCGCCCCTCCCGCGCCCCCCACACTGTGCCGCAGCCGACAAACACGGCGGATCGGCACACCCCCCACCGGAGGCGTACACATGACACGGAACAGCGTGCTGCTGGCACTGCGCGAGAACCCCCTGGCCGGCGGTGTCAGCACCGAGCAGGTGCGCCGCATCGGCAAGGAGCTGGACAACCGGGGCCTGGAGCCGCGCTGGGCCGTCAGCGCCGAGGAGGCGGGGGCCACCCTGCGGACCGAGGCCGGGCTCTCGGCCGCCGTGATCGCCTGGGACCTGCCCGGCGGCACCGACGGGGAGGGCGGCGGCGCGGACGTACTCCGCCGGATCCAGCGCCGCTGGAAGCGGCTGCCGGTCTTCCTGCTGATGAACGACGACTCCGACCACGACCTCGAACGGCTGCCGCTGTGGGTCTCGGAGGCGGTGATCGGCTACGTCTGGCCGCTGGAGGACACCGCGACCTTCATCGCCGGGCGCATCGTGGCGGCGGCCCAGGCCTACCACCAGGACATCCTGCCGCCGTTCTTCAAGGCGCTGCGGCGCTTCGACGACGCCCACGAGTACTCGTGGCACACTCCGGCGCACTCGGGCGGTGTCGCCTTCCTCAAGTCCGCGACCGGCCGCGCCTTCTTCGAGTACTTCGGCGAGCGCCTGTTCCGCAGCGACCTGTCGATCTCCGTCGGCGCGCTCGGTTCCCTCTTCGAGCACAACGGGCCCATCGGCGACGCGGAGCGCAACGCCGCCCGGGTCTTCGGGGCCGACCGGACGTACTTCGTCCTGCACGGCAACTCCACCGCCGACCGGATGGTGGGCCACTACAGCGTGACCGCCGACGAGATCGCCCTGGTCGACCGGAACTGTCACAAATCGGTCCTGCACGGCCTGGTGATCTCGGGCGCCCGCCCCGTCTACCTGGTGCCGACCCGCAACGGGTACGGCCTCGCAGGCCCGCTCCCCCCGCACGCGATCGCGCCCGGGGCGGTCGCGGCCCGGGTCGCGGAGAACCCCCTGGCGGCCGGCGCCGTCGCGCCGGAGGCACAGTACGCGGTGGTGACCAACTCGACGTACGACGGGCTGTGTTACGACACGGTGGCGACGGCCCGCGCGTTCGCCCCGAGCACGCCGCGCCTCCACTTCGACGAGGCCTGGTTCGCGTACGCCCGCTTCCATCCGCTGTACGCCGGGCGGTACGGCATGGCCGTCGGGCCCGACACGCTCCCCGGCCCGGAGCGGCCCACGGTGTTCTCCACCCAGTCGACCCACAAGCTGCTGGCGGCGCTGTCGCAGGGCGCGATGGTGCACGTCCGGTCGTCACCCCGGGCACCCGTCGAGCACGAGCGCTTCAACGAGGCGTACATGATGCACGGGACGACGTCCCCGCTCTACCCGGCGATCGCCTCCCTGGACGTGGCGGCCGCCATGATGGACGGCCCCCAGGGCGAGTGGCTGATCGACGAGGCGGTGACCGAGGCGATCCGCTTCCGGCAGGCCGTCGTCCGCACCGGCCGCCGGGTCGCCGAGGCGGGCGACCGCCCGGAGTGGTTCTTCGGCGTGTGGCAGCCGGACACCGTCACCGACCCGGCCACCGGCACCCCGGTCGCCTTCGCCGACGCGCCCGCCGCGCTGCTGCGCTCCGAGCCGTCCTGCTGGCAACTGGAGCCGGGGGCCGCATGGCACGGCTTCGAGGGGCTCACCGAGGGCTACTGCATGCTGGACCCCATCAAGGTCACGCTGACGTGCCCGGGGGTCACCGCCTCCGGGGAGACCTCGCCCTGGGGCATCCCGGCCCGCGTCCTCACCGCGTACCTGGCGGACCGGGGCATCGTGGTGGAGAAGACCGACAGCTACACCACCCTGATCCTGTTCTCCATGGGCATCACCAAGGGCAAGTGGGGCACGCTCATGGACGCCCTGATGGACTTCAAGTCCCTGTACGACGCCGACGCTCCGCTGGAGGAGGTGCTGCCCGGCCTGGTGGAGCAGTACCCGCTGCGCTACGGCGGCGGAACGCTGCGCGGACTCTGCCAGGACATGCACGAGCACCTCGCGAGCGGGGAGCTGATCGCGTCCCTGGACGCCGCGTTCCAGCAGCTGCCCGAGCCGGTCGAGCCGCCCCAGCGCTGCTACCAGCGCCTCATCCGGGGCGGCACGGAGCGGCTGCGTCTGGCGGAGGCCGCGGGCCGGGTCGCCGCCGCGATGGTGACGGTGACTCCGCCCGGCATCCCGGTCCTCATGCCCGGCGAGTCCACGGGCACGCCCGACGGCCCGCTGCTGCGGTATCTGGGGGCGCTGGAGGCGTTCGACCGGGAGTTCCCCGGCTTCCACAGCGAGGCGCACGGGGTGACGGTCGATCCGGAGTCCGGCGACTATCTGATCGAATGCGTTCGCCGCTCCCCCGCCTGAGCCGCCCGCGCCGCGTATCCCTGGAGAACGAGACCGCCGGCCGGTCGCCGCCCGTCGGCACGGCTTCGACCGCCGCGGACGCGAGGGGCGCCGTGACGCTCGGGCGGGTCAGCCGCTCGGAAACGAGGGACCACAGGAACAGCAGGAACAGCAGGGACAGGAGGGCGAGGAGAGCGGCCACGGGGACTCAACCGGGCGGGTAGGGGGAGGGCTCGGCGCGTGAGCCCCTCCTCGCAGCCGCTCCCCGGGCATGCGCTTCCGCCCCGGCGTGGGCAGGGGAGGCATCCGCCCTCACCGCGAGCGGACGAACGTTTCTTCCGGGGTCTCGTCCTCCTCCTGCGCACACGTCCGGTACGCGGCGGCCGGTTGCCGCCGCTCGCCGGCCCACTCAGAGGCCCGTTCGGCGGAGGAGTGTCGCGGAGTGTTCCAGATGGCCTCCAGGCCGAGGGGGCGGTAGCCGTCCGCCTCCGTCCACCGCGACGAGCCGGAACGTTCCTGCTCTTAAGAGTCGTCACATTCGAAACAAATTCGGTTTCCGTTGTCGCACCCCGCACAACGACCCTTCCCGAGACAGGGAACGCGGCATTCGAGTGAAGCCCGCCGACGGCATCCCCCACCCGGAAACGGTCCGGCCCCTCAGCTCCCGCGCGCCCCGCTTTTCACCGTGACGGGTGATGCGGGCGGCGTCGGCGCTACTTCCCGTGCCGGGGAGACGTTGGGGTGCAGTGACGCTTCTGCAGTGACGGTTCTGCAACCGGGACCTGCGGACTTCGGGAATCGTTTGCCGTCGTCGGGGCGTCACGAACGGGAGGACGAACTGATCATGGGAGTGGCGAACGTGCCTCGTGCGGGCCACGGATACGACGTCCGGACCACGGACCACCCCGGCGGGAGCAGCCCCGGCCTGGTGGGGCGGGAGGCCGAGACGTCGGCGCTGCGAGCGGCCCTGGCCGCGCACCGGCTGGTCACCATGACGGGCGCGGCCGGCGTCGGCAAGAGCCGGCTCGCCCTGGCGGCCGTGGCCGTGCCGGAGGCCGGTCCCTGGCAGGCGGTGATCCGGGTCCGGTGGCACGACGGCGTTCCGGCCGGCCCCTGGGCCTTCGCGGCGCGGATCGCCCGGGCCCTGGACGCCGCGACCGAGGCGCCGGGCCGGACCGCCTCCCCCGACCTCGCCACCGCGGTGCGGTCCGTCATCGGCGGCGAACTGCTCCTCGTCCTGGACGACGTCGACCCGGTGCACGCCGACTGCACCCGGCTGACCCAGTCCCTCCTGATGAGCCTGCCGGACCTGCGGGTGCTCGTCACGGCGCGCCGCCCCCTCGGTCTCGGCGCGGAGCACGTCCTGCGCCTCGGCCCGCTGCCCACCGATCCGCCGGCGGCGGGCCTTTCCCCCGCCGCCGCGCTGTTCCACGCCCGGGCGCTCCGGCACGGGCGGATCGCCCCCGGGGACCGGCACGCGGTGGACCGGGTGTGCGCGTTGGTGGAGGGCGTCCCGCTGGCTCTGGAACTGGCCGCGGCCCAGCTGGAGCACACCAGCGTGAGCGGGCTCGCCGCCCGCCTGGCGCACGGGCAGTGCTGGCTCACCGCTCCCGGCCCCGGCACGGCCGTGCGGCGGCACCGCTCGGTGAGGGCGTCCCTGGGCGCCGTGCACGCCTTGTGCGCCCCGGCCGTACGGGCCGTCTGGCGCGGTCTCAGCGTGTTCGCGGGCTCCTTCACCGAGCAGGCCGCGTCGTTCGTGTGCGAGAGCGCCGGCCTCGCCGCCGAGGACGTGCCGCGGGCGCTCGCCGAACTGACCGCGAACGGGGTGCTCGACCGGCGCGGGGAGCACGGCGCGGTGTGCGAACCGCGCTACCGGCTGACCCGGTCCGCCCGCGACTTCGGGACCGAACGCCTGGCCGCGGCGGGTGAGGCGCCCGCGCTGGAGGAGCGGCACGCCCGTCACTGCCGGAGCGTGGCCGCGGTGGCGGAGACGCTGTGGAACACGGGCCTGCAGCAGCAGGCCGTCCGGCTGGTCCACGACGAACTCCCGGACCTGGAGGGCCTGCTGGGCCGGGCCGCCCGCCGTCCCGACCGGGCCGACATCGCCCTGGAGACGGCGCTCCACCTGTGGTTCTGGTGGGTGACCCAGCAGCGTGCCCGGGAGGGCGCCGGTCATCTCCTGGCGCTGCTGCCCCTCCTCCCGGCCGACAGTCATCAGGCCGCCCGGGGCCAGTGGCTGGCGGGCTGGCTCACCGCCGGGGCCGACCCGGTCACGGCGCGCGCGCTGCTGGACCGGGCCTGGACCACCGCCGTCCTCACCGGCGACGACGCCCTCGTCGGCCGCGTGGCGCACGCGCACGGCACGCTCGCCTGGCGGCGCGGTGACCTCCTCGCCGCCGCCGGGCACTACCGGCACGCCGCCGACACCGTCCCGGACCACGCCCCGGGCGGTCCCACCCGGATGGTCAGCCTGGCCGCCCTGGCGGTCGTCCAGAGCCACTTCGCGCCCGCGCACGCCTCCCGGACCGCGCGGCGGGCCCTCGCCCAGCCGTCCGCCTGCCACGACACCTGGGCCGTCGCCCTCGCCCAGTACGCCCGCGCCCTCACCGACCACCGGACGGGCCGCACCGCCCGCGCCCGCCACCGCGCCCGCCGCGCCCTCTCCCAGCTCGCCGCCCGTCTCGACGCCCCGCAGGCCCACTCCGCCCTGAGCCGCCTGCTCGACCGCCTGGAGCGCGGCTCCTCCCCCTTCCCGCCCGGCCGGCCGCGCCTCCCCGGCCCCCGGGCGGAGCCCCGGACGCCGACGGGCCGGCCGGCCCGGTGAAGGACACGCGTACGGCCCTTCCCCGCTCGTACGCGGCACGGTGGGGGCGCCGGGTGAGACGCCCCCTAGGCGTCGGCGAGCAGCGGGTCGTACGGCGTGTTCGTGCGGCGGCCGGACATGAAGGAGACGAAATCGCCCACGAAGGCGCTGCGGCCGTAGGTGGCGCCGGTGGTGGCGAGGTCCCGGTGGAAGGCGGTGCGGAAGAGTGCCCGGTACTCGTCGGCGTCGATGGTTCCGCTGCCGTCCTTGTCGGTGGCGTCGAAGAGCACCTCGGCGACGCGGATGAGCGCGGGGCCGGCGAGGGAGGGTACGGCGGCGGCGTACTCGGCGGCGCTGACGCGGCCGTCGCCGTCGGTGTCGAGGGCGGCCTGGAGCTCGCGCCACCAGGCGGCGAAGGCGTCGTAGAGCCGGGTCTCCTCGGGTTCGTCCAGGTCGAGGCGGGTGGCCAGTTCACGTGCCATGGCGGCGAGGTCGGGCCAGTCGAGGTGGCCGTCGCCGGTCTGGTCCAGCACCTGGCGGAAGAACTCCTCCGCCGAGCGCCGCCCCTCTTCCGTCGCCGCCGAGGCTGCCCGGGCGGCCGGGAAGGGGTCGGAGCCGGTGTCGCCGCCCAGGGGTGTGAGGAGGCGGACCAGGGCCGACGCCCGCTTCACGCGGGCGCGCAGCGCGGCCGCGGTCCGGGCGCGGGGGTCGTCGCTGTCGGGCGAGAGGGAGAGGGTCTCGATGACGGTCTCGGCGTTGATCCAGCCCTCGGGCAGGAAGCGGGTGAGCCCGGCGGCGAGGTAGGCGCCCTGCATCAGGGTCGGCACGCCGGGCATCTCGGGCAGCCCGGCCCTGCGCCGGTACGGCTCGGGGAGCGAGGCGACGGTGATCGCGCCCAGGAGCGGGCCGACGACGGCCCGGCCGGCCGCCCACAGTGTCGGCGCTCCGTCGAGGAGTGCCGGGGCGGGCAGGTGGTCGAAGAGCCGGTAGAGGATGACGCGGGCCGCCTCGGTGTTCTCCAGCTCGTCCTCGACGACCCCGTCGAAGTACCGCCAGAAGTCGTGCAGGTCCTCGGGGAGCTCCCGGGCGTCGCCGTCGAGCGCCGCGAGGAACGTGCGGTACTCGGCGTACATGCGCTCCATGGTGTCCTGGTCGAGCGGCTGGCCGCTGAGCCGGTACATGGTGACGGCGCTCTCGAAGAGGGTGGCGACCACCCAGGCGCGGGTCGGGCGGTCCAGGGCGTCGTAGGCGCGGCCGCGGGAGTCGGTGCCGCTCATGCGGGCGTGCAGTCTGTTGAGCCGGGCGGCTTCCCGCTCGCGCACCGCCGGGTCGGCGTCGAACATGCGCCGCATGCTGAGGAAGGTGTTGCGCAGCCGGCGCCAGGGGTGGGCCACGAAGGTGGAGTTGTCGGCGAGGGCGGCGCCGATCTGCGGGTGCGCGGCCTCCAGGACGGTGGCGCGGATCATGGCCAGCGCCCAGCGCGGATCGTCGAAGAAGGCGTGGAACCGTGATTCCGTGCCGAACAGGGGTGGCTCGTCGGCCGTTCCCGTGGTTCCGGTCGTCATGACGGGTCTCCGTTCTTCTGGGGCGGCACGCCGCCGAAGCGGCGGTCGCGGCGGTGGTAGGCGCGCAGGCAGGCGAGGAAGTCGGGGGCCCGGAAGTCGGGCCAGAGGACCTCGGGGAAGACCCACTCGGCGTAGGCGACCTGCCAGAGCATGAAGTTGGAGATGCGCTGCTCGCCGGAGGTGCGGATGACGAGGTCGACGTCGGGGGTGTCGGGGAAGGGCAGGTGGTCCGCGAAGAGCCGTTCGGTCACCGCGTCGGCGGGTGTTCCGCTGCGGATCAGGGACCTGGCGGCCTCGACGATGTCGCGGCGTCCGCCGTGGTCGAAGGCGACGGTCAGCGTCATCCTCCGGTTGTCGGCCGTCAGTGTGGCCAGATCGTCGAAGTCCTGGGCCAGTTCCCGGGGGATCCGGGGGTCCGCGACCCCCAGGAAGCGGCAGCGGATGCCGCGGGCGAGGAGCAGCGTCGCGTGCTTGCGCACGACCCGTCGGACCAGGCGCATCAGGTCGTCGACCTCGGTGCCGGGACGGTTCCAGTTCTCGGTGGAGAAGGCGTACAGGCTGAGCCACTCGACTCCGGCCGCCCGGGCCGCTTCGATGACGTCGATGACCGAGGTCTCCGCGGCCCGGTGCCCCGCCGTCCGGGGCAGTGAACGCCGCTGCGCCCAGCGGCCGTTGCCGTCCATCACGCAGGCCACGTGCCGGGGCACCGCACGGCCCGGCACGTCGTCGCGCCGACGCGCGTCGCCCTGCTGCCGTCCGCGCGGGCGGTTCTCCGTCGCCGTGCCCGCGCCGGGGGCGCCGTGGTGCGCCGCACCCGGCCCCGGCTCGCCCGGCCCCGGCCTGCCCGGAACGGCACGGTCGTCGCCACCGCGCTTGGTCACACCCACCCCGTATCGCCCGTACGCCCGCCCCACCCGAGGGGTTGCTCCCAGGAGTCTGACGGCAGGAAGGGGACGCGGCCCGCGGAACGGTGTGCCGTCATCCTTGGCTCATGTGATCGATTCTCCGTGATCCGCCCCATGGCCACGATCGGCCGCCGCGTCGGCGCGTCGCCCGGGGCGTCGTGGGCCGCCGACCCGGGCGCGGCCTCCTCCGCGAGCGCGCGCCCGACGGGGGCCTCGGCGCACCGGAGAAAAGCCCCGGGATTCGTACAACCATCCGCACGCTCCCGAGTCATGTAAGGCGAGCACGCCGTAGGCGTGTTCGTTTTTTCGTTTCCAGGGGACATCACATGACTCACCACATAACCTTGCGCGCCCGCGCGCTTCCGCTCGTGGCCGCCGCCGGGATACTCGTACCCGTCGCGGCGGGCGCGGCGCCCGCGTCCGCCGCCACCACGCCCCAGGTCAGCTGCACGTCCGGCAAGGCCGGGCTCGCCGCCAAGCTCCAGAGGGACATCACCGCCGCCCTCGCCACGCGCTCCGGAACCGTCGCGGTCGGCCTGCACGACCGCACCACGAAGACCACCTGCACGCTGCGCGCCACGCAGGCGTACGACTCGGCCAGCGTCGTGAAGGTCACCGTCCTCGCCACGCTGCTCTGGGACGCCAAGAAGACCAACCGGTACCTGACCGCGCGCGAGACGAACCTCGCGACCGCCATGATCACCAAGTCCGACAACGCGGCCACCACCGCCCTGTGGAACCAGCTCGGCATCACCAAGGTGAAGGGCTTCCTGGCGGCTGCCGGCATGACGCGGACGGTGCCCGGGTCGGGCGGCTACTGGGGGCTCACCCGGATCAACGTGACCGACGAGCAGCGGCTGCTCTCGCTGATCACCGCCCGGAACTCCGTCCTGAGTGACAACTCCCGCGCCTACATCCTCCGGCTCATGGGGAACGTCGTCACCTCGCAGAGGTGGGGTACCCCGGCCGGCGCGCCCTCTTCCGTGTCCGTGCACGTCAAGAACGGCTGGCTGCAGCGCGCCACGCGCGGCTGGCGCGTGCACAGCATCGGCGCGTTCAAGGGCGCCGGCCACGACTACACGATCACCGTGCTCACCGACGGCAACAGCACGATGAACCACGGCGTGACCACGATCCAGGCCGTGTCCAAGGTGATCCACCGGGATCTGGTTCCGACCGCGCCCACCGCGTCCCGCTACACACCGACCAGCACGCCCCAGGAGGCGTACGTCGCGGTGCCCCAGGGCTGACGCGCGCACCGGTCGCAGGCGAAGAAGGCGAGCGGGGGGCCGAGCGGAAGACCCTCCGCGGCGTCTCCCGCTCCCCTCTGCCGCGTCACCGCCTCGCCCGGGCAGCCCGGGAGAGGGCGGGGGCGCCGGGAGGGCGCGAGGGTCGGACCTCCCGGCGAGGCGCCTCAGTGGCGCTCGGGCAGGTCCCGCTCCGCGGGCCGCAGGGCGGTGTCACCGGCCGTGGCCGGGGCGGCGGAGCGCGCGGACGGCGCCGCCGCCGGCTTCTTGCCGCAGAAGGCGGGCTCCAGCGTGCCGCCGAGGGCCGTGTTGGCGATGCCGTGGTTCGAGGTGTTCGCCACGGCCGACAGACTGCGTCGCCCGTCGCGGGTCGAGAAGGCGTACGTGTAGAAGCCCTGCACCGTGCCGGTGTGGCCGTACACCTGGACGCCGCAGGACAGGTCGTAGCGGCGCAGACCCAGTCCGTAGAAACGGGTGTTGGTCGCGTCCGTCGGGGTGACGGTCGTCATGGCCTCCATCATGGCCGGGGACAGCAGCCGCCCGCGCATGAGCGCGCTGGTGAAGGTGTTCAGGTCGGCGGGGCTGGAGATGACGGCCCCGGCGGCCTGCGCCCAGGACACCGTCTGCTCCGTGGAGTCCACGAGCGGCTCGCCGGCCGCGTCCGGGTGCAGGTAGCCCCGGACGTGCAGGCCCTTGATCCGGGTGTCGGGGTGGACGTACGAGGTCTTGCGCAGCTTGAGCGGCTTGAAGATCCGGCGCTCGTAGGCGTCGGCCAACGGGCGACCCGTGAGCTTCTCGATGAGCATGCCGACGACCACGAAGTTCGCGTTGGAGTACTTGTACGCCACGCCGGGCTCGGTGGTGCGGGGCTCGCTCAGGGAGAGGTCGACGAGCTCCTGGTGGCTGAAGACCCGGTTCCGCACGGCTTCGAAGCCCGGCACGGTGTCGGCGAACATCGCGTTGGTGTAGTCGGCCAGGCCGCTGCGGTGGGTGAGCAGATGACGGACCGTGATGCGGTCGTCGGGGAGCAGGCCGGGCAGGTACTGGTTGACGGACGTGTCGAGCTCCAGCTTCCCCTCCTGCACGAGCTGGAGGAGCACGACCGTGGAGAACGTCTTGCTGACGCTGCCGACGCGGAAGCGCGCGTCGATGTCCATGGGGCTGCCCGACACGCGGTTCCGCACACCGGCGGTGCGGCTCTCCACGCCCTCGGGACCGGAGAACCGGGCCATCGCCCCCGGAGCGCCGTTGGCCAAGGCCGAGTTGAGCGCGGCGGCGACACCCTCCATGTCCGCGGCGGGGGCCGCGGGCGCCGCCGCGGCAGGGGGCGCCGGACGCGCGGCGGAGGCGTCGGTGGCGAAGGCGCTGGTGGTGGGGGCGAGTCCCGCCGCGAGGGCGGCGATCACGGTGGCGTTCACGGTCAGACGTCGGCGCGGCGACAGAGGCACAGGGTTCCTCGGCTTCTTCTGCACGGGTTTGCGTGGCACACGAGATCCGTGCGACCACGGGGCGGGGAACGCGTCGCGGTGCGCGTGCCTCCCTCCGCCCACTGACCATGAGGGCAGCTGTCCGGAAAAGGTTCCCCGCGCGGGCGGTGGATCCGGACGGGACCGGGGAGTCTCCCCGGGCCGGGGCGGACGTACCGGTTCGTCACGGCATCGTGCGGCGGGGGGTGCCACGGGTCCGCCGGCCGCCGCTTCCTGGCCCGGCCCGACCGCGAGAAGGGCCCTGTTCTCCGTAGCGGCCGGCCATGGCGACGGCGCGCTCGCGCAGCGCGGTCCGCAGCTCCGGCGGTGTCAGGGCCTCCGCGTCCGGGCCGAGCTGCCACAGCGCCCACTCGGCGTGCCGCAGATCCTGGTACGTCACCTCCAGGCGCAGCCGGCCGTCCGCCTCCGGATCCTCCGCGCGGACGGCCACCGCGGTGTTCAGCACGTCCTCGCGGCGCGCCGGGTCGACCCGTATCAGCACGGCGATGTGACCGTCGGACAGGAACCGCGCACAGCGCTCGCGCCAGATCCGGTCCAGATCGATCCTGTCCGGACGCTGTGACGCCTCGGGGAGTTCCTCGGCGACCGAGACCCGCGACAGCAGGTACGTGCGGTCCTCGCCCGATCGCGTCGCCAGCAGGTAGACCCGGTCGCGGGCGGTGACCAGGCCGATCGGGTCCACCGTCCGCCACCGAGGTGCCTGGCCCGTGGCCGCGTACCGGATGCGCAGCTTGTGCCCGGTGAGTACCGCGCGCCGGACCTCGTTCATCGTGGTGCCGGGCACCTCCTCGGTGACGAGGGGGCGGGAGAGCAGATCGGTCTCCGGTTCCACGAGGAGACGGCGCGCCGCGTCGCTCGCGGCGGACCGGTGGCCCTCCGGCAGTGCGTCGACCACCTTCCGCATCGCCGAGGCGAGCGCCGGCCCGAGCCCGAACGCCCGCCGGCCGGGCCCGGATCCGGCGGTCAGCAGGGCGAGGGCCTCCTCGTGGTTCAGACCGGTGAGTTCGGTGCGGAAACCCGGCAACAGCGCGAACCCGCCGTGCCGGCCGCGTTCGGAGTAGACGGGGACGCCGGCCGCGGACAGCGCCTCGATGTCACGCAGCACGGTCCGGGTCGAGACCTCCAGTTCACGGGCGAGCGCGTCCGCCGTCAGCCTGCCGTGACGGCGGAGCAACAGCACCAGGGAGACGAGCCGGTCCGCGCGCATGGGCGAACTCTACGGAGATACATGACGGAGGGTGTCGTGATTCGCGGAGAGGCTCGTGTGCACGACGTCGGCGGTGGCGCCCCGCGCGCCCCCGGCCGGCGAACCCTTGACTGCGAACGGAGCTGATGGACAGTGGAGCGTACGGCGATCAACCCGGTGACCTGGTCGGTCGACATGGGTTTCCACCAGGGAGAGATGGTCTCCGGGCACACGCGGACCCTCTACCTCTCGGGACAGACCGCGATGGAC
Organism: Streptomyces sp. NPDC126503; assembly: GCF_040302405.1. Taxonomy (NCBI): domain Bacteria; kingdom Bacillati; phylum Actinomycetota; class Actinomycetes; order Kitasatosporales; family Streptomycetaceae; genus Streptomyces; species Streptomyces sp. NPDC126503. Next base: position 193,114 of record NZ_JBEORS010000007.1, read on the forward strand.
GGTGACGGAAGGCCCCGTCACGAGGGTGACATGGCCGCGCAGTTGGCCCTGAGCCTGGACAACGTCGAGGCCGTGCTCGCCGGGGCGGGCATGACCCTGGCGCATCTCGTCCGGCTCAACGTGTACACCACGGACGTCGACCTGCTCTTCCCGCACTACGGCGTGCTGGTGTCACGGCTGGCCGCCGCCGGGGTGGCCCCGGCCACCACGATGCTCGGGGTGACACGGCTGGCGGTCCCCGGACAGCTGGTCGAACTGGAGGGCACCGCCGTCGCGTGAGACGGCCTCGCCGGTGCCCCGGCCGATCGGAGCGGCCGGTCCGGGCGCCGGTACGCGGGCCCGGCCCGGGAGCCGGCCCTCAGCGGTTTCCCGGCCGGCCCGTGTGGTGCCCTGCCTCGACCAGGAGGAGAGCGACGTCGTCGGGGTCCTCGGGCTGCCGCATGGCGTCGACCAGCCGCCCGCACAGCGAGTCGAAGTCGCGGCCCGCCGGGCCGAGGGCGGCCAGCAGGGTGGTGAGCCGCTCGTCGATGGGGTCGTCACGGGTTTCGACGAGGCCGTCGGTGTAGAGCAGGAGCTGGTCTCCCGGGTGCAGATGGACGGTGGTGGTGTCGAAGACGACCCCGCCGACGCCGAGCGGCGCGCCGCTGGGAAGGTGCAGCAGCTGGGGGCGGTGGCCCGGGCGGGTCAGGACCGGCGGGAGGTGTCCGGCGTTGGCGATGCGGCACTGGCCGGTGTGCGGGTCGTACGTGGCGTAGAGGCAGGTGGCGATGTAGTGCTCCAGCCCGTCGGTGAGGTCGTCCAGGTGGTGGAGGATCTCGTCGGGCGGCAGGTCGAGCGCGGCGTAGGCGCGGACGACGGTGCACAGCCGGCCCATGGTGGCCGCCGCGTCGATGCCGTTCCCCATGACGTCACCGATGACGAGGGCGGTCCTGTCGCCGGTCAGGGAGATCACGTCGTACCAGTCCCCGCCGACCTCGTTGGCGGCCTGGGCCGGCCGGTAGAGGGAGGCGATCCGCAGGCCGGGGCGCTGGGGCGGGGCGGGCGGCAGCAGGCTGCGCTGGAGGGTCTCGGCGGCGGTGCGGACGTTCTGGTGCCAGCGGGCGTTGTCGATGGCGACCGCGGCCCGGGCGGCGAGCTCGCGGGCGAGGAGCACGTCGTCCGCGTCGAAGGGCGCCGGGTTGCGGACGCGCAGGAGGTCGAGGGCGCCGAGGACCTCGTCGCGGGCGATCAGCGGAACGGCGAGGTAGGAGTGCACCCCGCTCCTGGCGAGGGTCGCGGCGGCCTGCGGACTGCGGGCGATGCGCCGGAGGTCCTGCTCGTCGCAGTGGGCCACGAGGACGGGCTGTCCGGTGCGTACGCACCGGGTGATCAGCCGCTCGGGGCCGTAGGCGGCGACCTCGCCGACCGGGTCCGCGACGGCGGTGAGGTGCGTGGGGAAGGCGGAGGCGACGGCGAGGGCCCGGAACAGTTCCGGGCCGTCCGCGCGCGGTGCGGCGGTGCGGCAGGACAGCACGCCGTCCAGGACGTCGACCGCGGCCAGGTCCGCGAGGTCTCCGGCCGCGACCTCGGCGAGCTCCCGGGCGGTCTGCTCGACGCCGAGCGTCGTCCCGATCCGGGTGGAGGCGTCCGCGATCAGGGCGAGCCGCCGCCGGGCCTGCTCGGCCTCGGCCGCGGCCCGGTGGCGCTCGGTGATGTCGACCACGGACGTGGCGACGCCGATCACCTCTCCGGCCGGGTCGTGGATCCGGTAGTGGGACACGGACCAGGCGTGGTCGTGCGCGGGATCGGCCCGGGTGCGTCCGACGAAGTGCTGGTCGATGAGCGGCTCGCCGCTCGTCAGCACGTGCCGCAGCGCCTTCTCGACGGTCTCCACCTTGGAGTCGGGATGGATGTCCCGGGGGTGCCGGCCGATGTGCTCGGCGGCCGGCACGCCGTTGATCCGTTCCAGTGCCCGGTTGACCAGCCGGTAGCGCAGATCGGTGTCCAGGAGGGCGAAGCCGACGGGCGCCTGGGACACCAGCTGTTCGGAGAGCGCCAGCCGGCTCTCGACGTCGTGCAGGGCGGCCTGGTCGACGGCGATCCCCAGGGCGTACACGTCCCCGAGGTCGTCCAGCAGGCGCATGGAGCGGAACTCCACCGGTCGCGTCGCACCGTCGCGGTGCCGGACGGGAAAGACTCCCGACCAGGGCTGTCCGGTGCCCATGACGCCGCCGAACAGCTCCACCGCCCGGTCACGGTTCTCCTCCCCCACCAGCAGCCGCGCGGCGTACCGGCCGAGCGCCTCCTGCGAGGTGTAGCCGAACGTGTCGGTGGCCTGCGGACTCCAGAAGACGATCCGGCCGTTCGCGTCCAGGACGACCGCCGCGACGTTCAGGAAGTCGAGCAGGCCCCGCCCCGGTGCCGGCCGGTCGGCACCGGCTTCCGGAGCGCCGGACGCGTCCGGCCCGGGCGGCGCGCCGTCGCTCATGGCCTGCTCCCTTCGCCCGCGGCCCGGCGGCGTGGAGGGCGCCACCGGCTGAACTCCCTCCATGCTGCGCCCCCGGCCGCACGGTGACCATCCCGGAGACCCGCGATCCCGGATCCGCCGTACGGGAGGGCTTCCCGCCGCCGCGTCGCGCGGGGCGGGCGGAGGGCCCGGCATCAGGCCGGACGGCCAGGGTCTTTCTTTCGGATCAGGCCGGCTCAGGGAGGCACGGGGCGTAACGGGACGCGGAGCCGGCCGGATCAGGTGCCGCTCGTCGCGGCGGGGTCGCAGGTCCGCAGCCCGGTCACGTAGTTGCCGTCGGTGCCGTATCCGGCGAAGGTCGCCCACTGGCCGGGCCCGACGACCCGGCACGGCGCCCACTGGCCGTTCGTGTACGCGACCGTGACGGCGACGGTCTCGGCGCATCCGTTGTGCACGTCGGTGTAGCGCCAGCTCTGGTGGTACTGCACGCACTCGGGTGCGGCGGACTCGGCGGCCGTCGCCGGAGAGGCGGTGGCCAGGGCCGTCAGGAGGCCCGCCGCGACGGTGGCGGCGAGGGCTGTGGGGCGCGCTCCGTGCTTCATGCGGTTCGTCATGCCCTGATCCTCCGCGCCCGGAAGAAATTTCCGCAAGTTGCTGCAAATATTTTCAGACACTTGCTGTGCCGCCCGCGTAACCCGCAGGTCAACGGGCATTTTTCCCACTGAAAGAAGATGCAGGGCCTACACGTGCCACAGGCCCGAGAATGTCCGGTATCTCCCAGCCCCCGATCGGTGTCGACCACCGCTTCCACCATGGCCGAGTTCCGTCGGCCATGGGCAGGTCCGGGGCACGGCCCCGGCCAGGGGCGGGGACAGGGGGCCCGGGGGCCGGGTCTCACCGGTTCGCAACCGCGCGCCGCTCCGGCCCGGCCCGTACTCCGTCCGCCCGGGCCGGGCCGGGAACCCCGTGTCAGCCGGTCTGCTCCTGGGGCGCCGGGGTGCCCGGGCCGGCGACCGCCCTGCCGTCGTCGCGCCGCTCCGCCCCCTCCCGTCCCTGGTCGTGCCCGGGCGCCTCCTCGGCCGTGTCCCCGGAGTCGTCACCCTCGGCGGCGTCCCCCTCGGCGTCCTCGGTCCGGGGCCGGTCGCGCCGGGCGATCCGTATGTCGGGTGCCTCCGGCCCCGGGGCGGGCAGGTCCGGCGTCACCGCGTCGGGGTCGGCCGGTACGGGATCGGGCAGTTCCGGCTCGGGTGCGCTCTGCATCAGGGCTCCTCGTTCGGTTCCGTACGTGTCTCACAGACCGGCTGCCCGCCCGGGCGGCCGTCAACCGTGGCCGTACGAAACCGCCCGCATCCGGTCACCGGACCGTGCCGGGCGTCCGGTGTCCGGGCCCGGCGGCCGCGGGGCCACGGCGTCGGTGTCGGCGCGCTCACGTATCCTTCCGGCCACCGCACACCGACTCGGAGGACCAAGAGAGTTGTCTGGCCTGCCCGCCTTCCCGCTGCCCTTCCACACGTCCCGCACCCTGCCGTTCGCGACACCCCGAACGGTGCGGGAGCGCCAGATGACGCAGTGCAGCGCGCACATCCGGGAGAAGCCCGGGTGGTTCGACAAGATCAACGATGCCGGGATCGTCGCCCGGTGGACGCGGGAGGCGCTCGACCAGGGCCTCACCGAGGCGCAGGTCCGTTACGTGCTCGCCGAACTCGCGCACTACGCCGCGCTGCGGGACGAGCGGACCGGCATAGAGGTGTCCGGCGTCGACGGCGTGTGGCAGTCGGACACCCTGGTCGACGACGGGCTCAGGTCGCGGCTGCGCGAGGCGGTCAGGGTGCTGGAAGAGGTCCCCGACGCGGAGAAGGACTGGCATCCCGGATCCGGCGGGCAGGTCCTGGATCTGGTGCACCCGTCCCTGTTCTGCCTCGTCAGAGGGGTGAGCGGCGAGCCCGAGCGGGCATGGCGGAACCCGACGAACCACTACTCGAAGTACGAGTTCTCGGAGAGGTTCCAGTGGCTGCCCACCGACGTCGACATCAGTGAGGACGGCGAGGCCACCTTCCGTTCTTACGTCAACAACGTCCATCCCGAGAAGCACCGCGCGCTGCTCTCCGTCCTGCCGGACGTGTTCGCGCGTTTCCGGCCGCTCCTGGAGAACGTCCTCACCGATCTGCGCCACCCACGGCCCCCGCGCATCGAGGCCGACCCCTACGGGTGGTACGACTCCGAGCCGGAGCGCCCGGACGCCTCCGCCTACGGCGACGACACGGCCTACCGGGACGCCGTCCGGGCCTGGGAAACGGCCATGGACGACTGGTGGGAGAACCGCAGCCCGGTGGTCCCGGACGCCCCCGCCTTCACCGCGCCCGAGCCGCCCGGTGCCTCGGCCCGCGTCGACCTGCGCGGCCGCCGCCTCCAGGTCATCGTGAAGCTCGCCACCGTGCACCTCACCCCCGAGAAGCCGGAGTACGCCGGCGGCTCCTGGCACGTCGAGGGGATGCTGAACGAGCGGATCGTCTCGACCGGCATCTTCTACTGGGACAGCGAGAACATCACCGAGAGCCGCCTCGGATTCCGGGCGGCGCTCGACGACCCGGAGTACGAGCAGAACGACGACAACGGCGTGCGCGAGGTCTACGGGCTGGAGAACGAGGACACGCTGAACCAGGTGCTGGGATCGGTCGCGACCCCGGCGGGGCGCTGCCTGGCCTTCCCGAACGTCCTGCAGCACCGGGTCGGCTCCTTCCGCCTGGCGGATCCCGGCCGCCCGGGACACCGCAAGATCCTGGCGTTCTTCCTGGTCGACCCGTCGGAGACGATCGTCTCGACCTCCGACGTGCCTCCCCAGCAGCCCTGGGCCGACACCTCGACCATGACGCTCGAACAGGCCGAGGACTTCCGCGAACAGCTCATGCGGGAACGCAAGTTCTTCGTGGACGAACACAACGAGCAGCTCTACGAGCGGGAGTTCTCCCTCTGCGAGCACTGACCCCCTCCGTCCCGAGCTCCGGTCGTCCCGGGTTCCGGTTGTGAACGGTTGACGCCGGTCGTTGCCGTGCGCGCCGGGACCGGGACACCCTGGAGCCCGGTAGGCGAGGGGGCCCCATGCTGATCGACTTCGTACCGGACGCGCGTCTGTACCCTTTCCGGTCACGGTGGTTCGACTCGTCCGCCGGGAGGGTCCACTACATCGACGAGGGGACCGGGCCGACGCTCCTGTTCTGTCACGGCGCTCCGGCGTGGAGCTTCCTCTACCGCCACATCGTGAAGGACCTGCGCGACCGGTACCGGTGCGTCGCCGTCGACCACCTCGGTTTCGGACTGTCCGAGCGTCCCGCGGGCTTCGGTTACACCGTCGCGGAGCACACCGCGGTCCTCGGGGAGCTGATCGACCACCTGCGGCTCGACGAGGTCGTTCTGATGGGACACGACTGGGGCGGCCCCATCGGTCTGGGCGCGGTCGTCGGGCGCGCGGACCGGGTCAGGGGGATCGTGCTCGGCAACACCGTGTTCTGGCCGGTCGACGCGCTGGCGAACCGGGCCTTCGGCGCGATCATGGGGAGCCGTCCTCTGCAACGGCGGATCGTCGAACGGAACGTCCTCGTGGAGCGCGTGCTGCTCGCGGAACTGGGGCGCACGCTCACCCCGGCCGAGGCCGGCCATTACCGCGCGGTGCAGCCGACCCCCGAGGCCCGGCGGGGCTGGCCAGAATGCCCAAGGAGATCCGCGCCGCGCGCCCGCTCCTGGAGCGGCTCGCCCGGGAGGTGCCCGCCCGGCTCGGCGGCAAGCCGGCGCTGCTGGTCTGGGGGATGCGGGACATGGTGTTCCGTCCGAACGCCTGCGTCCCGCGGATGCGGGCCGCCTTCCCCGACCTGGAGGTCGTCGAACTGCCGCACGCCCGGCACTTCATCCAGGAGCACGCGCCGCACGCGATCGCGGCGGCGATCGCGAAGCGCTTCCCGTGACGGTGAGGGCCTCGCGGCGGGGGCCGTGGCGTTTCTTCCCCGCCGCGAGGCCGAGACCGGGGCCTCGTCGAGGCGGTCCCGGCCGACGGACCGGGCACGCCGCGGGACCTCCGCGTCGGACCGTACGCCGAAGGGGTCCGGCCGCGGCGGTCGTACCGCTCACGTGTGAAGACGAGGGGGAGTTGTGGCGCGGGTTGTGGCGATATCGTGAGGGCATGGGAGTACAGGCGGCGGTCGGAGCGCTGATCGAAGAGGTGGAGCAGCAGCTCCGCGAGCAGGTGTGGGACCTCACGCGCGGCGACCGGGATCTGGCGTTCGCCGCGGCGACCGGCCTCCACGAGGCGGTCGGCCCCGCCGGTGTCCAGGAGGTGCTGTCCGACCTGGAACGCCTGGCGCACCTGCGCGAGGTCCTGGCAGCGCTGGCGATCACGCTGGCCCGCACCCACGGTCGTCTCGCGTGGTTCCTCGCCGCCTGCATCGAGGCACTCTCGCCGGTCCTCCACTGGCGGGCCCTGCCGTCGGGAGGCGGACGGAACTTCGACACCACGCACCCGACACCCGGTCAGTTCGCCGAGGCAGAGGGGGCGGTGCGGCAGCTGGCCGCCGTACTGCTCCGCATCGCGGCCTGAGGAGCGAGCGGCCCGCCCCTCCGGGCGGAGAGGCGGGCCGTTGTCACACCGTCAGCGCTGCAGGGTCAGCAGGCCCGGCCGGTAGGGCCACTGGCCGTAGTCGCCACCGGAGTTGGGGTCGCGGCCCTGGTAGAGGAACCGCAGGTTGCAGGGGTCGACCGTGAAGGTCTGGTCGGCGCTCGTGCGGATCAGCTCGCCGTGGCTGATGTCGTTGGTCCAGGTGGCGCCGCTGTTGGCCTTGCCGGCGAAGGGGTTGCCCTCGGTCGCGGCCTGGGGCGTCCACGAGCCGTTCAGACTGGTGGCCGTGAACGAGCGGAAGTAGCGGCCCTGCGCACCGATCGCCTCGACGATCATGAGGTAGCGGTCCTGGCCCTGGAGCTTGTAGACCTGCGGGGCTTCGAACAGGTTGTTCTTCGTGTCGCTCATGATCGTTGTGTACGACGAGCCGAAGCTGCCCGGAAAGTTCCCGATCGGCATGCTCGCCCGGTAGATCTTGCCGTTGTCACCGGCGAAGAACAGGTACATGTTCGTCCCGTCGGCGATGAGCGTCTGGTCGATGGGGCCCGTGTCCGAGCCGGTGATGCTGCCGGAGAAGAGTTCCTGCTCCGCCGACCAGCCGTTCGGGTTCGTGGGGTCGGTCGACGTCCGGTAGGAGAAGGCGGACCTGCCCCACTGGTAGGCGAGCACCCAGATGTTCTTCGGTGCGAAGTAGAACAGCGTGGGCGCGACGACGGACGTCGACATCGCGTTCTGGCCGGTCGAGGCCATCTGCGACCAGTCGGTGAACGGGGTGAAGTTCATCGAGCCCCAGCCCGCTCCCGTTCCCGCGGCGCCGTGCGTGGTCGCGTAGACGAGGTGCTTGCCGTTGTGGGGGGCGACGGTGAAGTCCTTGAGCGAGGCCCATCCCGGCTTGGGCTGCGCCAGCGGGCCCGTCGACGACCAGCGGTACGTCGAGGGAAGGGCACAGGTGCCGGGGGTGCCGCCGCCGACCATGACGAGTTTCCACTGCTGGTTGGCGCCGCCCCAGTCGTCGTACTGGACGACGTTCGCGCCGTCGGCGGTGGAGCCGCCCTGGACTTCGAGTGCCTTGCCGCTGTGGCGTGCGACGAGCCGTACGTGACCGTCCGCGCTGTCGGCGAGCCGCCACTGCTGGTTGGTTCGGTTCAGGTCGGTCCACTGGACGATCGCGCCGCCGTTGGCGGTGGAACCGTTCTGGACGTCCAGGACCTTGCCGGAGTGGCGGGACTTGACGCGGTAGTAGCCGTCGCCGGAGGGGACGAACTGCCACTGCTGCTGGTTCTGGTCGTTCCTGGTCCACTGGGTGATGCGGGCCCCGTCGTTGGTGGCCAGGTTGTAGACGTCCAGGGCCTTGCCGCTGGTGCGGTTGACGAGCACGTACCAGGCGTTGGTGTCGACCGTCGCGGCGGCGGCGGGCGGGGCGGTGAGGAGAGACGCCCCGAGCAGCAGGGACGACAGGACCGCCAGGACCAGACTCAGGACCAGGGGTGGATGGCGAAATCTCATCGGGAGAGCTCCTTCGGGTGAGGGGGGTGGGTGGGGTCGGAGACGTCGACGGGGACGGGGACGGAACAGGGTCGGAGGAGGCCGCACATGCCGAAGACCGGTTCCTCGGGGCGCTTCAGCCGCGCCACTTCGCCGTGATCGAGGTGGGAGAGGTCCCCGGCCCGCAGGCGCTCCAGCTGACGGCCGGTCTCGGCGGCCGCTGCCAGGGAGCCGGCCCGCCAGCGGGTCCGCCAGTCGTCCAGGAGGTCCCTCTTCAGGCGGTGGGCCGCGGTGTGGAACTCCCGCAGCCCTCCCTCGCGCAGGGCCAGGAATCCCTCGATCGCCAGATCGCGGCGCCGGCGCGCCGCCGCCGCGTGGTCACCGGTCAGGGTGGCCGCCGCCCGGTAGGCCTCGGGATCGGCCAGTACCGGGGCGGGGAAGGTGAGGACGGCGTCGCCCGCCTCGGGGAGGCCGCCGTTCTGCATGAGCACGACCAGGCGCAAGCCCCCGGCGTTGACGAGGCGGTGGATCGTTCCGGGGGTGAACCGGACGACGTCGCCGGGGCGCAGCGGGGTCGAGGCGAAGCCGGTGGCGGTGAGGGTCTGGACGCTGCCCTCGCCGCCGGTGACGACATAGGCCTCGGAGCAGACGAGGTGCATGTGGGGCGTGCCGCCGCGCAGCCCGTCGGCGGCCTCCCAGTCGTACACGGTCAGCCCGGAGAGCCCGACGCCGCCGGGGAGCGGGGTCACCACGGGTGTTCCTCGACGTGGCGGGCCAGGCGCGCGCGGGTCCACGCGCCGTCGGCCACGACGATCCGGTAGCGGCGGGCCAGGGTGGCGCCCGGGGCCAGGGTCAGCTCCTCGTCGAACGCCAGGGACGGGTTGACGGCGGGGATGGGTTCACTGCGGACGAACCAGCGGCCGGGGGTGTCCGGATCGTCCAGGAACAGGAGCGTGGAGGAGCGGTCGACCTCGTCGTGGCTGCCGGTGAAGGCCAGCCAGTCGCCCTTCTCGCCCATCGCGGGCCCGATCACCTCGCCGCCGGTGAAGTCCCGTGGGCCCCGCCAGAAGAGTCCGGAGTATCCGGCGAGTTCTCTGCCCTGGGTACCCGGGCTGCCGAAGGTCAGGGTGGCGCCGTGGACGTTGGTCAGCGCGGTGGTCACCTCCAGGGTCCAGCAGTCGGTCTCGGCGTCGCGTGCGGTCAGGGTGCGGCGCTCGTCGATCCAGTGCTCCCCCGCGCTCGTGTGCCAGGCCAGGTCCTCGGTGATCACGGCGCGCCCGTGGCCCGACTCGGCGGACAGGGCGAGGCTGCGCATCGTGCCGAGGTTCGGCAGGTCGACGTAGCCCTGTCCGCGCAGATAGGTGCCGCCGCCCCAGAAGTTCTGACCGGACACCCATGAGGCCGTCATCTGGATGCCCTTGTGCCACCGGTGGTCGTGCGGCCGGTAGCCGGTGACCACGTCACCGGCGAGCGTGCGCACCGGATGCAGGTAGGGTTTCGGCGCCTCGAAGGGGTCCATGACCGGCCGGTGGACGTAGCGGAAGAGGTCGACCCCGCGCGCCCGGACGGTCAGGGAGTCCTCGGCTCCCCGGAGGGTGAACGTCATCGGAACACCTCCGGGCGGCCGCCGTTGAGCGAGGCGTAGAACGGGTCGGCCGCGTCGATCTCGCCGCGCCGGACGGGCCGGCCGGTGATCGCGGCCTTGTAGAGGGCGGTGACCAGTTCCATCGTGGGCCTGCCGAGGTCGGGCCGGATCCCGGCCTCGTAACCGTCCAGGAGGTCCGCGAGCTGGGCGGCGTGCGAACTGGGCGGGCCGTCCGGCGGTTCCCACGTCACGCCGGGCGACCGGGCGGTGAAGGTCCAGTCCGTCGGCGCGTAGCCGTACAGATGGCGCAGCTCGACCGTGCCGTCGGTGAGGTCGAACCGCAGGTAGCTCTCCTCGCGCGGGGAGAGGACGCTGTTGACGACGGTGGCGATGGCTCCGTTCTCGAACCGGACCAGGGCCGCGGACACGTCCTCGGTCTGGACGTCGCGGTCGAGGCGGCCGGCCATCGCGCGCACCTCGGCCCAGGCGCCGAGCGTGTGGAGCATCAGGTCCATCTGGTGGATGCCGTGGCCCAGCGTCGGACCACCGCCCTCGCTCCGCCAGGTGCCGCGCCAGGGCACGCCGTAGTAGGCGTCGTCGCGGTACCACGCCGTGACGCACTGCGCCACCAGTGGGCGGCCCAGGGCCCCGGCCGCGATCCGGTCGCGGAGGTGGCGGGCCCCCGGGCCGTACCGGTGCTGGAACACCGCGCCCGCGGCGGCGGGACCCTCGGCGGCGTGGATCCGGTCGAGCTCGGCCAGCGACAGGGCCACCGGCTTCTCGCACCACACCCATGCCCCCGACTCCAGGCAGGTGACGGCCTGTTCGGCGTGCAGGTAGGGCGGGGTGCACAGGTGCACGAGGTCCGGGTTCTGCTCCTGGAGCATCGTGCGCAGGTCGGTGTAGACCGCGGGGATGCCGTGCTCGGCCGCGAAGGCTTCGGCACGCGTCGCGTCCACGTCGACGGCCGCTACGAGCACGGCCCGGTGGGCCTGCGTCCGCAGCGCGGGCACGTGGCAGATGCCCGCGATCCCGCCGGTACCGACGATCGCCGTACGTATCATCCGCCCAGCACCTTCCTGATGGCGTGGTAGGCGGGCTTGGGCCTCAGGTCCTCGTCGTAGGGCAGTGCGGCGCCCTCCCCGGGGAAGACGGCGGGGATCCACGAGTACTTGTCCGTGTAGTCCCAGAGGGTGATGCCGACGCACTTCCTGACCGCCAGGCAGGCCCGTACGTAGTCGGCGTACCAGGTGGCCTGGGTGGCGAGCTTCTCGGGGGTCGCCGGGAGCTCCATGCGGATGTCGAGTTCGGTGATCGCGACGTCGACCCCGAGGTCGGCGAAGCGCTGGATGTTCTCCTTGATGCCGGCGGGGTAGCCGTACTGGAGGGCCAGGTGGCCCTGGAGGCCGAAGCCCTCGATCGGGACGCCGTCGGCCTTCAGCTGTTTGACGAGGCGGTAGTAGGCGTCGCTCTTGGCGTTGATGCCGTCGACGTTGTAGTCGTTGAGGTAGAGCTTGGCGTGCGGGTCGGCCTCGTGGGCCCAGCGCAGGGCGTCGGCGATGTAGCCGGGGCCGAGCGTCTTGTAGAAGACCGACTCGCGGTAGGTGCCGTCCTCGTTGAAGGCCTCGTTGACGACGTCCCAGTGGATCACCTTGCCCTTGTAGTGGCGTGCCACCGTCTGGATGTGGTTCTTGAGGACGGGGCGCAGCTCCTCGGCGGTCCAGGCGCGGTCGGTGAGCCAGGCGGGGAGCTGGCTGTGCCAGACGAGGGTGTGGCCGCGGACCTTCTGGTGGTGGGCCTTGGCGAAGGCCATGACCTCGTCGGCGGCGGTGAAGTCGAAGACGCCGGGCTCGGGTTCGGTGGCGTACCACTTCATGGCGTTGCCCGGGGTGGTCTGGCCGAACTCGCTGCCGAGGAGCTTCAGGTAGGCGGCGTCGGTGAACTCGGGGTTGTCGGTGGCGGAGCCGAAGTACTTGTGGTGCTTCCTGGCCAGTTCGCCGAGCGTCTTGGGGCGGGGCTTGGCGGCCGCGGACTGCGCGGTCGCGGATTCCTTGCTCGCGGGTTCCGCGGTCGCGGGCGTGGCGGCGAGGCCGGCCGCCACGCAGACGGCCGCGGACAGGGCGACGAGATGCCGGGACATGGACCGGGACATGGACATGGATGGCTCCTCGGGTGGTGGCGGATCAGTCGAGAACGATCGTGGTGAGCGCGCGGGGGGCGAGCTTGGCCGTGAGGGTGGTGCCGCGCGTGGTGGCGACTTCGGCCGGGGTGATCGAGCGGGTCTCGTCGGTGACGTAGCCCTCGGGGTGCCGGTCGTGTCCGCCGCGGAGGGTGAAGTCGGCGGTCTTCTCGGTGGTCGCGGTGTTGAGGATCTCGATGACGCGGCTGCCGTCGGTGTTGCGGAAGGCGGTGACGCTCAGGGCCGGGTCGGTGTGCGTGACCGGTACGCGGACGGCGCCGGGGCGGATGAACCGGCTGAAGGCGGCCAGGGCCCAGTACCGCTTGGACACGCGGTAGTCGTCGCCGGGGTTGGCGAGCTGGATGAGCCCCCGGGTGGTGCCGAGGGAGGCGCCGGTCCAGTAGACGTAGGCGTTGGCGTTGCCGACGGTCAGGGTGTTCTGGATGTCGGCGGCGACGGTGAGGCCGTCGTAGCCGCTGCCGTCGTCCCAGTTCTCGTTCCAGGTGGTGCCGTCCGGCGACCATTCGGACATCCAGACGCGCTTGTCGGTGGGCTGCGGGACCGTGGTCGGGCCGCTGTAGCGGTGGCCGGTGATGGTCCGTACGGCCTTGTCGGCCTCCGGGTCCGCCTCGATGGCCTCGGTGAAGGCGACCTGCCGGTCCCAGCCCGCGGCGTCGCAGCAGACGATGCCGGTCCTGAGGCCGGAGGCGCGGACGGTCGGACCGAGCACCTTGAGGAAGTCGACGGCCGCTTGCGGGGTGAAGCGCATCGAGGCGTACGTCGCCGTCCAGTCGGGTTCGTTGGTGAACCCGAGGTCGGTGATGTCGATGCCTTCCCTCTTGTAGAACTTGGCGTACTGGACGAGGTAGTTCGCGTAGGCCTGCCGCCATTCGGGCAACAGCTCGCCGCCGTCGTTCTCGTTCTTGTTCGTCTTCATGAAGGCGGGGGCGCTCCAGGCGTCGGCGAAGAACCGCTTGACGCCGTACGCCTTGGCCTCCTTGGCGAGCCAGACCTGGCCGCCGTCCCAGCCGTCCCAGACGTACTTCGGCGTGGCGTCCGGCCCGCCCGGGTCGGTGGGGAGGATCGTCGGCATGTGGTCGTAGACCCGGTCGGTCGACGACCCGATGCCCAGGCGCAGGATCGACAGGCCGGCGCCCTTCTCCTTGCTGAGCAGCAGGTCGAGGACCTCGCGCCGCTTGGCGGGGCTGAGGCCGCGCGCGCCGGCGAGCAGGTCGGCCCGCTGGAAGGCCATGGAGAAGCCGAATCCGTCGATGGGCTGGAGTGCGGCGCGGAAGTCGACGACGGGGCGCGGGGGGTCCGCCGCGGGGGTGGCGGCCGACGGTGATGTTAGCGCTAACAAAACGCCGGCGGTCAGCGCGGTCAGTCGTTTCACGGAGTCTCCTCGGGGGTGGAGGGCACGCGGGTCTCCTCGGGGGGTGGCGGTCGTACGGATCTCCTGGAGGTGGAGGTCGTACGGGGCGGGTCAGCCCTTGGTGGCGCCCGCCGTGAGGCCGCCGATCAACTGGCGTTCGGCGACGGCGTAGAACGCGAGCGCGGGGACCATGGCGAGCACGATGTAGGCGAGGACGAGGGCGTAGTCGGTCGAGTACTGGCCCTGGAACTGCTGGACGCCGACCGGGATCGTCTGCCATTTCGGATCGTTGAACACCAGCAGCGGCAGGAAGAAGTTGTTCCAGCTCGCGACGATCGCCAGCACCGAGACCGTGCCGAGCGCCGGGCGCGCCATCGGCAGCAGGATCTTCCAGAAGAAGCGGAACTTGCCGCAGCCGTCCACGATGGCCGCCTCCTCGATCTCCGCCGGGATCGTCCGGAAGAAGCCGCGCAGGATGACGATCGTCATCGGGAGTCCGAAGGCCGCCTGCGGGAGGATCACCCCGAGCGGATGGTCGAGCAGGCCGAAGGTGCGCAGCATGAGGAAGAGCGGCAGGACGGCCACGGCGAACGGGAACATCAGCCCGATCGTGAACAGCGTGTAGAACAGCTCCCTGCCCCGGAAGGTGTAGCGGGCGAGCACGAAGGCCGCCATCGCGGAGGCCGCGACCGTGCAGAACGCCGTGCCGATCGCGATGCCCGCGCTGTTGGCGATCTGCCGCCAGAACATCCCGTCGCCGAGAATGCCCGTGTAGTTGCCGACCCGCCACCGCTCCGGGAGTCCGAAGGGGTTCGTCGTGAGCTCGCCGGTGCTCTTGAACCCGGAGATCACCGCGTAGATCAGCGGTACGGCGACGAACGCGGCGATCAACCAGACCACGGCGTGCAGCGACAGTCCGCGTGCCGCCCTGCGGGCGTTCATCGGCCGCCTCCCACGGTGACGGCCCCGCTCAGGTCACGGCGGAGCACGTAACGCTGGTAGAAGAGGGAGAAGACCAGGCTGATCATGAACAGCGCCACGCTGATCGCACTGGCATAACCGACCTGGTACCGCTTGAACCCGAACTGGAACATCGCGATCGCCATCGTCTCGGAGGAATGGTTGGGCCCGCCCGCGGTCATGACCCAGACGAGGTCGAACAGCTGGATGGAGCCGATGATCGAAAGGAAGACGCTGATCCGGATCGTCGGGCCGAGCAGCGGCAGCGTCACGTGCCGGAAGCGCTGCCAGGCGCCGGCGCCGTCGATGGCCGCGGCCTCGAGGATCTCGGACGGGATGCTCTGCAGTCCGGCGAGGAAGAGCATCATGTGGAAGCCGAAGTACTTCCAGATCATGACCACGAACAGGGTCGGCATGACCGTCGAGGGATCGGCGAGCCACCTGCCCTGCAGCCCCTCCAGGCCCACGAGCCCCACCAGGTGGTCGGCCATGCCGGCACCGGGCAGGAAGATCATCGTGAAGAGGACCGCCGTGACCACTTCGGAGAGGATGTACGGCGCGAAGAACAGCATCCGGTAGACGGCCCGGCCGCGCAGCCTCTGGTTGAGCAGGACCGCGGTGAACAGGGCGAACGGCAACTGGACCGTGACGGACAGGACGATCAGGTACAGGCCGCGCCCCAGATCGCCGAGGAAGACCTGGTCGTCGAAGAGTTTGGTGTAATTGGCGAAGCCGACGAAGTCGTCCAGGGGGCCGATCCCGCCCCACTTGAAGAAGCCGGTGTAGACGGCGACGACGATCGGGGCGAGGACGAAGACGAGGAAGAGGACCAGAGCCGGGGCGAGGAACCACGCGACCGAGGCCCAGTCCCCCCACGCGCGCGGAAGTGACCGGACCGGTGCGGGCGGGTGCGGCGGCGCGGTCGTCACCGTCCGCTCCTTCGTGAGGGTGGTCTCGGAGCTAGGCACCCTGCGCAGCCTCGGTGATCGACGCGGTGACCTGCTCGGGCGTCTTCCTGCCCGCGATGAGGTCGGCGACGCTGTCGTTGACCTCCTGGCCGACCGCCGGCGGGTAGGCCTGGTCCAGGAAGAGCTGGAAGCCCGTCGCCTTGGCCAGGCTGGCGGCCACCACCTTCTTGTTGGCGTCGGTGAGGAGGCTCTCCGCGCCCTTGACCACCGGCAGGTAGCCGTTGGAGGCCAGCAGCTTCGGCTCGTTCTCCAGGACGAAGAACTTCAGGAAGTCCAGCGCCTCCTTCGGGGCGCCCTTGCGCAGCGCGAAGCCCCCGCCGCCGCCGAACACCTCGGTGGCCCGGCCCGCGCCGCCGTCCACGGTCGGGAAGGGGAAGAAGCCCAGGTCCGCCCCGAGGTCGGCGCCCGCGTCCTTCTGCACCGAAGGACCCCACTGCCCCATCAGCTCCATGGCTGCCTTGCCGTTGCCCATGGTCGCGGCCTGCCCGCCGGGCGTGGCGTAGCCGGCGCCGAGGAAGGCCGGCTGGAACGGCTGGAGGTCCACCAGCTCCTTGAGGTGGGCGCCCGCCCGGACGAATCCGGCTCCGGTGAAGTCCTTGGTGGTGGCGGCCTGTTGCAGGGCGGGGAGACCGGCCACGCGCATCGCGAGGTAGGCCCAGTAGTAGTGGCCCGGCCACTTCTCCTTGCCCGCGAGGGCGATCGGCGTGACGCCGGCCGCCTTGAGCTTCCTGACGTCTTCGAGGAGTTCGGCCCAGGTGGCCGGTGGCGCGGTGATCCCGGCCTTGGCGAAGAGTTTCTTGTTGTACCAGAAGCCCACCATGCCGATGTCGTAGGGCACCGCGTAGGTCCGGCCGTCGAACTGGTACGCCTCCAGAGAGACCGGGGTGAGTTCGGACGACCAGTCGAGGAGGTCGGTGAGGTCCTCGACCAGTCCCGCCTCGGCCTGCTGCCGCAGCACGCCGCCGCCCCAGGTCTGGAAGACGTCGGGAAGTTTTCCCGAGGAAGTGGTGGCGGTCAGCTTGGACTTGAACGCCTCGTTCTCCAACGAGGTCGTCTTGATCACGATGTTCGGGTGCGCGGCCGTGAACGCCGTGGAGATCTGCGGGAAGAGGGACTTGCCCGGTTCCGTCGTCGCGATGTTCCACCACGCGAGGGACACCGTGCCGTCGGCCGCCGGCCCGCCACCGGAGCCGCCGGTTCCGCAGGCCGCGGTGAGGGAGACGGACAGGGCGGACAGGCCCGAGAGCGCCAGGAAGCTTCGTCGGCTCGGGAGGGTGCTGGCCATGGGACCTCCGGGGTGGGGAATGCCGTTTCGTGCCCGAAAATGTTTCGAAATACTCTCGAATTGCGTGCTGCCACAAACTAGGAACGTGTGGCTGAGCGGTCAAGGCCTCGCACCGAATTATCTCTGGGAGCCCGGGTGTTCGCAGGGTTGACAAGCAGGTCGGGCCGCCCGGAAACTCATCGAAAGTTTGCGATACCTGTCGCCGGCCGAAGGCACCGCGCAGAGGAGAGAAGTTGAGCGAACAGCGTCCGACCCTGGCCGTCATCGCCGCGGAAGCGGGGGTGTCCCAGGCCACCGTGTCCAAGGTGATCAACGGCCGCTCCGACGTCGCACCCTCGACCCGCGAACGGATCGAGGGTCTGTTGCACGCGCACAACTACCTTCCGCCGGGCCGGCAGGGCAGGGCCCGCAGGTCGGGTCTCGTCGATCTGATCATCGGCGGGCTGGACAGCGCGTGGGCGGTGGAGATCCTGCGCGGCGTCGAGGCCGAGTGCGCCCAGCGGAGCGTCGGCACCGTCGTGTCGCTCGTCCCGCCGGGCGAGGCGACGCCGTCCAGTTGGACCGCCCTGCCGGTCCTGCACCACAGCGACGGCGTCATCCTGGTCACCGCCTCGGTCACCCGCGCCCAGCGCGCCCAGGTCGAGCGGGCCGGGGTGGCGCTGGTCGTCATCGACCCGATCGACCTGCCCGGCAACGCCGTGCCGAGCGTGGGAGCGACCAACTGGGCCGGCGGTCTCGCCGCCACCGAGCACCTGCTGGAACTCGGGCACCGCCGGATCGCCGCGATCGGCGGACGCAAGGAGATGCTCTGCAGCCAGGCCCGCATCGACGGGTACCGGGCCGCCCTGGAGCGGGCCGGGATCGAGGTCGACCGCGACCTGATCCGGTTCGGCGACTTCCAGCACGAAGGCGGATTCCGGCGCGCCCAGGAGCTCTTGGCCCTTTCCGAGCCGCCGACCGCCGTCTTCGCCGGCAGCGACCAGCAGGCGATGGGCGTCTACGAGGCGGCCCGGCAGGGCGGACTGAGCATTCCTCAGGACCTCAGCGTCGTCGGCTTCGACGACCTGCCGATGTGCCAATGGCTGTCACCGCCGCTGACCACGGTGCGCCAGCCGCTGGAGGAGATGGGCCGGGTCGCCGCCCGCACCCTCTTCCAGCTCCTGGAGGGCCAGCCCCTGGTCAGCCCGCGGATGGAGCTCTCGACCGAACTGAAGGTCCGGCTCTCCACCGCCCCGCCTCGTCCCTAGGAGAACCCCTTGAACGAGCCCTGGCGTGACCCCCTCCTGCCCGCGCCGGTGCGCGTCGCCGATCTGCTGGGACGGATGACGCTGGAGGAGAAGATGGGGCAGCTCGCCGGTTTCTGGGCGCTGCCCTCGGATCCGGGAGCGCCCGTCGCGCCGATGGAGGACGACTCCGGCGAGTCCGCGCCCGGCCTGGACGACATCGTGGCCCATGGGCTCGGTCAGCTCACCCGGGTGTTCGGCACCGCCCCGGTCACCGCGGAAGCCGGCATGGAGCGGCTCGCCTCGCTCCAGCGGCAGGTGACCGGGTCCGGCCGGTTCGGCATTCCGGCGGTCGCGCACGAGGAGTGCCTGACCGGGTTCATGACGTTCGGCGCGACGGTGTTCCCCGGGCCGCTCGCCTGGGGAGCCTCCTTCGATCCCGGACTCGTACGCCGGATGGCCGCGGCGATCGGCGCCGGGATGCGGCGGGTCGGCGTCCACCAGGGGCTGGCGCCGGTGCTCGACGTGGTCCGCGACTACCGGTGGGGCAGGACCGAGGAGTGCATCGGCGAGGACCCCTGTCTGGTGGGGGCGATCGGCACGGCGTACGTCCAGGGCCTGGAAGGCGCCGGCGTCGTGGCGACGCTCAAGCACTTCGCCGGGTACTCGGCCTCGCGCGGCGGCCGGAACATGGCCCCGGTCTCCTCGGGACCCCGCGAGTTCGCCGACGTGCTGGTGGAGCCCTTCGTACGGGCGCTGCGCGAGGGCGGCGCCCGGTCGGTGATGAACAGCTACACCGACGTGGACGGCGTCCCGGTGGCCGCCGACGAGCGGCTGCTGACCGATCTGCTCAGGGGCGAGCTGGGATTCGGCGGGGTCGTGGTCGCCGACTACTACTCCGTCTCCTTCCTGGAGACCCGGCACGGCGTCACCGGTTCGCGCGGCGCGGCCGGCGCGCTGGCGCTGACCGCCGGAATCGACGTGGAACTGCCCACGGCCCGCTGTTACGGCGAGCCGCTGACCGCGCTCGTGCGGGCGGGGAGCGTGTCCGAGGAGCTCGTCGACCGGGCCGCGGAACGCGTCCTGCTGCAGAAGGCCGAACTGGGCCTGCTCGACCCCGGCTGGGAGCCCGTCGAGCCCGCGCCGGTCGACCTCGACCCGCCGGAGAACCGGGCGCTGGCCAGGCTGCTGGCCGAACGGTCCACCGTGCTGCTCGCCAACGACGGCGTCCTGCCGCTGCGGCCGTGCCGGGTCGCGGTCCTCGGGCCGTACGCCGACGATCCGCAGTCCTTCCTCGGCTGCTACTCCTTCCCCAACCACGTCGCGCTGCCCGGTGACCCCGGCGTGGAGATCCCGACGCTGGGGGAGGCGCTGTCCGCCGCCGGGTTCACGGTCACCGCGGACGATCCGGAGGTGAACGTGCTGATGCTCGGTGACCGGGCCGGCATGTTCGGCCGGGGGACCTCGGGAGAGGGCTGCGACGCCGAGACCCTCGATCTGCCCGGCGACCAGGCCGCCTTCGCCTCCGCCGTGCTCGACTCCGGGGTACCGACCGTCCTGGTCCTCGTCTCCGGGCGGCCCTACGCGCTCGGCTCCCTGGCCGAGCGGGCGTCGGCCGTGATCCAGGCCTTCTTCCCCGGTGAGGAGGGCGGGACGGCGCTGGCCCGGATCATCAGCGGGGCGGCGGAGCCGTCCGGGCGGCTGCCCGTCTCCCTCCCCCGCCGGGCCGGCGGCCAGCCCGGCACCTACCTGCGTTCGCGGCTCGCCGGACCCACCGACTGGAGCTCGGTGGACCCGACTCCGCTGTTCCCGTTCGGCCACGGGCTCAGCTGGACCCGCTTCGACTACGCGGACCTCGCGGTGGATCCCGTCGCGGCGACGGACGGAACCGTCTGTGTCGCGGTCACCGTGCGCAACGTCGGCGAGGTCGCCGGCACGGAGGTGGTCCAGCTGTACCTCTCGGACCCCGAGGCGTCCGTCGTCCGGCCGCAGCGGTGGCTGGCCGGCTTCGGCAGGGTGGAGCTGCAACCGGGCGCGGCCGCCCGGGTCACCTTCTCCGTCCATGCCGACCGGACCTCGTTCACCGGGGTGGACCTGCGCAGAAGAGTGGAACCCGGGGAGATCGGCGTGGCCGTGGGACGGTCCAGCGGTGACCTGCCGCTCCAGGGCTCCTTCACTCTGCGGGGCCCCGTACGGCACCCGGGGGCCGACCGGGTGCTGTCCGTGCCGGTCGAGATCGTCCCGCTGCCATGAGCGCGTTCTCGGGCGATCCCGTGCTGCCCGGGTTCCGCCCCGACCCGTCCGTCTGCCGGGTGGGGGCGGACTACTACCTGGTGACGTCCAGCTTCGAATGGTTCCCGGGCCTTCCCGTGTTCCACAGCCGCGACCTCGTGAACTGGCGGCGCCTCGGTTCCGCGCTCGACCGGCCGTCCCAGCTCGACCTCACCGGACGCGGACCCTCGCGGGGCCTGTTCGCCCCGACGATCCGGCACCATGACGGACTCTTCCACCTCGTCTGCACGCTGATGGACGGCCCCGGCCATTTCGTCGTCACGGCGACCGACCCGGCGGGGCCGTGGTCACGGCCGCACTGGCTGGAGGGCGAGGGCTTCGACCCGTCGCTGTTCTTCGACGACGGGCCGGACGGTGACGGCCGGGCGTGGTTCACCGCCGCCCGCGTCCTGGACGAGGCGGCGGGCCGCACCGAGATCTGGATGCGTGCCTACCTTCCCCGCGAACGGCGGCTCACGGGGCCCGAGTACGTCCTGTGGCGGGGAAGCCGCCCGGGCGCCCGCTGGTCGGAGGCCCCGCACCTCTACCGGATCGGCGGCACCTACCTGCTGCTCACCGCCGAGGGCGGCACCGAGGCGGAGCACAGCGTGGTCGCCGCCCGCTCCGAGCGTGTGACCGGCCCCTACCGGGGTGTTCCCGGCAACCCGGTGCTGCCTCCCGTCGCGGAGGGCCCGGTCACCCGCACCGGGCACGCCGACCTCGTCCGCACCCCGTACGGCGACTGGCGAGCCGTCCTGCTCGGCGTCCGGCCGGGCTCCGCCGTCGGCCGCGAGACGTTCCTCGCCCGGGTCACCTGGAGCGACGGCCGGCCGGTCTTCTCCCCCGTCGTCCACACCGGCCTCCGCCGCCCCGTCCACGACGACTTCGCCTCCCTCTCCGCGGACTGGAACACCCTGGGCACCCCCCGCACGCGGTTCTGGACCACCGGCGACGGGCTGCGCCTCCGGCTCCGCCCCGAGCGCCTCGGTGAGCGCGCGACCCCGTCCCTCCTGGTCCGTCCCCAGGAGCAGCCCGACTGCGACGTCTCCACCGAACTGCGCTTCACCCCCGCCGCACCGGACGAACAGGCGGGCCTCGCCGTCGTCCGCGACGACGACACCCACCTGCTCCTCCTTCGGACCGCCGGGGGACTCGCCCTCCGACGGGGGCCCGACGTCCTGGCCGGCGTTCCCGTCCCCCCGGGCCCCGTCCGTCTGGGGGTACGCATCCGCGGCTTCCGCCACACCTTCGCCTACGCGGCGCACGGCGGCGCCTGGCAGGACCTGGCCACCGTCGACGCCACCTTCCTCACCCCGCTGTTCACCGGGGTCCAGCTCGGCGTGTACGCCACGTCGCACGGCCGCCCGTCCACCGGCCACGCCCATTTCCCGTGGTTCGACCTCACGTATCCCGACCGGCGGGAATCGTCCTGACCGTGGCGGTGCCCTCCGGGGAGGATTCCTCGCCCCGGGGAAATGTTCCTCCGCGAGGCCTTCGGTGCGTCCGGCGACGCATGCGCCGGCAGTTACGCCGTCGCCCCCTGCGCGCGAAAATCCAGCTCAGCGGCGCTCCCCGTCGAAATATTTTCGAGGAGATGCGAGCAAAGGAAATCCCCCGAAGGCCGCCTCAGGAGGATCCCGTCCTCGAAATTCTCCGAAACCGTTGACATGCCCCTGCGGTATTTCCAGACTGAATTCCGAAGCGGTGCCAGACCTTTTGTCTGCCCCACGGCGCCCGGCCTCGACCGGGCCGCGCCCTGGCGGCACGCGTCCTTTTTCCCTGGACGCGGACGCCGCGGAAGCGGATTTTCTCCGCCGCATTCCCCTCGCCGCGTGATTTCCGTCCTGGAGGTTCCTTCATGCGTTCACCCACCCTTTCCCCGCCCACCGTCCGCCGCAGAATCGGCAGCCTGTGCGCGGCGTCGGCTTCCTGGGCTCCGCCACCGTGCTGGTGGCACCGCCGGCCTCGTACGCCGCCGAGGACACGCTCGGCCGCGCGGCGGCGCAGAGCGGCCGGTACTTCGGCACCGCCATCGCCTCGGGGCGGCTCAACGACACGACGTACACCTCGATCGCGAACCGCGAGTTCAACTCGGTGACCGCCGAGAACGAGATGAAGATCGACGCCACCGAGCCCCAGCAGGGGCAGTTCAACTTCACCGCCGGCGACCGTGTCTACAACTGGGCGGTCCAGAACGGCAAGCAGGTGCGGGGCCACACGCTGGCCTGGCACTCCCAGCAGCCCGGCTGGATGCAGAACCTCAGCGGCGGCGCGCTGCGCCAGGCCATGATCAACCACATCAACGGCGTGATGGCCCACTACAAGGGCAAGATCACCCAGTGGGACGTCGTGAACGAGGCCTTCGTCGACGGCACCTCGGGCGCCCGGCGCGACTCCAACCTGCAGCGCACCGGCAACGACTGGATCGAGGTCGCCTTCCGTACCGCGCGCGCCGCCGACCCGGCCGCCAAGCTCTGCTACAACGACTACAACGTCGAGAACTGGACCTGGGCCAAGACGCAGGCCATGTACGCCATGGTGCGCGACTTCAAGCAGCGCGGTGTACCCATCGACTGCGTCGGCTTCCAGTCCCACTTCAACAACGACAGCCCCTACCACAGCAACTTCCGCACCACGCTGCAGAACTTCGCCGCCCTCGGCGTCGACGTGGCCGTCACCGAACTCGACATCCAGGGCGCCTCGCCGACCACGTACGCCAACGTGGTCAACGACTGCCTGGCCGTCCCGCGCTGCGTCGGCATCACCGTCTGGGGCGTGCGCGACACCGACTCGTGGCGGGCGGAGCACACGCCGCTGCTGTTCAACGGCGACGGCAGCAAGAAGCCCGCGTACGCCTCCGTCCTCAGCGCGCTCAACGCCGTCTCCCCCACACCGCCTCCGACCCCCTCCCCCGGCTCCGGACCGATCAGGGGCGTCGCCTCGGGCCGCTGTCTGGACGTGCCCGGAGCCGGTACGGCCGACGGCACGCAGATCCAGCTGTGGGACTGCAACAGCCGTACCAACCAGCAGTGGACCTACACCGCCGCGGGTGAACTCCGGGTCTACGGCGACAAGTGCCTGGACGCCGCCGGCACCGCCAACGGCGCCAAGGTGCAGATCTACAGCTGCTGGGGCGGCGACAACCAGAAGTGGCGCCTCAACTCCGACGGATCCATCGTCGGTGTCCAGTCGGGCCTCTGCCTCGACGCCGCCGCCAACGGGACCGCCAACGGCACCCTGATCCAGCTCTACTCCTGCTGGAACGGCACCAACCAGCGCTGGACCCGTTCCTGACCCCGCTCCGCACCCGGGACCGCACCCGTCGCTCCCCCCGGAGCGGCGGGTGCGGTCGCGCCCGGAGCGGGTCATGTGGAGCGGGGGTTGCCGTAGTAGGCGTCCGGCCCGTGCTTGCGTGTGTAGTGGCGGTCCAGGACGTGCCGCGGAGGTTCGACCGTCCCCAGGGCGATGGTGTGGAGGGCCATCTCGGCCACCGCCTCGCAGATGATCGCGTGCTCCAGGGACGCGGTGGCGTCCGCGCCCCAGGTGAAGGGGCCGTGGTGGGCGACGAGCGCGCCGGGCACTTCCCTGGCCCGGGCGTCGTCACCGTCCAGCAGGTCCACGATGACCTGACCGGTGTGGTACTCGTAATCCGTGGCGCACTGCTCGGGGGTCAGCGCCTCGGTGACGGGGACGGGACCGTTGAAGGTGTCCGCGTGGGTCGTGCCGAGCACCGGTATGGGGCGCCGGGCCTGGGCGAACGCGACGGCGTGGGTGGAGTGCGTGTGGGTCACGCCTCCGATGGAGGGGAAGGCCAGATAGAGGCTCCGGTGCGTCTCCGTGTCGGTGGACGGCCGCAGATGGCCTTCCACCACGCTGCCGTCGGACAGCGAGACCACGACCAGGTCCTCCTCGCGCAGGACGTCGTAGGCCACGCCCGAGGGCTTGATGACGAAGACGCCGGCCTGCCGGTCCACACCGCTCACGTTGCCCCAGGTGAGGGTGGCCAGGCCGGCGCGGGGGATGCGGAGGTTGGCCTCCAGGACCTCTCGGCGCAGTTCGTCGGACACGGCGGTGCTCACGGAGGGCTCCCTCCTGGTGGGGGTGGACGCGGCGATGGGGGCGGCAGCGGCGGGGGTGTTCACAGGCTCTGGGCCAGACGGTGGTACGCCTGGTTCCAGCGCAGCTCGCGCGTGAAGCGCCGGATGGTGGTGTCCTCGTCGATCACGGCGAGTTCGGTGCGCAGCATCTCGGCGAGGTCGTCGAGTTCCTCACCGCCGAGGGCGGTGGTCAGCACGGTGTGGTGCGGTGCTCCGGCCGTGAGCCACGCCTCGGTCGAGGTGCGCAGGTCGGGGCGGGGGCGCCAGACGGCTCGGGCGACGGGGAGCCGGGGCAGCGGCTCGGGCGGGGCGACGACGTCGATGCGGTTGGCCACGAGGCGGAACCGCTCGCCCATGTCGGCGAGGCCGACGACGACGGCCGGCCCGGGGTCCGCGTCGAAGACGAGGCGGACCGGGTCCTCACGTCCGCCGATGCCGAGCGGATGGATCTCGCAGGACGGCGTCCCCGTCGTGAGGGAGGGGCAAACCTCGAGCATGTGGGCGCCCAGGATCAGCTCCTGACCGGGTGTGAGGTCGTAGGTGTAGTCCTCCATGAAGGAGGTGCCGCCCGGCAGGCCGTGGGCCATCGCCTTCAGGGTGCGCAGCAGGGTCGCGGTCTTCCAGTCACCTTCGCCGCCGAAACCGTAGCCGTCCGCCATCAGGCGCTGCACGGCGAGCCCGGGCAGCTGGCGCAGGCCCCCGAGGTCCTCGAAGTTGGTGGTGAAGGCGCGGAAACCGCCTTTCGTGAGGAAGGTCCGCAGTCCGGCTTCGATGCGGGCCGCGTACCGCAGGGAGTCGTGGCGTTCACCGCCGGGCCGCAGCTCGGGCGCGAGGGCGTAGAGCTCCTCGTACTCCTTGACGAGGGAGGAGACGGTGTCCTCGGGGGCGGCGTCGACGGCGGCGACGAGGTCGTTGACGCCGTAGGTGTTGACCGAGACCCCGAACCGCAGCTGCGCCTCGACCTTGTCGCCCTCGGTGACGGCGACGTCGCGCATGTTGTCGCCGAAGCGGGCGAGTTTGAGGGTGGTCAGCTCGGACCGGCCGACGGCGGCGCGGGCCCATCCGGCGATGCGCTCGACGACGACGGGGTCGGAGACGTGACCGGCCACGGTCTTGCGCGGGACACCGAGGCGGGTCTGGACGAAGCCGAACTCGCGGTCGCCGTGGGCGGCCTGGTTCAGGTTCATGAAGTCCATGTCGATGGTGGACCACGGCAGTTGGCGGTTGGCCTGGGTGTGCAGGTGCAGCAGCGGCTTGCTCAGGGCGTCCAGGCCGGCGATCCACATCTTGGCCGGGGAGAAGGTGTGCATCCAGGCGATCAGGCCGACGCAGCGGTCGTCGGCGGATGCTTCCAGGCAGACCGCGCGGATGGCGGCCGCGTCGGTGAGGACCGGCTTCCACACGAGGCGGACGGTCAGCCGGGCCTGGCCGGCGAGGGTGTCGCAGAGGGCGCGGGACTGGTCGGCGACCTGGGCGAGGGTGTCGTCGCCGTAGAGGGCCTGGCTGCCGGTGAGAAACCAGATCTCGCGGTCGGGCGGGGCGAGCGTCATGTCGGGTGCTCCTCGGAGGTGCTGGGGCGAAGGGGTCGGGCCGGTGCGGGGCGGGGCGCAGTGCCCCGGTCAGCCGCCGGTGGTGACGCGTGCGGTGTTGCGGATCCGACGCAGGCGGTGCAGGAGGAGGTCGGGGCCGGTGCCGAAGTGCTCGTGCAGGGTGCGGTACTCGCCGAACAGCGCGTCGTAGGTGTCCGCCCGTGCGGGGTCGGGCACGTACGCGTGGCGCCGGACGCCGCCCATGACCGAGGCGGCGGAGCGGACGTCGGGGTAGGCGCCCGCGGCGACGGCGGCGTGGATGGCCGAGCCGAGCGCCGGCCCCTGTTCGGACGTGCCGACGGAGACGGGTCGGCGGAGCACGTCGGCGTAGATCTGCATGAGCAGCGCGTTCTTCTTCAGTCCGCCGGTCACGATGAACTCCTCGACGGGGATTCCGCCGGCCTCGAAGGCCTCGACGATCAACCGGGTGCCGTAGGCGGTGGATTCGAGCAGGGCCCGGTAGACGTCTTCGGGCCGGGTGTCGAGGGTGAGTCCGGCGACGACCCCGGAGAGGTGGTGGTCGACCAGGGGGGAGCGGTTGCCGTTCATCCAGTCCAGGGCGACCAGGCCGTGTGCGCCGACCCGCTGGGCGGCGGCCTTGCGGGTCAGGAGCGAGTGCAGGTCCTCGCCCGCCGCCTCCGCCTCGGCGCGGTAGTGGTCCGGGACTCCCTGGCGGAGCCACCAGGCGAAGATGTCGCCGACCGCGCTCTGGCCGGCCTCGTAGCCGTAGGCGCCCTCGACGATGCCGCCGTCGACGACCCCGCAGATGCCGGGGATCTCGGCGAGGACGGCCCCGTTGAGGATGTGGCAGGTGGAGGTGCCCATGATGGCGAGCATCCGGCCGTTCTCGACGGCGCCCGCCGCGGGCGCGGCCACGTGGGCGTCGACGTTGCCGACGGCGACGGCGATGCCTTCGGGAAGACCGGTCCAGCGCGCGGCCCGGCCGCTCAGTCCGCCGGCCCGGGAGCCCAGGGGGGACAGCGGGTGCTCCAGGCGCGTGGCGGGGAAGTCGGCGAACTCCGGGTGGAGGCGGGCGAGGAATCCGGGCGACGGGTAGGAGCCGTCCTGGTGGATGCCCTTGTAACCGGCGGTGCAGGTGTTGCGGGACTCGGTGCCGGTGAGCTGCCAGACGATCCAGTCGGCCGCCTCGATCCAGCGGGCGCAGGCTGCGTAGACGGCGGGATCCTCCTCCAGGACCTGCAGCGCCTTGGCGTACTGCCACTCGGAGGAGATCTTCCCGCCGTACCGGCCGATCCACTTCTCGCCGTGGGCGTGCGCGAGGGCGTTGATCCGGTCGGCCTGCTCCTGGGCGGCGTGGTGCTTCCACAGTTTGGGCCAGGCGTGCGGGCGGTCGGCCCACTCGGGCGTCAGGGCGAGCGGGGTGCCGTCCGGGGTGGTCGGCAGGACCGTGCAGGCCGTGAAGTCGGTGGCGATGCCGACGACCCGGGCCGGGTCGACCCCGGCGTCGGCGAGCGCCGCCGGAACGGCGGTGCGCAGGACGTCGCGCCAGTCCTCGGGATGCTGCAGGGCCCAGTCGGGGGGCAGCGGGGCCCCGGTGGTGGGAAGGGTGTCCTCGATGACGGCGTGGCGGTACGCGTGGACCGCCGAACCGAGCTCGGCGCCGTCCCGGACCCTGACCACGACGGCCCGCCCGGAGAGGGTGCCGAAGTCGACGCCGATGGTGCAGGCCTCGGGGTGGTGAGGGGCTGCGGGGCCGGAAAGGGCGTGTGGGGTCACGATGCCGTCTCTCTCGTCATGAGCAGGGGGCGGGTCGGAGGAGCCCTCTGATTGTTAACGCTCACAATTCACTTGGACAAGAGCTGGAGGCACTTCTGTCCAACATCAGGCGGGGTGCGGTGGGGCGGCGAAGTGAGCGCTCACGCGGGTGCCCGAGGGCGGACCCCGCGCCCCGGCCGGCCCGGTGCGGGTACGGTCGGGGAGGCCGGAGCGGTCGGCGGGGCGGAACGGGCGGCGGCGCGGGTCCCGCCGGGGCGCCGAGTGGACGGACGCGCGGACGCCGCCGGGCAGCGGGCGGGCGGCGGGGGGGAGCCGGTCCCGGTCGCCGGGCGCCGCGCGACAGCAGCGGGCGCCGAAGGACAGGTGCCGGTCCCGGGGCGCCGGACGGCAGGTTCCGGAGGCCAGGCGGCGGTTCCGATCGCCGGACGCCGTACGGCAGGTGCCGGCCGCCCGGACGGCAAGCGGCGGGCGCTCGGCACCGAGCGCCGACGACAGCTGCGGGACGTCGGGAGGACAGGGGCCGAGGGCAGAAGGCGGTCCCGGCCGCCGGGCGCCGTACGGCAAGCGGCCGACGCCGGAGCGAAGGCACCGGACGACACGTGCCGACCGCCGGACGAGAAGCAGCCGACGCCGGAGCGGAGGCACCGGACGACAAGCAGCCGACGCCGGAGCGGAGGCGCCGCACGGCAAGCGGCGGGCGCTTGACGACGGGCGCCGGCGGCGGGAGACGCCCGCCGGGTCAGGACTCGTGCGGTGGCCGCGTACTGGCGCGCATGATGAGCTGCGGTTCCACCAGGAGGTGCTCGGCCTTCCGGGCGCGGCCCTCGATGTGGTCCACGAGGAGCCCGATGCTCCGGCGGCCGATGGCGGCGAAGTCCTGGCGGACCGTCGTCAGCGGCGGAGGGAAGTACTCGGCCTCCGGGATGTCGTCGAAGCCGGCGACGGCCACCTGCCCGGGCGTCCGGATCCCGCCCTCCCGCAGCGCCCGCAGGACGCCGAGCGCCATCTGGTCGTTGGCGACGAAGACGGCCGTGACCGGGGTCGCGCCGCGGCGGGCCAGGGCGAGTCCCGCGAGTTCCTGCCCCGCCCGGTACCCCGACAGCGGGCTCCAGTCGCCCGTCAGTACGCGCGGCGGCCGGATGCCGCTCTCCTCCAGGACGGCGCGCCATCCCGCGGTCCGGGCCTCACTCTCCAGCCAGTCGTCGGGGCCCGACACGTGCCACACGTTGCTGTGCCCGGCGGCGAGGAGGTGCTCGGTGACCATGCGGGCGCCGAGTTCCTGGTCGAGGGAGACGCCGGGCAGGTCGAGCTGGTGACCGCCTTCCACGGTGACCACGGGGAAGGGCGCGTCCAGTTCGGCGAGCGCCTGCACGTGCGAGCGCTGCGGGGTGATGGCGACGACGCCCTCCACCCCCCAGGCCGCGAGGTGGTCGATGGCGTCCTTGAGGCCCTGCCCCTCTCCGGTGCGCAGGCTCACGGTCGAGACGAGGTAGCCCTCCTCCCGTGCTGCCTCCTCCAGGCCGGTCAGCGTGCTGGCGGGGCCGTACAGGGCGGTGTTGACGGCGATGACGCCCAGTGTCCTCGTACGGCGGGTCACCAGGGCGCGGGCGGCGGAGTTGCGGCGGTAGCCGAGCCGCTCGATGGCGAGGGTGACCTGCTCCCGGGTGGCCGCGCGCACGTTGGGGTGACCGCTCAGCACCCGGGAGACGGTCTGGTGGGAGACCCCCGCCTCCCGGGCGACGTCGGCCATCGTCGGCGGGCGGACGTCTTCCGCAGGATGCGCCACGTTCGCCTCCCTTCTCCGCGCTCACGGCTGTGTATCGATGCGAGAAAAACCTTAGCGCCTCTTGTATCACGCTGTTGTGAGCGCTAACAATCTAGCTCGACCAGGGTGCCGACACCCTGGCCACCCAGCCGGAACGGTGCCGTCCCGGTGGTGCGAGGACCCGCGCTGCCGTCGAGCCCGCCCCGGCCGGAGCCGCCCTCGACGACGGGATTGCCAGGTAACGCCCATGAAGAAGTTCCGATCCGCATCCGCCCTCCTGGCCGTGACCACCGGCTGCGCCCTGCTCCTGACCGCCTGCGGACAGAACAGCGAGGGCGGCAGCCAGGAGTCGAAGGAGAAGAAGGACCTCACCATCGGCATCGCCATGCCCACCAAGTCCTCCGAGAGGTGGATCGCCGACGGCCGGAACATGACCGCGAGCCTGGAGAAGGCCGGTTTCTCCACGACCCTGCAGTACGGCGAGGACGACCCCGACCAGCAGGTCGCCCAGATCGAGAACATGATCACCCAGGGCGTCGACGCCCTCGTCGTGGCCGCCATCAACGGCGAGGCGCTGTCCAACGTCCTGCAGCAGGCGGCGGACGCCGACATTCCGGTGATCTCCTACGACCGGCTCATCCTGGGCTCCCCCCACGTCGACTACTACGCCTCCTTCGACAACGAGAAGGTCGGCGAGCTCCAGGCCACGTACATCGTCGAGAAGCTGGGGCTGAAGACCGGCGCCAAGAAGGGCCCCTTCAACATCGAACTGTTCGCCGGGTCCAACGACGACAACAACACCAAGTACTTCTTCAACGGCGCCATGAAGGTGCTGAAGCCCTACCTCGACAAGAAGCAGCTGGTCGTGCGTTCCCGGCAGACCCAGCTCAACCAGGTCACCACGCTGCGCTGGGACGGCGGGACGGCGCAGAAGCGCATGGACGACCTGCTGACCTCCGCCTACGCGACGGCCCGGGTCGACGCGGTGCTCTCCCCCTACGACGGCATCTCCATCGGCATCCTGTCCGCCCTGAAGTCCGACGACTACGGGAGCGCCGCCAAGCCGCTGCCGGTCGTCACCGGCCAGGACGCCGAGGTCGCGTCCGTGAAGTCGATCATCGCGGGCCAGCAGACGCAGACCGTGTACAAGGACACCCGGGCCCTCGCGCAGGTCGCCGCCGACATGGTGAGCGCCGTGCTCTCCGGCAAGAAGCCCGAGATCAACGACGACTCCACCTACCACAACGGCGAGAAGGTGGTCCCGGCCTTCCTGCTCGACCCGGTCAGCGTCGACAGGTCGAACTACCGCAAGGTCCTGGTCGACTCCGGCTACATCGACGCCGGCGAGCTGCGGTGACCCCCGTGGCACCCCCCGCCCCGGCCGCCCCCGTCCCGTCCCCGGACGGACCCGTCCTCGAGATGCGGTCCATCGTCAAGACCTTCCCCGGCGTCAGGGCGCTCTCCGACGTGACCCTCTCCGTGCGTCGCGGCGAGGTGCACGCCCTGTGCGGGGAGAACGGAGCGGGGAAGTCGACGCTCATGAAGGTCCTCTCCGGCGTCCACCCGCACGGGACCTACGAGGGCGAGATCCTCTTCGACGGCGAGCCGTGCCGTTTCAAGGACATCAGGGCCAGTGAGCAGCACGGCATCGTCATCATCCACCAGGAGCTCGCGCTCGTCCCCCACCTGTCGATCGCGGAGAACATCTTCCTCGGCAACGAACCGTCCCGCCGGGGGATCATCGAGTGGCGCGAGGCGCTGCGCCGGGCCTCCGCGCTGCTCCGGCGCGTCGGTCTCGACGAACACCCCGAGACCCGGGTCGCCGACATCGGCGTCGGCAAGCAGCAGCTCGTGGAGATCGCGAAGGCGCTGGCGAAGGACGTCCGGCTGCTGATCCTCGACGAGCCCACCGCGGCGCTCAACGACGAGGACAGCGCGAAGCTGCTGCGGCTGATGCGGGAGCTGAAGGGCCAGGGCATCACGTCGATCATCATCTCGCACAAGCTGAACGAGATCGCCGGGATCGCCGATTCCGTCACCATCCTGCGCGACGGGCGCTCCATCGAGACCCTCGACGTCCGGGATCCGGCCACCACCGAGGAGCGCATCATCCGGGGCATGGTGGGCCGGGACCTCGACAGTCGTTTCCCCGACCGCACGCCGTACGACGGCCCGGCCGACGCCGCCCCGGTCCTGGAGATCCGGGACTGGACGGTGCGTCACCCGCTCGACCGGGGCCGCAAGGTCGTCGACGGGGTGTCGCTCCGGGTCCGCCGCGGGGAGATCGTCGGCGTCGCGGGGCTCATGGGGGCCGGCCGGACCGAGCTCGCCATGAGCGTCTTCGGCCGATCGTACGGCCGCTACGAGCGGGGCACCGTGCTCAAGGAGGGCCGTGAGATCCGGACCCGTACGGTCCCCGAGGCGGTCGCCCACGGCATCGCGTACGTCACCGAGGACCGCAAGCACTACGGGCTCGACCTCGGGGACTCCGTGAGCCGGAACATCTCGCTCGCCTCCCTCGGCACCCTCGCCCGCCGCGGCATCGTGAACGGGCACGAGGAGCGCAAGGTGGCCGAGCGGTTCCGGCGCACCATGAACATCAAGGCGCCGAACGTCCTCGAACCGGTCGGTCGCCTCTCCGGCGGCAACCAGCAGAAGGTCGTCCTCAGCAAGTGGATCCTCGCCGGGCCGGACGTCCTGGTCCTGGACGAACCCACGCGCGGGGTCGACGTCGGCGCCAAGTTCGAGATCTACACCGTGATCGACCGGCTCGCCGCCGAGGGCAAGGCGATCCTCCTCATCTCCTCCGAGCTGCCCGAACTGCTCGGCATGTGCGACCGCATCTACACCATGGCCGCCGGACGGCTGACCGGCGAGGTCCCCCGCGAGGACGCCACCCAGGAGGTGCTGATGCGGCACATGACACAGGACTCCCCCGCGTCACCGGCGGTCACCGCCGACTCCGTTCCCAGCGAAGGACACCAGGCATGAGCACCGAAGCCGACACGAACACGATCACCCCGGCGCCCCCGGGCAGCGGGTCCCCGTCCACCGGGACACCGGTCGTCCGGGTGCTCCTGGACGGCGTCCGGCGGAACATGCGCCAGTACGGGATGCTCTTCGCGCTCGGCCTGATCGTGCTCCTGTTCCAGATCTGGACGGGCGGCGACCTCCTGCTGCCGCGCAACGTCTCCAACCTGGTGCTGCAGAACAGCTACATCCTCATCCTGGCCATCGGCATGATGATCGTCATCATCTCCGGCCACATCGATCTGTCGGTGGGCTCGCTGATGGCCCTGGTGGGCGGCATCGGGGCGGTGCTCATGGTCGAGCACCAGGTCTCCTGGCCCGTCGCGGTGCTCGTCACCCTGCTCCTCGGAGCGGTCGCCGGCGCGCTCCAGGGGTTCTTCATCGCGTACGTCGGCATACCGTCGTTCATCGTGACCCTCGCCGGCATGCTGCTCTTCCGGGGGCTCACGGAGATCTTCCTCAAGGGGCAGACGCTCGGGCCCTTCCCCGAGGGGCTGCAGAAGATCGCCAACGGCTTCCTGCCGGAGGTGGGGCCGGAGACCAACTACCACAACCTGACCCTGCTCCTCGGCCTGGGACTGATCGCGTACGTGGTCTTCCAGGAGGTGCGGGACCGCCGCCGCCAGCGGGAGTTCGCCCTGGAGACGCTTCCCACGGGTCTGTTCGCGCTCAAGGTGACGGCGCTGGTCGCGGCCGTCCTCGTCACCACCCTGCTGCTCGCCAGCTACAAGGGCGCCCCCGTCGTCCTCCTGATCCTGGCCGTGCTGCTGGTCGGCTTCGGCTACGTGATGCGCAACGCGGTGATCGGCCGCCACGTGTACGCGATCGGCGGGAACCTGCCCGCCGCGAAGCTGTCCGGGGTCAAGGACAGGAAGGTCACCTTCGCGGTCTTCCTCAACATGGGCATGCTGGCGGCGCTCGCCGGACTCGTCTTCGCCGCCCGCTTCAACGCGGCCTCGCCGAAGGCCGGTGTGAACTTCGAACTCGAGGCCATCGCCGCCGCGTTCATCGGCGGGGCGTCCATGAGCGGCGGCGTCGGGACGGTCCTGGGGGCCATCATCGGCGGGCTGGTCCTGGGGGTGCTCAACAACGGCATGAACCTCGTCGGGGTGGGCACCGACTGGCAGCAGGTCATCAAGGGCCTCGTGCTGCTCGCGGCGGTCGGCTTCGACGTGTGGAACAAGCGAAGGGCGGGCGTCTGACGCCACCGCGCAGATGTGGCTGTGCCCGCCGGTTCCTCCGCCGGCGGGCACGGCCGTGTCCGGGTGCGCGTACGCGGTCAGCCGTCGCGGGTGGTGAACCGCAGGACCGTCCTCGACCGGTACTCCTCGCCGGGGCGCAGCACCGGGGAGGGGTCGCCGGGGCGGTTCGGGGAGTCGGGGAAGTGCTGGGTCTCCAGGGCGATGCCGGCGCCCGTCCGGTAGGGCGTACCGCTCTTGCCGAGGACCGTTCCGCCGAACTGCCCCGCCGTGTAGACCTGGAGGCCGGGCTCCGTGGTCAGCACCTCCATGCGGCGGCCGGTGGCCGGCGCGTGGAGGACCGCGGCCCGGCGCGGTGTCCCGCCGCCGTGCGGGCGCAGGACGAAGTTGTGGTCGTATCCGCCGGGCACGCGGGCCAGGGCCTCGGCGAGCCGGACCGGCCGGCGGAGGTCGAACGGGGTGCCGGAGACGGGGCGGTGGTCCCCGCGGGGAATGAGCTCGCCGTCGACGGGTGTGTAGAGGGAGGCGTCGACGGCGAGTGCGTGCCCGAGGACGTCGCCGGCGCCCTCGCCGTCGAGGTTGAAGTAGGCGTGGTTGGTCAGGTTGACCAGGGTGGGCGCGTCGGTGGACGCCGTGTAGGAGAAGGCGAGTTCGTCGTGGCGGCCGATGAGCATGGCGACGGTGACGTCCAGATTTCCGGGGAACCCCTGGTCACCGTCCGGGCTGCGGAGGCGCAGGAGCACGCCGGTCCGCTCCGGGGTGTGCACGCTCTCGGCTTCCCAGAGCCGGGTGTCGAAGCCGTCGGTGCCGCCGTGCAGGCAGTGGCCGTCCTCCTGGGTGGTCAGCCGGTACGGCCTCCCGTCCAGGGAGAACCGGCCTCGCGCGATGCGGTTGGCGTAGCGGCCGACGGTGGCGCCGAAGTACCGGGCGTCCGTGGCCGTCAGGGCGGGGTCGCGGGGGGCGAGGACGACGTCCGCCGGGGTGCCGTACCGGTCCGGCACCCACAGCCCGTGGAGGCGGGCGCCGCGGGTGTGGACCTCGGCCGTGAGGCCACCGGAAAGCCGAAGATCCATCGGTCCCCGGAGTCCCCGCCGGGGTGGCGGACCGGTGGACCTCCGGTGAAGGGGGGTGGGGACGGGTGCATGGGGGTTCCTTGTCCGCAGGGCGCCGGCGGAAGGGGCGGTGCTCCCGCACCCCCTTCCGCCGGCGTGGTCGTGAGGAGGGGACGGCCCGGGGGCCGCGCCTGGCCGGGGGTCAGCGCGCCGCGCGTGATCCGCCGAAGAGCCGCTGGAGGAGGATGAAGACGAACAGCAGGCCGCCGATGACGATGCGGGTCCACCACGAGCTGAGCGTGCCCTGGAAGCTGATGACGGTCTGGATCAGGCCGAGGACCGTCACGCCCAGCGCGGTGCCCAGGACGAAGCCGGAGCCCCCGGTCAGCAGCGTGCCTCCGATGACGGCGGCCGCGATGGCGTCGAGCTCCAGGCCGACGGCGTGCAGGGCGTAGCCGGACAGCATGTAGAAGGTCAGGAGCAGGCCGCCGAGGGCGGAGCACAGACCGCTCACGGCGTACACCGCCACCTTGGTACGTCCCACGGGCAGGCCCATGAGACGGGCCGAGGACTCGTTGCCGCCCAGGGCGTAGACGGTGCGGCCGAAGCGGGTGTGGTGCAGGACGACGAAGGCGAGCACCAGCACGACCAGGGCGATGACCACGGCGGGTGAGACGAACAGGCCCCCGGGCAGGAGCACCCGGGTCTGGGCGATCCGGGTGGTCGTCGGGTCGGTGATCGAGAGGGACTCGGTGCTGATCATGTAGCAGAGGCCGCGGGCGAGGAACATGCCCGCGAGGGTGACGATGAAGGGCTGGATCTCGAAGGCGTGGATCACCCAGCCCATGAGGGCGCCGCCTCCCGCGCCCACCAGCAGGACCACGGGCACCGCCAGGGCGAGCGGCAGGCCGTTCTGTTCGACGAGCCAGGCCGTCAGCATGGTGGACAGGGCCACCATGGAGCCGACGGACAGGTCGATCCCGCCGGTGAGGACGACAAAGGTCATGCCGATCGCCACGACGAGCAGGAAGCCGTTGTCGATCAGGACGTTGAGCAGGACCTGCGCGGAGAAGAAGCCCTCGTACCGCAGGGAGCCGATCGAGAACATGGCGACCAGCAGGGTGGCCGTCACCATCAGCGGCAGGCGGGAGGCGTGCCGTACCGAGAACCGGTGGAGGGGATCGGTGAGGGAGCTGAGGGTGGTACTCACGGGTGGACCTCCTGCCGGCGGGCCGCGCTGTCGCCGGCCGCGGGGACCGGGTCGGGGGCGGCCGGGCGGCGACGGCGCGACAGCCGCGCGCGGAACGTGGGCGACTGGACGAGACAGACGACGACGACCACCAGGGCCTTGAAGACGAGCGTGGTCTCCGGAGGGACGCCGAGGGTGTAGATCGTGGTCGAGAGGGTCTGGATGATCAGTGCTCCCAGGACCGTCCCGCCGAGGGAGAAACGGCCGCCCGTGAGGGCGGTGCCGCCGATGACCACGGCGAGAATCGCGTCCAGCTCGATCCACAGGCCCGCGTTGTTGCCGTCGGCGCTGGACACGTTGGAGCTGATCATCAGTCCGGCCACCGCGGCGCACACGGCGCTGACGACGTAGACCATGACCAGGAGCCCGGTCGCCCGGATGCCGACGAGCCGGCTGGCGACCGGGTTGCCGCCCACCGATTCGATGAGCATGCCGAGCGCGGTCCGCCGGGTGACGAGGGAGGTGACGGCGACGAGGACGGCGGCGAGGAGGACGGCGAAGGGCAGGGTGAGCCAGTAGCCGCCGCCGATCATCTTGTAGGCGCCGCTGGACACGCTGATGATCTGGCCGTCGGTGATCAGCTGGGCCACGCCGCGTCCGGCGACCATGAGGACCAGTGTGGCGACGATGGGCTGGACGCCGAGCCGGGCGACGAGGAAGCCGTTCAGCAGTCCGATGGCGGCGGCCACGCCGACCGCCACCGCGATCGCCGTGATCACGGTGGACAGGCTTCCGGGGTCCTGAGCGGTGGCGATGTGCTCGCACGCCAGGGCGCCGGCGATGGCGACCGTCGAGCCGACGGAGAGGTCGATGCCCCGGGTGGCGATGACGAGCGTCATGCCGAGCGACACGAGGATCAGTGGGGCGCCGAACTGGAGGATGTCGATCAGGCTGCCGTACAGGTGCCCGTTCTGGACACGGACGGCGAGGAAGTCGTGGGTGAGCGCGACGTTCCCCAGGAGCAGGGCGGCCAGGACGGCGGCGGGCCAGAACAGGCGGTGCTCGGTGAGCCGCCGGGCGCCGGGCGCCCGGGCCGGACGCACCCCGGCGCCGGTGTCGTCGGGTGGTGTCATGAGGTGGCTCCGGTGGCGATGGCGCCCAGGATGCGGTCGGGCGTCAGGGTCGTGTCGTTGGGGAGGGTCGCGACGAGCCGGTGGTCGCGCAGGACGCCGATCCGGTGGCTCAGCCGCAGCACTTCCTCGAGTTCGGCGGAGATGAAGAGGACCGCGGTGCCCTCCGCGGCCAGCCGGGTGACGAGTTTCTGGATCTCCGTCTTGGCGCCGATGTCGATGCCCCGGGTGGGTTCGTCCAGGATCAGCAGCCGGGGGTCGGTGAGCAGCCACCGGGCGAGCAGGACCTTCTGCTGGTTGCCCCCGCTGAGGTTGCGGACCTGCGCCTCGGGGGCGGCCGGGCGGATGTCCAGGACCTCGATCCACCGGGCGGCGATCTCGTCCTGCCGGGCGCGGGAGAGGGGCCGGGTCCAGCCCCGTGCGGCCTGGAGGGCGAGCACGATGTTCTCGCGCACCGTCAGTTCGCCGATCAGGCCCTCCGCCTTGCGGTTCTCCGAGCAGAAGGCGATCTTGCGGGCGATCGCGGCGCGCGGCGAGCGCAGGACGGCGGGTTCGCCGTCGATCCGCAGCTCGCCCCCGTCGGCGTGGTCGGCGCCGAAGAGCAGCCGGGCCGCCTCGGTGCGTCCGGATCCGAGGAGCCCGGCGAGGCCGATGACCTCACCGCGGTGGATGTCCAGGTCGTACGGCTGGACGGATCCGGTCCGGGCGAGCCCGCGGGCGCTCAGGAAGGGGGTGTCCGCGGCGGGTTCGCGGCCGGCCGCGGTGGTGGTGTGGGACGTCTCGGCCAGTTCGTCGAGGGTGCGCAGCTCGCTGCCGACCATGCGGTGCACCAGGGTCACCGGGGTCAGCTCGTCGATGCGGTACTCACCCTCCAGGCGCCCGTTGCGCAGCACGGTCACCCGGTCGCACAGGTCGAAGACCTGGTCGAGGAAGTGGGTGACGAAGAGGATCGCGACGCCCCGGTCGCGGAGGCGGCGCACCAGCGCGAACAGCTGGGCGACTTCGTCCCGGTCGAGGCTTGAGGTCGGCTCGTCCAGGACGAGGACCTTCGCCCGGATGTCCACCGCCCGTACGATCGCGACGAGTTGCTGGACGGCGAGGGAGTACGCGCTCAGCGGCAGGCGGACGTCGAGGTCGAGGTCCAGCTCGGTGACGAGCTGTGCCGCGCGCCGGTGCAGGGCCGACCAGTGGACGAGGCCCAGGCGCCGGGGCTCACGGCCGATGAGGATGTTCTCGGCGACCGAGAGGTTGGGGCACAGGTTCACCTCCTGGTAGACCGTGCTGATGCCGGCGTGCTGGGCCTCCAGTGGTTCGGTGAACCGCTGGCGGCCGCCGTCGACGCGGACCGTTCCGGCGTCGGGCGGGTGGACCCCCGTGAGCACCTTGATGAGGGTCGACTTGCCGGCGCCGTTCTCGCCCATCAGGGCGTGGACCTCGCCGGGGAAGAGGCGGAGGTCCACGCCGTCGAGGGCGAGGACTCCGGGGAAGACCTTGCGGATGCCGCGGGCTTCGAGGACGGGCCGCTCGGTCGGGGTGGGTGAGGTGCGAGGGGTGGGTGGGGCTGCCATCCGCCCTCCTCTCCTGGGGGACCGGGGCGGCGCGGGGGCCGCCGCCGGTCCGGTGCGGGCGGGGGGTCAGTACTGGCGGCCGGGGAGGGCGGCCGCGGCCTGGTCCTGGGTGAAGACGCCCTCCTCGACCTCGACCCGCCGCGGGACGGTCTCCCCCGCCGCGACCTTCTTGACGAGTTCCATCAGCTGGTCCCCGAGGAGCGGGTTGCACTCGACCACCACGTTGATCTTCTTGTCCCGCATGGCGACGAAGGCGTCCTTGATGCCGTCGACGGAGATCACCTTGATGTCGGTGCCGGGCTTCTTGCCGGCCTCCTCGATGGCCTGGATGGCGCCCAGGGCCATGTCGTCGTTGTGGGCGTAGAGGACGTCGATGTCCTGGTGGGACTTGAGGAAGGCCTGCATGACCTCCTTGCCCTTGGCGCGGGTGAAGTCCCCGGTCTGGGAGGCGACGACCTTGAACTTGGGGTCGCCCTTGACGACGTCGGCGAAGCCGGCCCTGCGGTCGTTGGCGGGGGCGGAGCCGGTGGTGCCCTGGAGCTCGACGATGTTGACCGGCCCGGAGGTCCCCTCGTACTCCTTCAGGAGCCACTTCCCGGCCTCCTGCCCCTCCTTGACGAAGTCGGAGCCGAGGAAGGTCCGGTAGAGGGAGGTGTCCTGCGAGTCGACCGCGCGGTCGGTGAGGATCACCGGGATGCCGGCGTTCCTGGCCTCCTTCAGGACGGTGTCCCAGCCGGACTCCACCACCGGGGAGAAGGCGATGACGTCCACCTTCTGCTGGATGAAGGTCCGGATCGCCTTGATCTGGTTCTCCTGCTTCTGCTGCGCGTCGGAGAACTTCAGCGTGATGCCGGCCTTGCCGGCCGCCTCCCGTACGGAGGTGGTGTTGGCGGTGCGCCAGCCGCTCTCGGCTCCGACCTGAGCGAACCCGAGCACCAGCTTGCCGTCGGAGGAGCCCTTGCCGGTACCGCCGGTGGTGCCGGTGGCGGCGGGCTCGGTGGTGCAGGCGGTGAGCACACCGCCGGCCAGGACGGCGGCGGCGATGACGCGGAGGGCTCTGTGGGCCATGTCGTGGTTCCTCTCGGGACGTGCGTCGTACCAGGCGGAGCCCTGAAGAGACGGGCCCGGTGAAGGCGTGGCTGCGCGGCGGGGTGGGACCGGGCGGAGACGGCGAGGCGTCGGCCCCCGGGTGACCGGTGATCCGGCGAACGCGAGACATTGTGAGCGCTAACAGAGTCGTAACTCAAGGGCTGGGACGGCCCTTACCGGTTCTTGATGCGCGGGAGTGGGTGCGCGCCGGGGTGGGCAAGACCTCTGAAGTCCGGTGACCATGCGGGCAGCGGGGGCGCCTTGACCTCCTGAAGGGAGGTGGTGGCCCTCGTCGATGCGGGGCCACGACACGGCCCGCTCCTGCGGCGCGGTAAGCCGAACAGGAAAGATCGAACCGATTGTTGTGAGCGTTAACACTTGCGCCGGGCCGGACGCCGCACCGGCGGATTCGCCCCCCCTTTCCGCCGTCGCGCGGGCCGTTGACGGTGGCGGCGGGGCGTCACTACTCTGCGCTCCGGATCCCCGACCCCCGTTCCACGCTCCCCTCCTTGGGAGCGCTCCCACAGCGTCCGCTCCGGGGCACCGGCGGCCAGGAGCGCCGTCCGGCGCGTCCTCGCCGGGCCCCGGCGACGGCGTGCCCGTCCGCTCCGCCAACCCCCGGGCCGGGAGCGGCGATCCGCGCCTCTTCCGCCCCGTGCACCCGGGCGGGGACCGACCGCCGGTGGGACCCGCGTCTCCCCGGCACAGGACCCGCGAGACCGGGCCACTCCCCCCTCCCGAAGGAGCCGCACATGTCCCCCACCGCGCCCCCGTTACTCCGCCGCCCCCTCCGCCTCTCCGCCGCGCTCCTGACCGGCGCGCTCGTCCTCGGCGGTCTCACGACCGCGCCCGCCACCGCGGGCACGTCCGCGGCGGTGGCGGCGACCACGGCCGTACGCGTCAACCAGGTCGGCTACCTGCCCGACGGGCCCAAGCGCGCCACCGTCGTCACCACGGCGACGCAGGCGCTCGGCTGGCAGTTGCGGAACGCGGCCGGGACGGTGGTCGCCTCCGGTCCGACCGTCCCGCGCGGCGCGGACGCCCCGTCCGGGCAGGCCCTCCAGGTGGCCGACTTCTCCTCCCACCGGGAGACGGGCACCGGATACGTCCTGACCGTGGACGGCAGCAGCAGCGTTCCCTTCGACATCCGGGCGAACCTCTACGACACGCTGCGCTCCGACTCGATGGCGTTCTTCCACCACCAGCGCAGCGGCATCGCGATCGACGCCTCCCTCGTGGGTTCCGCCCACGCGCGCCCGGCCGGACACCTCGGTGTCGCCCCCAACAAGGGCGACACCTCCGTCCCCTGCCAGGCAGGCGTGTGCGACTACACCCGGGACGTCAGGGGCGGCTGGTACGACGCCGGCGACCACGGCAAGTACGTGGTCAACGGCGGCCTGTCCGCCTGGCTGGTCGTCAACTCCTTCGAGCGGGCCGACCGGGCCGGCAAGGAGGCGGCGCTGGGCGACTCCACCCTCCGCGTCCCCGAGCGCGGGAACGGCGTGCCCGACGTCCTCGACGAGGCGCGGTGGGAGCTCGACTTCCTGATGCGGATGCAGGTGCCCGAGGGCAAGCCGTACGCGGGCATGGCGTTCCACAAGATCCACGACGCGGCCTGGACCGGCATGCCGATGCGTCCCGAACAGGATCCCCAGCCGCGTGAACTGCACCGCCCGTCCACGGCGGCGACCCTCAACCTCGCGGCGGCCGCCGCGCAGTGCGCCCGGGTCTTCCGGCCGTACGACTCCGCCTACGCCGACCGCTGCCTGTCGGCCGCCCGCCAGGCGTGGAGCGCCGCGAGGGCCAACCCCGCGGTGTACGCGCCGGATTCCGACAGCACGGGCGGCGGGGCCTACGGGGACACGCGGGTCACCGACGAGTTCTACTGGGCCGCCGCCGAGCTGTACGCGGCGACCGGCGAGGGCGTCTACCGGGACGCGGTCACCTCCTCGCCCTGGCACACCTCCGCCGACGCCTTCAGTCCCTACGGATTCGGCTGGGCCGACACCGCCGCGCTCGGCCGGCTCGTGCTGGCCACCGTGCCGACCGGGCTGCCCGCGGCCGACGTCGCCCGGATCCGCTCCTCGGTGACCGCCGCGGCCGACGGCTACCTGTCCAGGATGGCCGCCCAGGGGTACGCCGTCCCCGTCCCCGCGGACGGGTATTTCTGGGCTCGAACGGTGAGGTCGCCAACGACGCGATCGTCATGGCCGTCGCCGGGGAGCTGACGGGCGACGCGCGCTACCGCGCCGGCGCCCTGGAAAGCATGGACTACCTGCTGGGCCGCAACGCCCTGGGGCTGTCCTACGTCACGGGCCACGGCGAGGCGTCCTCGCAGAACCAGCACCACCGCTTCTGGGCGCACCAGCTGGACCCGTCGCTGCCCCGGCCGCCGGCCGGTTCGCTCGCGGGCGGTCCCAACAGCGGGCTCCAGGACCCGGTGGCCCTGGAGAAGCTCGCCGGCTGCGCCCCCGCGGCCTGCTACATCGACCACGTCGACTCGTACTCGACCAACGAAGTGGCGATCAACTGGAACGCCCCGCTGGCCTGGCTCGCCGCCTACGCCGCCGAGCGGACCTCCTCCGGCGGTGAACCGCCGGCCGCCTCCTGCGCGGTGACCTACCGGGTGGAGAACGTCTGGAACACCGGCTTCACCGCCGGAGTCACCGTCAGGAACACCGGCACGACGGCCGTGGAGGGGTGGCAGCTGGCCTGGACGTACCCGGGCGGCCAGCGCGTCACAAGCTCCTGGAACGCGACCGTCACCCAGAACGGCAGCTCCGTCAGCGCCCGCAACACGGACTGGAACCGGACCCTCGCCCCCGGAGCGACCGCGAGTTTCGGGGTACAGGGGACCTCCAGCGGCACGAACCCCTCTCCCACGGCCTTCACCCTCAACGGAAACGCCTGCGCCTGACCGCCGCCGTGCCGGGCCCGGGCGGAGGACTCCGCCCGGGCCCGGCCGGCGCGGGCCGCTCGCGGGCGGAATCGCGCCGGGGTGGCCGGGAGGCGCCGATGGGCAGGGGGTGTGGCGGGCTGCCGCCCCGACGTGGTCCGATGCGTACAGGCCAATAGCGCGCGCGGGGGAACTCCCGGCCCGCCCCGCCGCATCCGGCCGGCGGTGGGGGCGGCCCGGGGCCCGTGGCGTGCGGGAACACCGCCCCGGGCCGGGGCTTCACGATTCCTCCGCGCACCCTTCACCGGATACGCACTTTCGGCCGTCGTTCTCTCGGAGGGCTCCCGGCGGGGAAGACGGCGGGTCGCCGCGCTGCCTAGCCTCCCGGGCCATGCGATCACTCCTCACGCGGCGCCTCGGGCTCACCGCCGTCCTCGCCCTCTGCCTGACCCTGTTCGGTCTGGCCCCGTCCGCGAGCGCGGCCACCCCGGCCCCCGCCCAGCTGACGTTCAGCACCAGCGCCCCCACGACCACCCCGGGCGGCTCCGTGGAGCTGTCGATGACGCTCACCAACAACAAGACCTACGACATCTGGTTCGTCTACCAGACCATCGACCCGACCTGGCTCACCAACCAGCGCCCGGACCTCAAGTACGCGTTCACCGGCTGTACCCTGACCGGCCCGAGCGGCAGCAGCTCCTGCTCCGGCACCGGACCGGCCGACCTGGGCGCCAACTACGGGGCCACCATCCCGCCCGGCCAGAGCCGCACCGTCACCCTGACCCTCCAGGTCGCCGCCGACTCCGGCTGCAACGGCAACATCGGCTTCTACTCGTACTTCTACGCCGAGTTCAGCGACACCTCGAACGTCAGCGGCGGCCCGGTCTACACCCCGGAAACCCGCGTCCTCTGCGCCTGACGGCGCCGGCTCCGGGCCGGTACGGGTCCGTAATCCGGCCAAGGACCGTTCGTCCGACCGGTCTGGACCTCTGACTGTTCCACCGGCGGCCCCCCGGGCCCGCCGGTGGAACTCTTTCCCGCTCCGCCTGGCCGGGAGGACCCCGGACGGCCGGCTCCTGGCGCATCCGGGACCCCGTCAAGGCCGGCCCGGATG
Source organism: Streptomyces sp. NPDC126503 (assembly GCF_040302405.1). NCBI lineage: Bacteria > Bacillati > Actinomycetota > Actinomycetes > Kitasatosporales > Streptomycetaceae > Streptomyces > Streptomyces sp. NPDC126503. Next base: position 236,949 of record NZ_JBEORS010000007.1, read on the forward strand.
GCGTGCGGACGCCAGGGCCGGACCGCGATTTTCCGCCAGGTTGAGCAGCACGACCACGAAAGCTCCACAGATACCTCACCATTTGACGCGACGGACGCGTGCACGACCGGCCTTCGAGGGGGATGCCGGCGTCGCACGAGGGGGTGCGTCCGCTCCGCGGAGCCATGCCCACCCCTGTGCTCCAGGAGGGGACACCCACCGCATGAAGCGGATATCAGGCACCACCTTGCTCGCCACGGGGGCGTTACTGGCCGGCCTCGTCCTGCCGGGGACGGCGGCCCGCGCGGCCGCACCGGAACGGCGCGTGGACCTGCGGGTCCTGGTCGTCACCGACGGCGGCCCCGCCACCGAGGCCATCGCCGCCGAACTGGACGTCGCCGGCACGCCGTACACGGAGATCGACCTCACCCGCGCCGATCGCCCGGTGATCGACGCCGGCTACCTCGCGGACACCACCGACGGGCGGCCGCGGGCCAGGTTCCAGGCGGTCGTCCTGCCGAACGACAACCCGTTCCCGGCGAACTCGCCCGAGATGGCGGCGCTCGCCTCGTACGAGCGGACCTACGGCATTCCCCAGGTGGACGCCTACACCTACGCCCGGCCCGAGGCGGGACTCCAGTATCCGGTGTACGGCGGCTACTCCGGCAGCCTCGACGGGGCGACCGCCCAGGTCACCGCCGCGGGCCGCGCCGGCCCCTTCGGCTATCTGGACGGGGCGGTGCCCTTCGAGGACAATTCGCCCACCGTCGGCGAGAGTTACGCCTACCTGTCGTCCCCGGTCACCGGGGCGGACTTCACCCCGTACGTCCAGGCGACGATCCCCGGCACCACCAGGCGGGGTTCGCTGGTCGGCGAGTACCGCCACGACGGCCGGCGTGAGCTCGTCGTCACCTTCGTCTACAACCGCTACCAGCAGCAGTACCGGCTGCTGGCCCGCGGCATCGTGGAGTGGATGACCGGCGGCGTGCACCTGGGCGCCTCCCGCAACTACTTCGCCGTGCACGTCGACGACGTCTTCGCCGCCGACGACCGCTGGAACGCGGCGCTCAACTGCACCCCCGGCGACGTCGACTGCACCGACCCGAACGCGACCCCGGACCCGATCCGGATGACGCCGGCCGACGTCGACCACGCGGCCGACTGGCAGGCCGCGCGCGGCTTCACCCTCGACATGGCGTACAACGGCGCGGGCAGCGTCGACCACCGTGAGGACAACGGCGGGGCCGACCCGCTCGCCGACCGGTTCCTCGCCCGGCGCGACGAGTTCCGCTGGATCAACCACACCTACACGCACGCCTTCCTCGGCTGCGAGCAGGACACCAGCGTCGTGCCCTGGCGGTGCGCCACGAACCCGGACGGCTCCGTGAAGTGGGTGAGCCGCACGGACGTCTCCGACGAGATCGCGATCAACCGCGTCTGGGGCCAGGTCGCCGGGCTCCCCCTGGACAACGGCGAACTCGTCACCGGTGAGCACTCCGGGCTGCGCGTCCTGCCGCAGCAGCCCGCCGACAACCCTTACCTGGGCCCCGCCCTGGCCGACAACCGTGTCGTCTGGCTCGCCTCGGACAACTCCCGGGAGAGCGGCGGCCAGCGGCGGGTCGGTCCGGCCACCACCGTCCCGCGTTACCCGATGAACGTCTTCTACAACGCGGGCCGGGCGGCCGAGCAGGTCGACGAGTACAACTGGATCTACACCAGCCGCGCCCAGGGCGGCAGCGGCATCTGCGAGGACAACCCGGCCACCACCACCTGCCTGCCGGCCCCGCTCGACCCGGCCACCGGGTACGCCGGCCACATCGTGCCGGTGGAGCGGCGGATCGCGCTCGGACACGTCCTCGCCAACGACCCGAAGCCGCACTTCATCCACCAGTCGAACCTCGCCGAGGACCGCATCGCCTACCCCGTCCTCGACGGCGTGCTCGACTCCTACGAAGCCCTGTTCACCCCGGCGGCCCCCGTCGTCAACCTGCGGATGCGGGACATCGGGCGGGAGCTCCAGCGGCGCGAGGCCTGGCGGACGGCCGTCCGGGACGGGCGGGTCACCGCCTACCGCGTCGGTACCACGGTCACCGTCGAGGGCCCCGCCGGCCTGGACGTCCCAGCCACCATGCCGGAGGGCACGCTGCGGGCCGGCGCCGCCTTCGGCGAGGCGTACGCGGGCACCCGCTCCGGCTGGACCGCCCTCGGCACGGTCCCGCTCGGCCTGGCGCTCCCCGCGACCGCGGCGGCCCCGGACAACGGCCCGGACGTCACCGCCCCGGCCCCCGTCCCGGCCCCCGCGCCCCCCGCGCGGGTCCCCGAGGGCGTCACCGCCCCGGTCCCGCCCGGCGCCGGCGGCTGACCGCACCACCCCACGTCCCGGCCGGCCACGGCGCACCGCGAGCCGGCCGGGACCGGCGCCACCACCCCCACCACGGCCGTGGAGCACACACCCATGCACATACCCCAGGGCGCCCGGCGCGCCGGCGCCCCGCGCGTCACCCTCCTCACCGAAGGCACGTACCCGCACAGCCACGGCGGGGTGAGCGTCTGGTGCGACCAGCTCGTCACCGGGATGCCGGACATCCGGTTCGACGTCGTCGCCGTGACCGGCACCGGCCGGGAGCCCCTGGCGTGGGAGCTGCCCCGGAACGTCGGCGACGTCCTGTCCGTCCCGATGTGGGGCGAGCCCCCGGCGGGCCACGCGCCGCGCGGCCGGTCCCGCAAGCGGCTCGCCGCCACGTACGAGACGTTCCTGGAGGCGCTGCTCGACCCGGCCGCCGAGCACCACTTCGGCCCGGCCCTGCACGGCCTGGCGCGGGCCGCCGCCGACGGGCTGCTCGGTCCCTTCCTCCGCGGCGACACGGCGATATCCGTCCTCACCTCCGTCTGGCGGCGGCCCGGGCTCGCCGTCCGCGAGGCAGGGCCGACCGTGCACGACGCCCTCACCGCCACCGGCCTCCTGGAGCACGCCCTGCGCCCGCTGGCCGCCCCGCCGCCGACCGAGGGGGTCGCGCACGCCGTCAGCGGCGGCGTCGCCGTGCTGCCCGGGCTCGCCGCGCTCGAACGCCACGGCGTCCCGCTGCTCCTGACGGAGCACGGGGTCTACCTGCGCGAGCGCTACCTCGGCTACCGCACGGCCCCCTACCGCTGGCCCGTCAAGGCCGTGATCCTCGGCTTCTTCCGGCTGCTCGCGCAGGAGAGCTACCGGCGGGCGGCCCTCATCACCCCCGGCAACCGCTACAACCGGCTGTGGGAGGAGGAGGGCGGCGCCGACCCGGCGGCCATCCGCACCGTCTACAACGGCGTCGACCCGGCGGCCTTCCCGCCCGCCGGTCCCGAGCCGGACGCCCTCACCCTCAGCTGGGCCGGCCGGGTGGACCCCATCAAGGACCTGGAGACGCTCATCCGCGCCTTCGCCCTCGTCCGCGACCGGCTGCCCACCGCCCGCCTGCGCCTCTTCGGCGGCACCCCGCGCGGCGGGGAGTCCTACCGGGAGCGCTGCGAGGCGCTCGCCGCCTCGCTCGGCCACGCGGAGGCCGTGACCTTCGAGGGCCGGGTCGACGACATCCGCGACGCCTACGCGGCCGGCAACGTGGTGATGCTGTCCAGCATCAGCGAAGGCTTCCCGTTCACCCTGATCGAGGCGATGTCCTGCGGTCGGGCGACCGTCTCCACGGACGTCGGAGGGGTCCGGGAGGCCGTCGGGGACACCGGTCTCGTGGTCCCGCCGCGCGACCCCGAGGCGATGGCGGCGGCCGCGCTCGAACTACTCGCCGACGCCGGACGCCGCAAGGCCATGGGGGAGGCCGCCCGCCTGCGGGTGATCGAGCAGTTCACCCTCCGGCAGACCATCGACACCTTCCGCGCCATCTACCACGAACTCGCCGACGGACGGAGCTCGGCGGAGGCCCTCCCCGCCCGTGTCGTCCTGTCCGCCCCCGCGGTCACCGGCACCGGGAGCCTCGCCGGATGAGCGGTCCGATGTCCCTGGAACCCGGCGGCACCGAGCAGGACACGCTGGCCATCCGGCTCGCCGCGCCCCGCCCTCGCCGGCGTCTGCCCGACTCCCCCACCCTGACGATCCGCCTGCCCGGAGGGGGTCCCGACGAGGAGGCGGTCAGCGCGCTCGCCGCCGAACTCGCCGACCGGATCGGCCCGGCCGTCCACCCCTACGAGGTCGCCGCGCTCCTGGAGGCGGACGGCCTCTCCGCCACCGTGATCAAAGAGCGGTACGGCCACCCGTCGTTGTTCTCCCTGGCGGCCGCGCTCCACGCGCGCGTGCCCCGGACCTTCCCCGAACCGCCCGCCGGGCCCGACCCCTGGCGCCCCGACACCCTGCGGTGCCTGCTGCGCGGGCTGCTGTTCGCCCTGCCCGCCCTCGCCTACCTCCTGACCGCTCCGCTGTGGAGCGTGGGCGGGCACGCCCCCGTCCTCATGGTGGCGGGCGCCGTCTCCTGGGCGTGGGGGCAGGGGCTCGGCCACCGAGCCCACCTCCGGCTCGTCGCCGGGCGGCGCGAGGCCGGGCGCACCCTGCTGGCCGGCTCCGCGCTCGGCGCGGCCGTGGCGACCGGGCTGGCCGCCGTGCCCGCCGGAGGCGGCCCGGTCACGGCCGTGGCGGCGGCCCAGTCGCTCTACCTGGCGGGCGCCGGAGTGCTGCTGGTCCTCGGCCGGGAGCGGTTGCTGCTCCTCGCCCTCACGCCGCTGATCGGCGGGGCCGCCGTGCTCCCCTGGTGGGAGCCGGGCGCCCTGATCCGGCTGGTCCTGCCGCTGCTGGCGCTCCTGCTGACGCTCGCGGCGGCGGCGAGGGTCCTCTCCGGCTGCCTCGCCGCGCCCGCCGCACCCGGTGGCGGCCCCCGGCCCCGGCTGCGGGCCTCGGTGCCGTACGGCCTCTTCGGTCTCGCCGCGGCCGTGCTCACGATGCTGCTTGGCCGCCAGGAGCCGTACGCGGTCGTCCTGCTGACGCTCAGCATGGGCCCGGCGGAGTGGCTGCTCCACCGCTACCGGGGCTGGTCCGTGGGCGCCCTTCGCGCCACCGCCTCGCCCGGCGCGTTCCTGCTCCGCTCCTCCGGCGTCCTCGCCGTCTGCCTCGGCGGCTACCTGCTGCCGCTGCTGCCGGCGGCGCTGCTGACCGGCTCGGATCCGGTGGCCCTGGCGGCCCTGGCGGCGGTGCTGTGGACGGCGCTCCTGCTCCAGGCGTTCGGCGTGGCGTGGCCGCCGGCGCTCGTCTGCCTCGCCGCCGCCTCGGTCGCCGGGGCGGTCGCCTGGACGACGGGGCCGCCCGGCCCGGCCGCGCTCCTGCCGGCGGTCTGCGGTCCGGCCACGGTCTGCCTCGTCGCCCTCACCGTCACCGTCCTGGGCCGGCCGTCCCCGCACGTCTGACCCGCTCCGGCCGCCCGGCCGCCCCCTTCCGCCGTCCCCGTCCCGAAAGGACCCCGCCCATGACCTCCGCCCCGCTCGCCGCCGTCACCGGAGCCGAGGGCTTCATCGGCTCGCACCTCACCGAGGCGCTCGTCGCCTCGGGTCACCGGGTGCGGGCCATGGCCCAGTACAACTCCTTCTCCTCCTACGGCTGGCTGGAGACCCTCGCCCCCGACGTCCTGGACCAGGTGGAGATCGTCCTGGGCGACGTCCGCGACCCCGGCTCCGTGCGCGGCCTGCTCGAAGGCGCCGACTGCGCCTACCACCTGGCCGCGCTGATCGCGATCCCGTACTCGTACCAGGCGCCGCACAGCTACGTGGACACCAACGTCACGGGCACGCTCAACGTCCTGGAGGCGGTGCGCGCCCTCGGCACCCCCCGGCTGGTGCACACCTCGACCAGCGAGACCTACGGCACGGCGCGGACGGTTCCCATCACCGAGGACCATCCGATCAACACCCAGTCTCCGTACGCCGCTTCGAAGGCGGGCGGCGACCGGCTCGCCGACAGCTACCACGCCAGCTTCGGCACGCCGGTGGTCACCCTGCGTCCGTTCAACACCTTCGGGCCGCGCCAGTCGATGCGGGCGGTGATCCCCACCGTCATCGGACAGATCGCCGCCGGGGAGCGCACCCTGACCCTCGGAGACCTGCGCCCGACCCGGGACTTCACCTTCGTCGAGGACACCGCCCGGGCGTTCCTCGCCGTGGGCACGGCCGCCGCGGAGCGGGTCGTGGGCCGCACCTTCAACGCCGGGACGGGCGGCGAGATCTCCGTGGGCGACCTGGTCGCGCTCATCGGCAAGGTGATGGACGCGCCGCTGGACGTCCGCGAGGACCCCGCGCGGCTGCGGCCCGCCGCCTCCGAGGTGATGCGGCTGGTCGCGGACGCGACCCGGCTGACCGAGGCCACCGGCTGGCGGCCGGGCCACTCCCTGGAGGAGGGCCTGGCCCGGACCGCCGAGTGGTTCACCGACCCGGCCCATCTGGCCCGTTACAAGACCGGCATCTACAACATCTGACGTCCCGTCACCACCGCCTCGCCATCCGCTCCACCGGCACGCACCCCGCAGGAGGAATGCCATGCACGCTGTGATCCTGGCCGGAGGAAAGGGCGTGCGGCTGCGGCCGTACACCACCGCCCTTCCCAAGCCGCTCGTCCCGATCGGTGACGAGCACGCCATCCTGGAGATCGTGCTGCGGCAGCTGTCCACGGCCGGCTTCACCCACTGCACCCTCGCCATCGGCCACCTCGGCGAGATCATCCGCGCCTACGTCGGCGACGGCTCGCAGTGGGGCCTGAGCATCGACTACGCCACGGAGGAGAGCCCGCTCGGCACGATGGGCCCGCTGCTCAACCTGCGGGACCGGCTGCCGGAACACTTCCTGGTCATGAACGGGGACGTCCTCACCGATCTCGACTACGCGGACGTCCTGCGGCAGCACCGGCGTTCGGCGGCGCCGCTCACCATCGCCACCTACGCCCGCAAGGTGCACATCGACTTCGGGGTCCTCACCACGGCCGACAGCCGCGTGGTCGCCTTCACCGAGAAGCCCAGCATCGACTACCGGGTGTCGATGGGCGTCTACGGCGTCTCCCTCTCCACCCTCGACGCCTACACCCCCGGGCTGCCGCTCGGTTTCGACGAGCTGGTGCTCGACCTGCTCGCCGCGCACACCCCGCCGCACGCCTACGATTTCGACGGCTACTGGCTGGACATCGGCCGCCCCGACGACTACGACCGGGCGAACGCCGAGTTCACCAGTCGCAAGTCCCTGCTGCTCAAGGGAGCCTGAGTACCGATGCGCATCCTCCTCCTCGGCGCCGGCGGGTACCTGGGCGGCCATGTGGCCGAGCGGCTGCGGGCGCGCCCCGGCACCACGGTGCTCACCGGGGGCCGCTCCCCGGCGGCCGACGTGCCCGTGGACCTCGCCGCCGACCGTCCCCGTGCCCTGGCCCGGGTGCTCACGGCGGCGGCGCCCGACGCCGTCGTCAACTGCGCCGGCGCGACCGGTGGTGACGCCGTCCATCTCGCGGAGGTCAACGCGCGCGGCCCGGCCGCGCTGTGCGCGGCGCTGCGGGAGGCCGCGCCCGGCGCCCGGCTGGTCCACCTGGGCTCCGCCGCCGAGTACGGTCCGGGCGCCCCCGGCCGTCCGGCGGCGGAGTCCGACCCCTGCGCCCCCGCCGGGCCGTACGGGGCGACCAAGCTGGCCGGCACGGTGGCGGTGACGGCGTCCGGCCTGGACGCCGTGGTGCTCCGGGTCGGCAATCCGGTGGGGGCCGGGGCCCCGGAGACCGGACTGCCGGGCCGGGTCGCGGACCTCCTGGCAGGCCTGGCCGGTGCCGGGCCCGTAAGGGGGGCCGGGCCCGGGACGGAGGCGGAGCGGGTGCTGCGGTTGGGCGACCTGTCGGCGTACCGCGACTTCGTCGACGTACGGGACGTGGCGCGGGCGGTGGAGCTGGCGGTCACCGCCGCCGGTCCCGTACCACCCGTCCTGAACGTCTCGGGCGGCGAGGCCGTGCCCGTACGGGAGCTGGTGCGGAAGCTGGCGGACGCGGCCGGGTTCACCGGCCGGATCGACGAGGGGGACGGCGGCGGTTCCGACCGGTCCGCGCGGGTCTCCTGGCAGTGCTCCTCCGTCACCGCCGCCCGCGAGTCGCTCGACTGGCGGCCCGTGCACTCCCTCGGTGACTCGGCCGCCGCGCTGTGGGCGGCACGGTCACCGGCCCGCGCCCCCGAGGAGGTGGCCGCGCCGTGAACCTGCTGATCCCGCTGTACGTCCACCCCGCCGAGGACCCGGAGGCGTGGCGGCGGCTGATCACGGCGACCGAGCGGACCTACGGGGTGGTGATCAACCCGGCGAGCGGTCCGGGTGACGCGCCGGATCCGGCCTTCACCGCGGCGGCCCGGGCCCTGAGCGCGACCGGGGCACGGCTCCTCGGCTACGTGGACACCGACTACGGGATGCGCGGGACGGAGCGCGTCGTCGCCGACTGGCGGCGACACCGGGAGTGGTACGGGGTGGACGGCTGCTTCCTGGACCGGACGACCGCCCGGCGGGAGGGACTGGCGGAGTGCCGGCGCCTGGTGCGCGGGCTGCGCCGGGCCGGGGCCACGACCGTCGTCCTCAACCCCGGGGTCCACCCGGCCCCCGGCTACGCCCGGCTGGCCGACCTGACCGTCACCTTCGAGGGGCCGTGGTCCACGTACGTGTCCGGGTTCAGCCGGCCGGGGTGGGCGGCGCGGCCGTCCTCGGGCCGGCTGTGCCACCTCGTGTACGGGGTGCCGCGGCCGCTGGTGCCGCTCGCCGTGCGGACGGCGCGGGAGCGGGGAGCCGAGGTCTGCGGCCCGGTGACGGGGGAACTTCCCAACCCGTGGGCGGGGCTGACCCCCGCGCTGACGGAGGCGGAGCGGTGAACCGCCGGGGCGCCGCGGCGGCCGTCGTGGCGGTCCTGCTCCTGCTGACCGCGCTCGCGGGGTGCGCCGGGGCGGGTACGGAGCCGGGTGCGGGGGCGGGCTCGACGGCTCCCGCCCGTACGGCTCCGCCCGCCCGTACGGCTCCGCCCGACCGTACGGGCTCCCCCGACCGGAGCCCCGCCCCGGACGGAACGGCCTCGCCGGACGGTACGGTCCGGCCGGGGGGCACTCCGGCGACCGGGCGGAGGTGGCAGCCGCGGCCCGGTCTGAGCTGGCAGTGGCAGCTCGACGGCCGGGTGGACCCCTCGGTCGACGTGGCGGTGTACGACATCGACGGGTTCGAGAACAGTGCCGCCGACGTGGCCCGGCTGCACCGGGCCGGACGGAAGGTCATCTGTTACGTGAACGTCGGCGCCTGGGAGGACTTCCGCCCCGACCGCGACGCCTTCCCCCGGTCCGTCCTGGGCCGCCCCAACGGCTGGGACGGGGAGCGCTGGCTCGACATCCGCCGCCTGGCGGTGCTGCGCCCGCTCATGGAGCGGCGCTTCGACATGTGCCGCGACAAGGGGTTCGACGCGGTGGAGCCGGACCTGGTCGAGGGGTACGCGGACGACACCGGCTTCCCGCTGACGGCCCGGGACCAGCTCCGCTACAACCGTATGATCGCCGCCATCGCCCACGAGCGGGGTCTGGCGGTGGGCCTGAAGAACAACCTGGCCCAGATCCCCGTACTCGTCGACGACTTCGACTTCGCGGTCAACGAGGAGTGCGCGGAGTTCGGGGAGTGCGCCCTGCTCGAACCGTTCGTCGCCGCCGGGAAGGCCGTCTTCCACGTGGAATACACCCAGCCGGCCCACCGCTTCTGCCCCGAGGCCCGGGCCCTGCGACTGTCGTCCATGCTGAAGCACCCCGAACTCGGCGTCTGGCGCCGCCCCTGCTGACTTCGGGAGGCGAGCAGCGTCCACGTGCCGTTGGCGGGTTCGCCTGAGGCACCGACGGTGCGGGTGGCCTGGACGTGGTCCGTGCCGTCGTCGGAGTCGTACTCCTTGAGCAGGGAGGCCAGGCCGCACCTGGCCGTCGAGCAGGGATCTTCCCGGTGATCGACCGTGCCCTCCAGATCTGTGCGGCACCACGCGGGCCCTCACACCCTGGGCCTGCACCCCACAGGCCCCGACAGCGCCCGCCCCCGTGACGCCGGACACACCTGGGGAACGCCGAATCCCGTGCGTGTTAGCGTCCGGCCGTGACTCCCCAGGACCTCGACCTGCCCTCGCCTGCCGCGATGTCCCGGCTCGACCTGTTCGGAGACGAGTTCGTCCGCGACCCCTACCCCTGGCTGGACGCGTTGCGGGGCGACGCCCCCGTGCACCAGGACCCGGGCACCGGGCTGTGGCTGGTCAGCCGGTACGACGACATCCGGCGCGTCCTGCTGGACCCGGCGGTGTTCCACCCCGACAACGCGCAGGACGCCGTCACCCCGCTGCCCGTCGGCGTGCTGCGGGTACTGGCCCGGGCCGGCTTCAGGCTTGCGCCCGCGCTCGCCAACAACGGCACGGACAGCCACCATGGTCTGCGGCGCGTGGTCACCCGGTTCTTCAACGCCCAGCGCGTCGCCGCGGCCGTTCCCGTCATCGAGCGCGTCGCCGACGAGCTCCTCGACGCCGCGCAGCGGCGCCTCGCCTCGGCCGGCCACTGCGACCTGTTCGAGTCCTACGCCCAGATCCTGCCCTGCCGGGTGCTGATGGAGCTCCTCGGCATCGACGGCGTCGACCCCGCCACCCTGATCCGCTGGAGCGACGCCTCACTGGAACTGTTCTGGGGCAGGCCCACACCCGAGCGGCAGCTGGAACTGGCGGCTCTCGTCGGCGAGTTCCACCAGTGGCTCACCGCGACCGTGAGCGACGCTCCGGCGCGGCCCGGCAGCTTCGTCGAGGCGCTGAGCCGCCACCGCCTGCCGGACGGCCGACCGGTGGACGTCGGGACCGCGGTCGGCGCGTGCTTCTTCGTCTTCATCGCCGGCCAGTCCACCACCGGGCAGCTCATCTCCACCACGCTGCACCGGGCCCTGTCCGAGCCGGGCCTGTGGTCGCGCGCGGCCGACGAACAGGGCCTGGCCGAGGCGTGGGTGGAGGAGGTACTACGGCGCGAACCACCGGTGACCACCTGGCGGCGGGTGGCCGCCGAGCCCGTGACGCTCGGCGGTGTGCACGTCCCCGCCGGGGCACAGCTGTTGCTGATGCTCATGGGCAGCGGCTCGGACCCGGAGATGTTCGACGCCCCGGACCAGATGTGCCCGCACCGTGCCAACGCCCGCCACCACCTGTCCTTCGGCGTGGGGCGGCACCGCTGCCCGGGCGCCTCGTTGGCCCGGACGGAAGCCGCCGTCGCCCTCCGCGTCGCGGCCCGCCGCCTCCCCGACGCCCGTATCGCCCCGGCGGACGGGCGACCGCCGATCCTCGGCCTGCTGTCCTTCCGCGCTCCTCTACGAGTCCGGGTGACCGCCCAGCTGTATTGATCCGCGGCGTTGCTGACGCGGGTGATGGGCGGGTGTCCGTTGAGTGCGGTGTGGCAGCGGTGGTCGTTGTAGGTGTGGAGGAAGTCTGACCGAGCCGCTGTCCGCTCGTGGTGTGAGGTGGAGGGCCGCAGGTAGGCCCACTCGTCGAGCAGGGTGCGGTGCAGCCTGGACACCTCCACCACACCGGAGGTCTTCGCCATGATCAAGACCCAACCAGCGTGAACAACGCTCGTGAGCAATACACCTGGCGGCTCAGAGACCCGGGATCGCGTTCGCGGCGATGGCCCTGGCGTACCATCGGGCGCTGCGCTTCGGGGTCCGCAGTTGGGTGGCGTAGTCGACGTGGACGGCGCCGAAGCGCTTCTCGTATCCGTAGGCCCACTCCAAGTTGTCGAGCAGCGACCAGAGGAAGTAGCCGCGGACGTCCGCGCCGTCGGCGATGGCCCGGTGGACGGCCGCGAGGTGCTGGTGGAGGTAGTCGATCCGGTCGTGGTCGTTGATCCGGCCGTCCGCCGCGGGGACGTCGGGGAAGGCGGCGCCGTTCTCGGTGACTGCCAGCGGGAGGCCGGGGTGGGCGTGGGAGACGGCCGTCAGGAGGTCGTAGAGCCCGGTGGGGTCGATGGCCCAGCCCATGTCGGTGGTCTCGCCGGGCGGGCGGTGGAACAGGACGTGCTCGGAGCCGGGCCACGGCGAGTGGTCGCTCTCGCCGTGGGCGTGGTCGGTCGCGGGCGGTCCGGACCCGGGGCCGGAGACGATGGCGGGCGTGTAGTAGTTGACGCCCAGGAGGTCGATGGGGGTGCCGATGGCGGCCTCGTCGCCGGGCCTGACGAGGGCGTCCCAGTCGACGACGTGGGCGGTGTCGGCGAGGAGGTCGTCCGGGTATCCGCCGGAGAGCATCGGGCCGGTGAAGATGCGGTTGGCGACGGCGTCGATGCGGCGGGCCGCGTCGAGGTCGGCGGGGTCCGTGGTGAGCGGCCGGACCTGGTGGAGGTTGAGGGAGACCGCGACCCGGGCGTGGGCGGGCAGGGACGCGCGCAGGGCCGCGGTGGCGCGGCCATGGCCGAGGTTGAGGTGGTGGGCCGCGTGCAGGGCATGGACGAGCAGACGGACGCGAGCACACGGCGGAGCTTGATTCGCCGCGGGCGGGGGCCGGCGACCCGCCCGCGACACGGCCAGTCAGGCGCTGACGCGGACGACCAGGCGGGTGGGGAGGATCAGCGGGGTGGGGGCCTGTCCGTCGAGGAGCGCGACGAGCATGCGCGCCATCTCACGGCCGAGACCCTCTATGGGCTGGTGCACCGTGGTCAGCGGCGGATCGGCGATGCGGGCCACGGCCAGGTCGTCGAACCCGATCACGGCGACGTCGTCCGGGACGCGGCGGCCGGCCCCGCGCAGGGCGCGCAGCGCCCCCACACCCATGTTGTCGCTGGCGGCGAACACCCCGTCCAGGTCGGGGTGGCGCTCCAGCAGCGCGGCCATGCCCTCCGCTCCGCTCGGCTCGGTGAAGTCTCCGGCCTGCGGAGGATACGGTTCCAGGCCCGCCGCCAGCATCGCGTCCCGGTAGCCGCGGTGACGGGCTCGCCCCACCTCGGTGTCCAGGCGTCCGCAGATCGTGGCGACGCGGGTCCGGCCGAGCGAGATCAGGCGCTCGGTCGCCGCGCGCGCCCCGCCGGCGTTGTCGACGTCCACGTACCACCGGGGGTCTAAACCGACGGGGCGCCCGCCGAACACGACCGGCATCTCCGCCTCCTGCGCCATGCGGGCCAGTGGATCGTCCTCGCGCAGCGCCATGAGCATCACGCCGTCCGCGCCCTTGGACCGGAGCAGCTGCTCCACGCGCCTGCGCCCCCGGTCGGAGGCGGCCAGACACAGCATCAAGTGCAGGTCGGCGTCCTCCAGGGCCGCCGAGGCCCCCACGATCACCTGGGCGAAGAACGGATCCGCGAAAATCGACGGATCCTCCCCCGAGACGATCAGGGCGGCCGCGCCGGTCTGCCGGGTCGCGAGCGCCCGGGCGGTCGGGTTCGGTACGTAGCCGAGTCGGTGGACGGCCCGTTCGACCGCCTCGCGTTTGGCGGGGCTGACGTGCGGGGCGTTGTTGAGCACACGCGAGGCCACCGACCTTGAGACTCCGGCCAGTTCGGCCACCTCCTCGAGGGTCGACTGCCGGCGCGGCATATCTCCGGCCATGATCCGCCTTCCTGTCGTGGCCTGAACGCCTGGAAGGCTGGAAGCGCTTCCAGTTCCAGAACTGTAAAGGGTGATCACCGTCATGTGAAGTGTCGGTTACGCGAGGCCACTTGACAGTGACGATCAGCGGAACACACGATACGGCCACGCCCCGGACCTACCGACCGCAGGACTGGAACCGCTTCCAATGGGAGCGCTCCCAAGGGTCTCGTACGTCCGAGGCGCGCTGGTGTCCCCGAGGTCGGAGCCACGGCCTCACCGGGGACCTCGTACCACCGCACTTCCTCAGTGCGCCGCACCGCTCGGGACGAGAGCGGTGCGACGCGTCCGCCGTCAGGAAACCGAGGTACAGCCATGCGCCGCCGAATCCGCGCCCTCGTCGCAGCCCTCTCCGCGCTGCCGTTGGTGCTCGTCATCGCCCCGACCGCCCACGCGGCGGACCCCACCACCATGACCAGCGGGTTCTACGTGGACCCCAACTCCAGTGCGAAGAAGTGGGTCGCCGCCAACCCCGGCGACGGACGCACCCCCGCGATCAACACGTCCCTCGCCAACACGCCCATGGCCCGCTGGTTCGGCTCCTGGAGCGGCACCATAGGCACCGCGACCGGCGCGTACGTCGGCGCGGCGGACCAGCAGGACAAGCTGCCCATCCTGGTCGCGTACAACATCCACCTCCGCGACTCGTGCGGCGGGCACTCCGGCGGCGGCGCCTCGTCGCCCTCCGCCTACGCGTCCTGGATCGCCCAGTTCGCCGGCGGGGTCGCGGGCCGCCCGGCCGTCGTCCTCCTCGAACCCGACTCCCTCGCGGACTACGGCTGCCTGACCCCGACCCAGGTCCGCGAACGCCAGGGCATGATCAGCGGCGCCGTCGCCGAGTTCAACCGCCAGGCACCGAACACCTGGGTCTACCTCGACGCCGGCAACCCCGGCTGGATCAGCGCGGCGACGATGGCCCAGCGCCTCCACGACGCCGGACTCCGGCAGGCACACGGCTTCTCCCTCAACATCTCGAACCACTACACCACCACTCAGAACACCGCCTACGGCAACGCCGTCAACGGCGAACTGGCCGCCCGTTACGGCTACACCAAACCGTTCGTCGTCGACACCAGCCGCAACGGCAACGGCTCGAACGGCGAGTGGTGCAACGCCGCCGGCCGCCGCATCGGCACGCCCACCCGGCTCGGCGGCGGCGCCGAGATGCTGCTGTGGATCAAGGCGCCCGGCGAATCCGACGGCAACTGCGGCGTCGGGACCGGCTCCACGGCCGGCCAGTTCCTCCCGGAGGTCGCCTACAAGATGATCTACGGCTACTGACATCCGACTCCTGTGGCCCGGACTCCGCCGCCCCGCGACCGGGCCACAGGTATCACCCCCGTCCCTCCGACCAGGAGCCCCCATGAAGCCACGCACCCTACGGCGCCGTGCGACCGCCGCCCTCGCGGCACTCGCGGCCTGCGCCGCCCTCACCGCGACGCAGGGGCAGGCGCAGGCCGCACCCACCACGGACCCGCTCACCCCTGCCACCCGCTTCTACGTGGACCCGGAGAGCAAGGCCGCCAAGCAGGCGCTCACCGACCTCCGGAACGGCGACCTCACGAACGCCGTGAACATGGCCCGGCTCGCGAGCTGGCCGCAGGCCGAGTGGTTCACCGAGGGCACGCCCGACGAGGTCCGGGCCAAGGTGAGGGGCCTCGTCCGCGAGGCCCGGGTGGTGAACCGCACCCCCGTCCTGGTCGCGTACAACGTCCCGGGCCGCGACTGCTCCCAGTACTCCAGCGGCGGCGCCGCGTCCTCCGCCGCCTACCGGCAGTGGATCGACGCCTTCGCCGCCGGCATCGGCGACAGCAAGGCCGTTGTCGTGGTCGAACCCGACGGCCTGGCGCTCCTCCCGAACGACTGCGGGCCGGACGTCGACCCGACCGGCGAGCTCACGGCGACCCGCGTCGCCGACCTCGCCTACGCGGTCAGGACCCTCAAGTCCAAGGCCCGCACCGCGGTCTACCTCGACGCGGGCAACGTCCTGTGGCGACCCGTCGGCGAGATGGCCCGGCGGCTGCTCGACGCCGGGGTCCGGGACAGCGACGGCTTCGCCCTCAACGTCTCCAACACCCACCCCACCGACCACAACGCGCGCTACGGCACCTGGATCGCCAAGTGCATGTGGTACGCCACCGAGGGGCCCGAGCACGCCCGCGGCCACACCGACTGGTGCGCCACCCAGTACTACTCGGCCGCCGCGCCCAACGACGGCGCCCCGGGCAACGCGGTCGACTCCGCCGACCCCGCCACCTGGCGCTGGACCGACGCCTGGTACGACCAGGCCATGGGCACCCCGCCCGCGGACGCGCTGGAGCACTTCGTCATCGACACCAGCCGCAACGGTCTGGGCGCCTGGACCCCGGAGCCCGGCAAGTACACCGGCGACCCGGAAATCTGGTGCAACGCGCCCGGCCGCGGCCTCGGCCCGCGCCCGACCGCCGACACCGGTGTCCCGCTCGTCGACGCCTACCTGTGGATCAAGATCCCCGGCGAGTCCGACGGCAGCTGCACGCGCAACACCGGCGGCACGATCGACCCCGAGTACGGCATCGTCGACCCGCCGGCCGGCACCTGGTGGCCCGACCAGGCCCACACCCTGGCCCGCAACGCGGCCCCGCGGTTGACCTTCAACCGCTGATGCCCGCTCCTCCCGCGCCCGGTCCCGGGCGGGCTCCCGCCCGGGACCGGAGCAGGTGAGGCCGCGTGCGCACCGCCGCCGTCACGACCGCTGAGGGTGGACGGCGGGCGTCACTCATCTCCGCTCCAGATCCCCGACCACACGGCCTCGGTGAGGTAAGGCCACGGCCAGGGGCCGAGCAGCCCCCGCCCCTGCATCGACTCGACAGAGAAAACCCCAGGTCAGCGCACCCTACCCCGCGCCTTCAGCCGGTTCGCCGGGACCTCCGGCGCGTTCAGCCGGCCCCCGTCGTACCCCTTCACCTCGCCGAAGCGGTCGGACGTCATCCAGTCCTCCCTCGCTTTCCGGATCTCCTCGTCCGTGCGGCCGACGAAGTTCCACCACATGACGATCTCCTCCGCGAAGGGTTCGCCGCCGAGGAGCATCAGGCCGGCGTCCGAGGCGGCCCGGAGGGGGAGGGCGGTTCGGCCGCAGCCGAGGTAGAGCATGGAGCCGGGGAGGACGGGGACGCCGTCGACGTCGGTCTCGCCGGACATGGAGAGGACGGCGTACTCGAAGTCGGGGTCGAGGGGGAGGCGGGTCTCCGTGCCCGCCGTGAGGGCGAGGTCGGCGCCGACGAGCGGGGTGTAGGTGGTGCCCGGGGAGGTGGCGCCGTCGAGGGAGCCGAGGAGGACGGTGGCCGTCAGGCCGGGGGCGGTGACCCGGGGGAGGTCGGCGTGGTGCTGGAAGTGGGGTTCCACGTGGCGGTGGGTGTCGGGGAGGGCGACCCACAGCTGGGCGCCGTGCAGGTGGCGGGCGTGCGGGCGGGGGCTCTCCTCGGAGTGGGAGATGGCCCGGCCGGAGGTCATGAGGCCCAGTTCGCGCGGGCGGATGGTCTGGAGGCTGCCGGTGGAGTCGCGGTGCAGGACCTCGCCCTCGTGGAGCCAGCTCACGGTCTGCAGTCCCATGTGGGGGTGGGGTGGGACCTGCATGCCGGGCTCGTCCGCGATGTCGTCGGGGCCGTAGTGGTCGACGAAGACCCAGGCGCCGACCATGCGGCGCCCCAGGTTGGGCAGGAGCCGGCGGACCTCGGTCGACTCGCCGAGGCGGACGTGGCGCGGGCTGAGGAGCTCCCGTACCGGCTCGGCGACGACGAAGCCACGACCGCCGCAGACGGTCAGCGAGGCCTGACGCTCAAGATTGCTCATGACGCTCCACCCATTCTTAGTGGAATGTTCAACCAATGGCTCGTGTTGAACCGATCGACCACCTGCCAGGGTGGCAGATCCGGAACCCCGGAAGGGGAGAGCAGTGAGCGACACGTACTACGAGTTCGGAACGGCCGGGGAGCGCTGGGACCGGGCCCGTCTGTTCTTCGACGCCAAGGAGTACGGAACCGCCGTCTGCATCCTGCGCGGCCTCGTGGCCGAGCACCCGGACCAGACGGCGCAGCGGCTCCTCCTCGCCCGTGCCTACTACCACTCCGCCCAGCTCTCCCGGGCCGAGGCGGAGCTCCGCGAGATCCTGGAGCGCGACCCGGTCGAGCAGTACGCCCGCCTCATGCTCGGGCGCACGCTGGAGCGCCAGGGGCGC
The DNA here is from genome assembly GCF_040302405.1 of Streptomyces sp. NPDC126503. Classification (NCBI taxonomy): domain Bacteria; kingdom Bacillati; phylum Actinomycetota; class Actinomycetes; order Kitasatosporales; family Streptomycetaceae; genus Streptomyces; species Streptomyces sp. NPDC126503. Next base: position 254,728 of record NZ_JBEORS010000007.1, read on the forward strand.
GCGGACGAGGCGGCGCCGCACCTCCGGATGGCCGCCGCCATGGCCGGCGAGCTGCCGTCCTGACACGGAACTGATACCCCCACGCGGTATGGTCGGTCCCGGAGGTCCTGATCATGTGGGGAGGCCGGGCCCGGCACGGGCGACGAGCGGGAGGTGCCCTGGCGCACCTGCTGCTCGTCGGCCTGCTCGCGCTCGGCGTCTTCATGATGCATTCCACCGGGCACCCCGAGGGCTCCGGGACGGGAGCGGATCCGGGAGCGGCCGCCGCCCACTCCCCCGGCACGGCCGCTCATCACGGCGGCACCACGACCGACCTCCACACCGAGGACACGGCCGACAGGCACCACCCGGGCGCGCCGGACGCCGGGCACGGAACCGGCACGGGGATGGACATGACCACGCTCTGCGTGGCCGTCCTCGCCGGCTGGCTGCTCGCGGGCTTCGTCCGCGCGGCACTGCGCCGCCGCACCGACTGGCTGCACCTCCTCCACGCGCACCGCACCCGAGCGGCGGGACCCCACGCGCCGCCCCGCCGCCCTCCCGACCTCGCCGAACTGTCCGTCCTGCGGATCTAGGCCGTTGACCCCCGCACGCTCCACGCGCGCCCCGCGCCGCGTGGGCTGCCCCGGCCCGCCCTCATCGATCCGTACGACCCAGTTCACGAGGTATCACCATGCGTTCCCTGACCCCTCGCACCACCGAGGCCCCTCGCGCCCGCCGCACCCGGCGGACGCCCGCGCTGATCGGCGCCGTCCTGTCGGCCGGGCTGTTGCTCGCCGCCTGCGGCACCGACGACGCGGCGAAGGACACCCACCACGGCGGTACGTCCGCGGCGGCGACGTCCACCGCCACGCCGAGCGCGACGGCCGCCCCCACCGCCGGGACCGGCACCAGCTCGGGCACGGCCGCCCCGGGGCCCTTCAACGACGCGGACGTGATGTTCGCGCAGATGATGATCCCGCACCACCAGCAGGCACTGGAGATGGCGCGACTGGCCGACGGCCGCGCCGAGGGCCCCGGGGTCAAGAAGCTGGTCGCCGCGATCGAGCGGGCGCAGGACCCGGAGATCCGGAAGATGCGCGACTGGCTGAAGGAGTGGGGCGAGCCGGAGTCCGCCCCCATGGACCACGGGAGCGGCCACGGCATGTCCGGCATGATGACCGAGCAGCAGATGAAGCAGCTCGCCGCCGCGAAGGGCAAGGCTTTCGACCGCCTCTTCGCCGAGCTGATGATCGCCCACCACGACGGCGCCGTCGACATGGCGCGGCAGGAGCGGCGCGACGGTCGCAACGCCACGGCCAAGCGGCTCGCCGACGACGTCGTCCGGACCCAGTCCGCCGAGATCGCCGAACTGCGGAAGATCCTCGACCGGCTCTGACCGAAACGCCGCAGGGGCGGTCCGTGCCTGACGGCGCGGGCCGCCCCCGTTCCGGCACCGCCCCCGTCTCCGTACCGCCCGTCTCACTCCCCCGGGGCGTGGACGGCGAGCGGGCGTCCCCGCTCCGCGACGATCTCGCCGCCGACGACGACGGTCTCGGCCACCGTGCCCGGGATCTCCTCCGGCGCGATCCGGAGGATGTCGCGGGAGAGGACGACGAAGTCGGCGAGCTTGCCCACGGTCAGCGAGCCGCGGTCCCGCTCGAGGAAGTTCGCGTAGGCGGAGCCCATGGTGTAGCCCTCGACGGCGGCGGCGACGTCGATCGTCTCGCTCTCCGTCCAGGGCTCGCCGCCGCCGACCGGGCGGCGGGTGACGGCGGCGTGGATGCCGACCATGGGGTCCATCTCGGCGACGTTCCAGTCGCTGGAGAGGGCGAGGACGGCGCCGGCCTCGCGCAGGCTGCGCAGCGGCCAGGCCTTGTGCCAGCGGTCGGGGCCGATGTTCTCGGCCCAGTCCTGGCCCGGTCCCGCGATGTCGGGTGCGGCGTGGCGCGGCTGCATGCAGGCCACGACGCCGAGTTCGGCGAAGCGCGGGGTGTCGGCCGGGTCGAGGCACTCCACGTGGACGATCTGGTGGCGGGCGTCCCGGGACCCGTTGACGGCGCGGGCGCGGGCGACGGCGTCGAGGACGGTACGGATGCCCCGGTCGCCGGTCGCGTGGACGAAGCACTGGAAGCCGCGCGCGTCGAGGCGGGTGAGGAGCCCGGCGAACTCCTCGGGCGGGTAGAAGGTGTCGCCCCGGTGGTGGGCGCAGCCCGCGTACGGCTCCAGGAGCGCCGCGGTACGCGGTTCCACCACGTCGTCGATGTACAGCTTGAGCGGGCCGACGCGCAGCCGGTCGTCCGCGTACCGCCGGGCCGCTTCCTCGAAGGCGTCCAGGTCGGCGTCGGTGGTGCCGCGCGGATGGAAGAGGGCGGCGACGATCCGGGAGCGCAGCCGGCCCTCGGCGCGGGCGCGCCGGAAGAGGGCGAGGTCGTCCAGGGAGTTCTGCGGTTCGACGACGGTGGTGATGCCGTAGCCGATGGCGTCGTCGAGGCTCTTGGCCAGGCGGCCGTACTGACGGTCGGGCGAGGCCCAGGGGACGCCGAGGTCGCGCAGGGCGCGGTGGCCTTCGCGCGAGAGCCCCTTGACCGCGAAGTCCCTCACGAATCCGGTCGGTTCACCGGTGTGCGGATCGGTGACGGCCCGGCCGAAGGGCAGGTCGGTACGGTCCCGGGTGACGCCGAGGCGGCGCAGGGCCGCGGTGTTGAGCCAGGCGGTGTGCACGTCGTAGCTGAGGACGATCGCGGGGGTGCCGCCGGTGACGGGGTCGAGGTCGGGGGCGGTCGGCATGCGCCCGCCGGGCACGGCGGAGTAGTCGAAGCCCTCGGCCTCGATCCAGGGGGCGTCCGGATGGGCGGCGCGCCAGTCGGCGATCCGGGCGCGGACGGCGTCGAGGGTCCGGGCGCCCGCGAGTTGCACGCACGCGTCGTCGGAGCCGAGACGGACGTGGTTGTGGGCGTCGATGAAACCGGGCAGGACCAGTCGGCCGTCCGCGTCGATGACCCGCGTGGCAGGACCGGTGTGCCCGGACGCGTCGGCGGCCGGACCGAGCCACACGATGCGCCCGTCGCGGACGGCGAGGGCCTCCGCCTCGGGCAGGCCGGGGTCGACGGTGTGGATGCGGGCGCCGGTGAGGACGAGGTCGGCGGGGGTGGCGCGGTTCACGTGGCAGAGCTCCGGGTCGTACGGGAGGGGAACGGAGGGCGAGGAGGGACGGGCCGGGGCGGGGTGAGGCCGGTGCGGCTCCCGCAGGCGGGGCGCGGCAATCCGGGTCCGGGGGATGCGCGCTCAGGCGTCGCGGGGCGCCGGAGCGACGGTGCCGCGGGCGAGGAGGACGTACACCAGGGCGGCGACGGGGGCGCCGAGCAGGGTCAGGTCGGCGCCGCCCAGCGGGGCGACCAGAGGGCCGGTCCAGAGTGCGGAGTCGCAGGTGAGCGCGGCGAACAGCATGCCGGCGAGGAGGGCGGTGCCCCCGGCCGGATGCCAGCCCGCGCGGTACCAGTAGGCGCCGCCCGCGCCCGCGTGGAGGGCGGCCGGGTCGTAGGCGCAGCGGCGCAGCACCATGTCGGCGAGGAAGACGCCGCCCCAGGGCGCGAAGACGATGATCAGGAGGGAGAGGAAGGAGAGCAGCGAGGTGGTGAAGTCGGTGAGGAAGAGGGCGCCGAGCGAGCCGGCGGCGGTGACGCCGGCGCTGATGAGGAGGGCGCGGGCGCGGCTCCACGGGATGCCGAGGACCTGGAGGTTCAGGCTGGAGGAGTAGAGGGTGATGATCGAGTTGGTGACCGAGCCGCCGAGGACCAGGGCGAGGAAGAGGGGCTGGAACCAACCGGGGAGCAGGCTCTCGGTGCCCGCCACGGCGTCGGTCATGTCGGTCTGCGTCGCGGCGGCGACGCCCGCGACGCCGAGGGCGACGGAGGAGAGGAAGCCGCCGAGGGCGCCGCTCCAGGTGACCGCCCGCAGGGAGGTGGCCCGGGGCAGGTAGCGGGTGTAGTCGGCGGGCATGGGCAGGTACGAGAAGGGGCCGGCGAGCATGACGACGAGGGCGAGGCTCCAGCCGGCGGCCCCGGGCGCGGCCGAGGGGGCCGCGGTGTCCGCGCCGGGCAGCAGGAGCACGAGGAGGACGGCGAAACCGGCGGCCAGGACGTAGGCCGTCCAGCGTTCGGCGAACTGCACGGTGGCGTGGCCCCACAGGGCGACCGCGAAGGTCAGCGTGAGGGTGACGGCGAGGGCGAGCGCGCGGGCCGGGGGTCCGCCGGCCCAGCCGAGGTCGGCGAGGAAGGCCTCCAGGGCGAGGGTGCCGACGACCGTGTTGACGATGGTGTAGCCGATGCTGACGACCCAGTTGAGGAGTCCGGCGGGCCAGTTGCCCCGGACGCCGAAGGCGGCACGGGAGATGACGAGGGTGGCGGTGCCGGTGCGGACGCCGGCGAGGCCGGCCGCGCCGATGACGGCGAAGGACAGGCCGCCGAGGACGACGACGGCGGTGGCCTGCCAGAAGGAGAGGCCGAAGGCGACGGCGAGGGCGCCGTTGATGACGTAGGTGAAGGTGAGGTTGGAGCCGAACCAGAGCCAGAAGACGTCCTTGGCGCTGCCGTGGCGTTCGTCGTCGGGGATGGGGTCGATGCCGTGCTTCTCGACCTGGAACACCTCGTCCCGGCCCGTGGTCGCGGGCTCCGCCCGCGTCGGCTCGTGTCCGAGCACACCGCACCTCCCTCGCTCGACACCATCTTGAATGGCGTTCTAAGTCTTTGAATGGCATTCAAGATGGGTGACGGTGGCTCCCACGTCAAGAGCGGGGACGCCGCGCGTTAGGGTCGGTCACGCGAGCGGCCCGGGCCCCGGGGCGGCACGGAGCGAAAGGGCGGTGGCGGCGGCGATGGGACGGACGAGGGCGGCGGCGGCGAAGCCGGCCGCCGGAGCGCCCGGGGCGGAGGGAACGCCCGCGGGGGCGGGGGCGGAGCCGTCGCCCACAACGCCCACCAGGACGGCAGCGGAGCGGGCCGCGCCGGGCGCCGGCGCGCGGGCCGGACGACGGCGCGACGGGAGCGTGACGCAGGAGCGGATGCTGGAGGAGGCCATGGCGGCGATCGCCGAGGACGGCCTCGCCTCGCTCACCATGTCCGCCCTCGCCGAACGGCTCGGCACCAGCGGCGGGCACATCCTGTACTACTTCGGCAGCAAGGACCTGTTGCTGCTGGCCGCGCTGCGCTGGAGCGAGGCGCTCCTCGCCGGGGAACGACGGGCCCTGCTGGCCCGGCGGATCACGGCCGAGCGCAAGCTCGACCTGTTCCTGCGGCTCTACCTGCCGCGCGGGCCGCGCGACCCGCGCTGGACCCTGTGGATCGAACTGTGGGCCCGTACGGCGGGCAACGCCTCGCTGCGCGCGGCCCAGGACGAGCTGGACGAGGGCTGGCGGCGGGACCTGGAGTCACTGCTCGCGGCCGGCGTCGCCCGGAAACGCTTCGCGCCGCTGGACGTTCCGGCCCGTGCCTCCGAACTGCTGGCGCTGCTCGACGGGTTGAGCACCCGTGTGGTGATCGGCCAGGAGTCCGGGCGGGATCCGCGGCCCGCCCTGGAAGCGGCCCGCGCGGCGGCCCGCGCCCTGGTGCCGCCCCACCCGGACGGGACGGGCGACACCAAGGCACCGCACGGGCGGGGCGGGTGACGGGGGATCAGCCGCGGTACGCCTCCAGCAGCCGCAGCCAGGCCTCGCTGAGCGTGGGATAGGACGGGACGGCGTGCCAGAGACGGGCGACGGGGACCTCCGCCGTCACGGCGACGGTGGCCGAGTGGAGGAGCTCCCCGATGCCGGGGCCGACGAAGGTGGCGCCGAGCACGATCTCGCGTTCGAGGTCGACGACCATGCGGGCGTGGCCCCGGTAGCCGTCCGCGTACAGGCCGGCGCCGGCGACCTGCGTCATGTCCAGGTCCACGGCCCGGACGCGGTGCCCGGCCCGCTCCGCCTCCGCGAGCGTGAGCCCCACGGCCGCCGCCTCCGGATCCGAGAACACCACCTGGGGAACCGCCGCGTGGTCGGCGGTGGCGGCGTGGGCGCCCCAGCGGCCCGTGTCGAGGTCGGTGCTGCCGCTCGCGCGGGCGGCGATGGCCGCGCCCGCGATCCGGGCCTGGTACTTCCCCTGGTGGGTGAGGAGGGCGCGCCGGTTGACGTCGCCGACGGCGTAGAGCCAGTCGCTGCCGGAGACCTGCAAACTGTCGTCGACGTCGAGCCAGGAGCCCGGTTCGAGGCCGACGGTCTCCAGGCCGAGGTCGTCGGTGCGCGGGGCCCGGCCGGTGGCGAACAGCACCTCGTCGCCCTCGATCCGCGCACCGTCCTCCAGGACCACGGTCACGGGACCGGTGTCCCCCTCGCGCTCCACCGCGGAGACCGAGGCGCCGGTGCGGATGTCGGCGCCGCGAGCGGCCAGCGCCTCGGCGACGTGTTCCCCGACGAACGGCTCCATGCGCGGCAGCAGTCCCCCGCCCCGTACCAGCACCGTCACGCGGGCTCCGAGGGCCTGCCAGGCGGTGGCCATCTCCACGCCGACCACGCCTCCGCCGACCACGATCAGCCGGCCGGGCACCTCGTCCGCGCTGGTGGCCTCCCGGCTGGTCCAGGGGCGGGCGTCCGCCAGGCCCGGCAGTTCGGGCAGGAGGGCGCGACTGCCGGTGCACACGGCGACGGCGTGGCGGGCGGTGAGGACCTCGCGCCCGCCGTCGGGGCGGACGAGGGTGACCCGGCGGGGGCCGTCGAGCCGCCCGTGGCCCCGGTGGACGCGGACGCCGATCGAGTCCAGCCAGTCCACCTGGCCGCCGTCCTTCCAGTGGCCGACGGTGGCGTCCCGGTGCGCCAGGACCTCGCGCGCGTCGAGCGGCCCGCCGACGGCGCCGCGCAGACCCGGGACCTTCCGGGCGTCGGAGCGGGCGAGAGCCGGGCGGAGCAACGCCTTGCTGGGCATGCAGGCCCAGTAGGAGCACTCGCCGCCGATCAGTTCGCTCTCCACGATCGCCGCGCTCAGGCCCGCGGCCCGCACCCGGTCGACGACGTTCTCGCCGACCGGGCCCGCGCCGATGACCACCACGTCGTAGGTGTGCTCGTGCCGCTGTTCGTCACCGGGGGTGTCCGTCACCGTTCGTGTCATGGGCCCAGTCTGGTGGAGGTCGCCGGAATAGCGCGACCGGATCCGCCGTTGTGCGGGGCGTGTCCCCAGGGGACCGTGAGGACACCACCGGCAGACCGCGAGAGGCAGGAAGCATGAGCACCGTAGAGCTCACCAAGGACAACTTCGACGAGGTCGTCACCGAGAACGACTTCGTCCTCATCGACTTCTGGGCTTCGTGGTGCGGTCCGTGCCGTCAGTTCGGCCCCGTCTTCGAGGCCGCCTCGGAGCGTCACCAGGATCTGGTCTTCGCGAAGGTGGACACCGAGGCGCAGCAGGAGCTGGCGGCCGCGTTCGAGATCCGTTCCATTCCGACACTGATGATCGTGCGGGACAAGGTGGCCGTCTTCGCCCAGCCCGGGGCGCTTCCCGAGGCCGCCCTGGAGGACGTCATCGGTCAGGCGCGCAACCTGGACATGGACGAGGTGCGCAAGTCCATCGCGGCGCAGCAGCAGAAGCAGTGACCTGAACGGCCGCTCGCCGTCGCCCGTTTCCCGCCGCCGGTTCGTTCCCGCCGTCTCCTCGCACTGATTCCTCCCGCCCGGTTCCGTGGCCGAAAGGCACGTGTACGCAACCGGGCGGACGTGACGGGTGACGAGCGGGGGTGCGGGGGCCGGCTCAGCGCTCCAGGACGAGAGCGAGGCCTTGGCCCACCCCGATGCACAGCGCGGCAAGGCCCGTTCCCGAGCCGGCCGCGGCCAGCTGATGGGCGACCGCGCCGGCGAGACGGGCGCCCGAGGCGCCGAGCGGGTGCCCGAGGGCGATGGCGCCGCCGCGCGGGTTGACGATCTCCGGGTCGAGCTCCGGCCACTCCGCGAGGCAGCCGAGGGACTGGGCCGCGAAGGCCTCGTTGAGCTCGAAGGTCGTCAGGTCCGCGAAGGAACGTCCGGCCTTCCCGAGGGCGCGCCGGACCGCCTCCACCGGTCCGAGGCCGAACAGCTGCGGCTCGATGCCGGTGACGGCGGACGCCCGCACCCGCGCGAGCGGCTCGCGTCCGGTGGCGCGCAGTCCTTCCTCGTCGACGAGGAGCAGCGCCGCCGCACCGTCGTTGAGGGGGGAGGCGTTGCCGGCCGTGACGGTGCCGCCCTCGGGCCGGAAGGCGGGCTTCAGCTTGGCGAGCGCCTCCAGGGAGGTCGAGTCGCGGATGCATTCGTCGCGCACCAGGTCCACGCCCTCGTACGGCACGACCTCCCCGTCGTACAGGCCCTTGGCCCAGGCCTCGGCCGCTTTGCGGTGGCTGGCCAGCGCGAAGGCGTCCTGCTGCTCGCGGGTGAGGGCGTGCTTGTCGGCGATCAGCTCGGCGCCCTCGCCGAGCGACACCGTCCAGTCGGCGGGCATCCGCGGGTTGGTCATGCGCCAGCCGAGCGTGGTGGAGTACAGCTGCTGGTGCCCGGCGGGGAAGGCGCGTTCGGGCTTCTGCAGGACCCACGGGGCGCGGGACATGGACTCCACGCCGCCGGCGACGGCGACGGAGGCGTCGCCGAGCGCGATGGCGCGGGCCGCCTGGATCACGGCCTCCAGACCGGAGCCGCAGAGCCGGTTGACGGTGACGCCGGGGACGGAGACGGGGAGCCCGGCGAGGAGGACGGCCATGCGGGCCACGTCCCGGTTGTCCTCACCGGCGCCGTTGGCGTCGCCGAAGTACACGTCGTCGATCCGCTCCGGGTCGAGGGCGGGCGAACGGTCGACGAGGGCCTTGACCACGTGCGCGGCGAGGTCGTCGGGGCGCACCGCGGCGAGCGCTCCCCCGAACTTCCCGATCGGGGTACGGACGGCGTCGACGATGTAGACGTCGCGGATGCTCATCGGTTCTCTCCCACGTGGCCTGCGTGCTCTTCGGAACGACTCGGTGCGGTGCGTGCGCCGTTCGCCTGGTGAACAAACTTTCGCGATTCTGCGCGCGCCGAGTCTCTGCCCGTGGGGCCGCCCTGTCAACGCCCTCCGGGAGGCGGCGACGGACCGGGGCAGGCGGCGGGAAGGGGGGTGACAGGGGCCCGAAGGAGCGAGCCGCGCCGGCAAGGGGAACGGCTCCGGGGGCGGACGGCCGGAGGGCGGCCCCGGGCGGGTCGGTCCTGTCCGGCCGCGGGTCAGGCCGGGTCCACCGGGCGGGCCAGGGCGGTCAGGCCGTAGTCGAGTTCCCGGCCGTCGACCAGCAGGGCCTCGACGGTCCCCGTCCGCGGGTCGATGTCGGCGACGATGCCGTGCCCTTCGTAGATCGGATAGCCCGACGCGCCCTGTCGCCCGGTCGCCTCCACGACCGCCGAGCGGACGGCGCTGTCCGCCACCGACGCCCCTCCGCGGTCCTCGACGTGCTCCGGTACCAGCAGGATCTCGAAACGCTTCACGACTGTGCTCATGCCTCGACGCTAAGCGCTCGGCGGGAGTCCCGCCGGACGACCGGCGAGGCCGGCGCGGACCGCGACGTCAGGGGGTCCGGGGGGCGCGCGGATATCGTCCGGCTTCCGCTTCCGCCGCCGAGCTCCCGCCCCGAATCCTCCTCGTACCGCAGCGGTACGGGGACGGCGGCGCCCGCCCGGTCGGCGGCCCGCCGCGCGCCTCCAGGCGCGGCCCCGAGAACATCACGGGGCCGTGCGGCGGCCACGTCGCCGACCCCGCTCCGGCCGCGGCTCGGCCCGGCCGCCGGCCGCCTCGCCCGGGTCCGGGCCGACGCCGCCGTAACGGCACCACGGTGTGACCGAGGCGTCGCGGTTCCGTCCCGATGCACACGCGGCCGGGCACCGGGACCGGTGCCCCGGGCCCGAGCTCACCCCCGCGCCCCCGCGGTCTCAGTTGTGGCCGAACTTCGGCTCCTTGCGGTGGGCGGGCTGGTCGATGGAGGGCCTCGGGGTCTCTCTCGTGGGGGTGGTCCGGGACCGTTCCTTCTCGGCCACCGCCGTGCGGTGTTCGTGGCCGCCGGTGCGGGCGCCCTTGTTCACCCGGGTCTGTTTCTTGCCCACGGTCGTGCCTCCCGTGACGGGATCGGACGGGGGTGTCCGTCCCCTCAGCCTGGCACGGGCGCACGGACGCCGCACGTCCGCCGGGGGCGGTGCCGGAGACCCGGGAAGCGGCCCGGGTTTCAGCGGGCCGTTGCCGTACCGAGGACCCGCTGGAAGGCGGCCAGCGTCGGGGTGCCGGCGGCACGGTCGAGGATGCCGAAGACGACCTCGTCGAAGTGGCCGGCGAAGCGGCCCTCGCCCGTGAGCAGGGCCTTGAAGGCGCCGGCGACCTCGGCCGGGTCGTTGCGGAAGACCCCGCAGCCCCAGGCGCCGAGCACGAGCCTGCGGTAACCGGCGGCGGCCGCCGTCTCCAGGACCCGCTCGGCGCGGGAGGCCAGGGCCGCCGGGATGCGGTCGGCCAGCTCCGGGGTCCGGCGGCGTACGACACCCGCGTTGGGGGCGGGCGAGGTGAGGAAGCCGGCCGTGAAGGGCTCCGGGAGCAGCGCTCCCCGGTCGTCGCGGAAGACCGGGACGCGGGGCGAGTGGATGACGCGGTCGGTGTAGAAGGCGTCGCGCTCGGTCCGGTGGTGGTCGTAGTAGGCGGGGACCCGCAGCAGGGTGACGTACAGGGCGGAGGAGCGGCAGAGCGCCTCCTCCTGGGCCTGGGCGCCGTTGAGGTAGCCGCCGCCGGGGTTGCGGGCGGAGGCGAAGTTGAGGACGGCGACAGGTCGGCCGGGGTCGGCGGCGCGCATCCGCCGGGCGGCGGCCAGGCTGCTCTCGGCGGTGACCTCGAGGGTCGTCCGGCGGTCGGTGTCGGGGGTGACGGGGACGGGCTCGGGGCCGTGGAGCCGGGTTCCGGCCAGGGCGGCGGCGAGGTCCTCGGCGAGGGAGACGGTCCGGCCGTCGGGGGTCCGGTACTCCCCGGCGGCGACGATCTCCTCGGTCCGCCGGGCGATCTCGCGCAGTCGTGCACTCATGGGCCCAGGATGATCGTTTCGGTGGGTCGGGGACAAAGGGTTTTCCCCCGCCGACGCCGGGTGACGCGCGGTGTTCCCGGCGAACCGGGGCCGGGCGGGCGTGCCACGGCCCACCGGCGGCGACCGTGGGTTCGGTGCGGGACGGGCCGTGGGTTCGGTGCGGGATCGCTCGTGTGATCGACCGTGGGATTTCGGCCGACCTGAGGCACGAGGGGCGCGCCGGGTCCGTGGGGGCGCCCTTGCACGCGGCCGGACGGTGGCTTTAGGTGGAAGCAACGACTGCCGGGACCGGTCCGGTGAGGACACGAGGAGGTGCACGGATGTCGTCGAACGCCACGGCACGGGGCGGCCCGCCCCTGACCGAGGAGGAGGCGGAGGCCCTGCTGCGGGGCATCTGTTTCAAGACCGGCCCGCCCCGGACGGTGGGAGCGGAGCTGGAATGGCTGGTCCACGATCTGCGGGACCCCCGGCACCCGGTGCGCCCGCACCGGCTCGCCGCGGCGCTCGACTCCGTACGGGCCGTACCCCTGGTGTCGGCCCTGACCTTCGAACCCGGCGGGCAGCTGGAGCTCAGCTCGCGCCCGGCCGGATCCCTCATGGAGTGCCTCGGCTCGCTGGCCGCCGACCTGCGCGCGGTGCGGGCGGCGCTCGAGCCGTTCGGCCTCGGGCTGAGCGGCTACGGGGTGGACCCCTGGCACGCCCAGCGGGGCCGTGTCCTCCACGAGCCGCGGTACGACGCGATGGAGGCCGCCCTCGACCGGACCGGGCCCGCCGGCCGGGCCATGATGTGCGACTCGGCGTCCGTGCAGGTCTGCCTGGACGCCGGTCTGGACCGGCCGGGGCCGCTGGGCTACCGGCGGCGCTGGGAGCTGGCACACCTGCTGGGCGCGGTGCTCGTCGGGGTCTTCGCCAACTCCCCGCGGCACGGCGGGCGGACGACCGGCTGGCGCTCCACCCGGCAGGCCCTGTGGGCGGACCTCGACCCGCGGCGGGCGCTCGCCCCGCCGGTGGACGGCGAGCCGCGGGCCGCGTGGGCCGCGCACGTCCTGGACACCCCGGTGCTGTGCGTGCGGACCGAGGACGGGCCGTGGGCCGTGCCGGAGGACCTGACCTTCCGTACCTGGCTGCGTACCGGGCTCCCCCGGCCTCCCGTCACCGACGACCTGCGCTACCACGTCACCACCCTCTTCCCGCCGGTGCGGCCACGCGGTCATCTGGAGCTGCGGATGATCGACGCGCAGCCGGGGCGGGACGGCTGGATGGTGCCGGTGGCGGTGACGACGGCCGTGTTCGAGGACGCCCGGGCGGCACAGGCCGTGTACGAGGCGGTACGGCCGCTGGCACGGCGGGCCGGCGCGGGACCCGCGCCGCGCAATCCGCTGTGGGAGGCGGCGGCCCGCGACGGGCTGGCCGATCCGGAGCTGCACGGCGCGGCCCTGGCGGTCTTCGCCGCGGCGCGCGAGGCGCTGCCCCGGGTCGGGGCGAGCGAGGAGGTGTGCCGTGCGGTGGCCGCCTTCCACGAACGGTATGTGATCCCGGGGAGCTGCCCGGCCGACGAACTCCAGGTGGTGACGTCATGACCGAGATCGACACCGACACCGATACGGCAACGGATACGGAGACCGGGGCCGTTCGCGGCGGCGGCGCCCCGTCGGTGGCGGCGGACGCCGGTCCCGAGGCCCTGCGGCGGCGGGCCCTGGCCGCCCTCACGGCGGCCCGGGAGCGGACCGCACTGCTGACCTCCTGTGTGGAGGACGGTGAACTCACCGCTCAGCACTCCCCCTTGATGTCACCGCTCGTGTGGGACCTGGCGCACATCGGCAACCAGGAGGAGCAGTGGCTGTGGCGTGCGGTCGCCGGGCGGGAGGCGCTGCGGCCCGAGATCGACACGCTGTACGACGCCTTCGAGCATCCGCGGGCCACCCGGCCGTCGCTGCCGCTGCTGCCCCCGCGCGAGGCCCGCGCCTACGCCGCCGACGTACGGACACGGGTGCTGGACGTCCTGGAGGCGACGGCGCTGGAGGGGCGGCCGCTGGTGGCGGACGGATTCGCCTTCGGGATGATCGCCCAGCACGAACAGCAGCACGACGAGACGATGCTGATCACCCATCAGCTACGCACGGGGCCGGCCGCGTTGACGGCTCCCCCGCCGCCGGACAGCCGGACGGGGGCGCTGCCGGCCGAAGTCCTCGTACCGGGCGGGCCGTTCACCATGGGCACCTCGGACGAGCCGTGGGCGCTGGACAACGAGCGTCCGGCGCACCACCGGGTCGTGCCGCCGTTCCACATCGACACCGTGCCCGTCACCAACGGCGCCTATCAGGCCTTCATCGCCGACGGCGGGTACACGGACCCGCGCTGGTGGCGGCCGGAGGGCTTCGAGCAGATCCGGAAGCACGGGATCGGCGCGCCGCTGTTCTGGCACCGGGACGGCGGGCAGTGGCTGCGCCGCCGGTTCGGGGTGACGGAGCCGGTTCCCGAGGAGGAGCCTGTGCTGCACGTCAGCTGGTACGAGGCGGACGCGTACGCGCGCTGGGCCGGCCGGCGGCTGCCGACCGAGGCGGAGTGGGAGAAGGCCGCCCGGCACGATCCCGTGTCGGGGCGTTCGCGCCGCTACCCGTGGGGTGACGCCGAACCGGGTCCGCGCCACGCGAACCTGGGGCAGCGGCACCTGCGGCCGGCTCCCGCCGGGAGCTATCCGGAGGGCGCCTCGGCACTGGGGGTGCGGCAGCTGATCGGGGACGTGTGGGAGTGGACGGCCAGTGACTTCCTGCCGTACCCGGGATTCCGGGCCTTCCCGTACAAGGAGTACTCGGAGGTCTTCTTCGGCCCCGGGCACAAGGTGCTGCGGGGCGGCTCGTTCGCGGTGGACCCGGTGGCGTGCCGGGGCACCTTCCGCAACTGGGACCTGCCGGTGCGGCGCCAGATCTTCTCCGGCTTCCGTACCGCCCGCTCCGCGGAGCTGGACTGATGTGCCGCCATCTCGCCTATCTGGGCGAGCCGGTGGCCCTGGGCGAGCTGCTGCTGCGCCCGAAGCACGGTCTGCTGCGGCAGGCGTGGGCGCCCCGGACGCAGAGCAGCGGCGTGGTGAACGCGGACGGCTTCGGCGTGGGCTGGTACGCGGACGGGGACCCGGTCCCCGCCCGGTACCGGCGGACCGGGCCCATCTGGGGCGACCTGTCCTTCGCGGACCTGGGCCGGGTGGTACGGAGCGGGGCGCTGCTCGGCGCGGTGCGGGGGGCCACGCTGCCGGGCGCGGACGGGGAGGCGGCGGCGGCGCCGTTCGCCTCGGGCCCGTGGCTGTTCAGCCACAACGGTGCCGTGCCGGGCTGGCCGGGGGCGCTGACCGGGCTCGCCGCGACGCTGCCCGCCGGGGAGCTGCTCGCGCTGGAGGCGCGGACCGACTCGGCGCTGCTGTGGGCACTGGTGCTGCACCGGCTGCGGGCCGGGGACGCGCCGGGGGACGCCCTGGCCGCCACCGTGCGCGAGGTGGCCGGGGCGGCGTCCGGCGCCCGGCTGAACCTGCTTGTGACCGACGGTTCCGCGATCACGGCGACGGCCTGGCGGAACAGCCTCTGGTACCTGACGGGCCCCGGCCGGGTGGTCGTGGCCTCCGAACCGTACGACGACGATCCGCGGTGGCGGGAGGTGCCCGACCACACACTCGTCACCGCGACCCGTACCGATGTCGTCCTCACCCCGCTCAAGGAGCCGTCCGCGTGAGCCCGTTCCAGCTGACCCGTACCCTCGCCCCCGACGCCGCGAGCGCCGATCTCCGCGCGGACGTCCTGCACGGGCTGACCCGCTCGCCGAAGGAACTGCCGCCCAAGTGGTTCTACGACGCCCGGGGCAGCGAGCTGTTCGAGGAGATCACCCGGCTTCCGGAGTACTACCCGACGCGGGCGGAGCGGGAGATCCTCGCCGCCCGGGCGCCGGAGATCGCCGCCGCGACGGGGGCGCGGACCCTGGTGGAGCTCGGTTCGGGCTCCTCGGAGAAGACCCGGTTCCTCATCGACGCGCTGCTGCCCGGGCTCGACGCGTACGTGCCGGTGGACGTGAGCGAGTCGGCGCTGACCGGGGCGGCCGAGGCGCTGCTCGCCGAACATCCCGGCCTCCAGGTGCACGCCCTCGTCGCGGACTTCACCCGGGGGCTCGCGCTGCCGGGCACTCCGGGACCCCGGCTCGTGGCGTTCCTCGGCGGCACGATCGGCAACCTGCTCCCCGCCGAGCGGCGGACCTTCCTCCGCTCGGTCCGGGCGATGCTGTCGCCCGGGGACGCGCTGCTGCTCGGCACGGACCTGGTGAAGGACGAGGCGACCCTGGTGGCCGCGTACGACGACGCGGCCGGGGTGACGGCGGCGTTCAACAAGAACGTGCTGGCGGTCATCGACCGTGAGCTGGGCGGGGACGCGGACCCACGCGACTTCGCGCACGTGGCGGTGTGGGACCCGGAGCGGGAGTGGATCGAGATGCGGCTGCGCGCCCGGCACGCGCTCGCCGTCAAGATCCGGGACCTGGACCTGGTCGTACCGTTCGAGGAGGGCGAGGAGGTGCGGACGGAGGTGTCCGCGAAGTTCCGTCAGGAGGGGGTGAGAGACGAGCTGGCCGCGGCGGGACTCGAGCTGGCGCGCTGGTGGACGGACGAGAAGGGCAGGTTCGCGCTGTCGCTGGCCACGGCGCGCTGAGCGGCGGCGGCCAGGGTCCGACGGTCCGGGTACCGTCCGCCGGACAGCGGATCGAGGAGCCGGACGCCGGCGGTGAGCCGGCGGGTGGACACGATCCGCCAGAGCGAGGCGCCCAGCGGGTCGTCCCCGACGTACGCCGCCGCGTGCGTCGGGCGGTAGTCGAGCCGTACGGGCTGGATGTCGGCTCCGGCGTCCAGGGCGGCCTGGAAGGCGGCGGGGCGGAACCGCCCCGCCGCCCGGCCGCACCAGGTCGAGCCCTCCGGGAAGACGACCACCCGGCCGCCGCCGGCCAGGACGCCGGCCATCGTCCGTACGGTGCCGGGCAGGCTCCGCAGCCGGTCGCGGTCGATGAAGAGGGTGCCGCCGAGCGCGGCGAGCGTCCCGAGAACGGGCCAGCCGCGTACTTCCCGCTTGGCCACCATGCGGCCGGGCAGGACGGCGGCGACGAGCGGGACGTCGAGCCAGGAGACGTGGTTGGCGACGACGAGGAGCGGCCCGCCGGGCCGGGCGGCGGGCGGCCCCGAGACGCGGACCCGGACGCCGAAGGCGCGGAGCACCGCGCGGACCCAGAGGCGTACGAGGGCGTGCCGGGCGTCCGCCGGGAGCGGGGCCGCCGCCGGTGCGAGCAGGATGCCGAGGAGGGCGGTGCCGAGCCCCGCCGCGAGCCGGAGCACGGCCAGCGCCACGGGGACGCGGCCCTGCGGCGCCGTACCGTCCGCCGGATGGGCGGCGCAGCGGTCGCCCGGGGTGCAGGGCGCCGTGGGGAGCCACGGCGAGCGGGCCGGGGCGCCGCTCACCGGGCCGGGGCGAGCGAGAGGAAGTGGCGGAGGTAGCGCGGGTCGGTCCGGCGCAGGGACAGCAGGACGTAGAGGTCGGCGACGCCGAAGTCGGGGTCGTGGGCGGGGGCGCCGCAGACCCACGCGCCGAGCCGGAGGTAGCCGCGCAGCAGCGGGGGCAGTGCGGTGCGGCCCCCGGGCCGGGCGACGCCCTCGGGGCTCCACAGTTTGCGCGGGGTGACCCAGTACTCCTCCGGGGCGAGGTGCTTCTCCTTGACGGTGTCCCAGGTGGCTGCGGCGAGGGCGCCGCCGTCGGCGAGCGGGATCGAGCAGCAGCCGGCGAGCCAGTTGTGGCCGGTGCGGGTCATGTAGCGGGCGAGGCCGGCCCAGATGAGGGCGATGACGGCGCCGTTGCGGTGGGCGGGGTGGACGCAGGAGCGGCCGACCTCCACGAGGTCGGGGCGGACGGGCGCCAGCCTGCCGAGGTCGAACTCGCTCTCGGAGTAGAGGCGTCCGGCCACGGCGGCCCGCTCGGGCGGCAGGATCCGGTAGGTGCCGACGACCTCTCCGGTGTCCTGGACGCGGACCAGCAGGTGGTCGCAGTAGGCGTCGAAGGCGTCGGTGTCGAGACCGGGTTCGGGTCCGTCGAGGCGGGCTCCCATCTCCCCGGCGAAGACGAGGTGCCGCAGCCGCTGGGCGGCGCGTACGTCCTCCTGGCGGGTGGCGAGTTCCACGACGTACCGGGGCGCCTGCTCCGGCGCCCGGCCGTCGGCGGCCCCGGCCTGCCCGGGGAACGGCGTCCCGGCCGGCACCGGAACGGCGGGAACGGCCACGGGCCGGGCCGGGGCGGCCGGAACGGCGGCCGGCTGGGCGGGGACGGCGGGAAGGGGGGCCGGCTGGGCGGGGACGGCCGGCGCCGTGGGGGCGGCCGGCGCGGACGGCGGGACGGGCATGTCGGGCTCCTCCGGCGTACGGATACGAAAGGCGGGGTACGGTGCGGTGCCGTGAGCGGCGCGGCCCCGCACTCCCACTTCTTCCGTGACCGGCTGGATTCGACATGACCGTCCGGAGGATCGCGGATGTGCGAACGCTGAATGCTATTCGGCGAGCGTCTCCGTGATGGCCCGGGACGCCTCGCGCGCGGCCGCCACCGGGTCCTCGCCCTGGAGGACGGCCGTCATGTACGGCTTGATGGGATTGTCGGCCTCCACGTCGGCCCATTGGGGCGAGTTGGGGGTGGCGCGGCCCCGGGCCGCCGCGCGGGCCATCACGGCGGTGGCCTCCTGCCCGGAGACGACGCCGGCCAGGGACTTCTTGTTGGGCACGTAGCCCATGGCGCGGGCGAGTTCGGTCTGCCAGCGTTCGCCGGCGAGGGCTTTGACGACCTCCAGGGCCGGTCCCTTGTCGGGCGCGTTGTCCGGAATGATGAGGTCGGAGCCGCCGGTGAAGACCGCGCAGGGCTTTCCGGGCTCCTTGCCGGGGATGGGGAAGTAGCCGAGCTCGCTCTCCAGGGCCGGGTTGGCCTTGAGGATGGCGGGCACGTTGTTGGGCGTCGCGATGATCTGGGCGACGTTCCCCTGGGCGAAGACGCCGGTCTGCGGCGGGTTCTGCTCGTCGGCGTCCTTGGGGCCGCGGCCGAGGGCCTGGAGTTCCTTGTAGACGGCCATGCCGCGCCGGGCCGCCGGGCTGTCGAGGGCTCCGGTCCAGAACCCGCCCTTGTCGACGGCGAGTTCGCCGCCCTCGTCCCAGACGAAGCCGGCGAGGGTGTACCAGTCCTGTCCGGCCAGGTAGATGCCCTGGACGCCGTCGCGGTTGAGCTCGCGGGTGTCGGCGAGCCACTCGGCGCGGGTGGCGGGCGGCCCGTCGATGCCGGCCTTCTCGAACAGGCCCTTGTGGTAGATGACGATGCGGTTGGCCGCGTACCAGGGGATGCCGTACTGGGAGCCGTCGATGCTGCCGGGTTCGGCGAGGCCGGGCAGCCAGTCCTCCCGGCCGAGGTCGCGGATCGACTCCAGGGTCAGGTCGAAGAGGTGGCCGGTGTCCGCGTACCGGGCGACCTGGGTGTTGCCGACCTCGATGACGTCCGGTCCGCCGGGCCCCTCGATGGCCTCGGTGACCTTCTTGCCGATGCCGGTCCAGTCCTGGACGGTGACCCGGATGTCGACGCCGTCGTGCTCGGCCTCGTACGTCTCGGTGAACTTCTTCAGGAACTCCTCGCTCACGCTGTCCCGCATGAGCCAGAGGTCGACCGTCCTGGTCTGGCTCCCCCCGCCCGGCAGCATGCCGCAGCCGGTGAGGGCGAGTGCGGTGAGGGCTGCCAGGGGGCAGGCGAGAGGGCGGTTCTTCACGGCGGTCACCTTCTGCGGGCCGGCACGGGCGGACGTGCGGCATGGGGGCTGACCCGACGTGGGGGGACGAACGGGGCGTTCGCGCGGGTATGTGGCCTGGATTCTGGTCTGGACCAACGGAGTGGTCAAGTCCTGGACCGTTGCGTACCGGACGATCCGTGGTCTTACCGACGGGTAGGGACTTCTCGGGACGCCTGGTACGTCCGCCGGAGCCGTACGGCGGGTCTCGGCCGCCCTCCCCCGGCCCGCGCCGGCGCGCGTGAGGAGGCGGCCCGCGCGGGCACGCGTACGGAGACGGAAACGGGAGCGGCACGGGCGGCGCCGCCGTGTCGCGCGCCGCTCCGGCCTGGGGCACGGTGGAGGGAACGCACGAGAGGAGCCCGGCCCCCATGTCGAACCACACCTACCGCGTCACCGAGATCGTCGGCACCTCCACCGAGGGCCTGGACCACGCCATCCGCAACGGCATCGAGCGGGCCTCGCAGACCCTGCGCGGCCTCGACTGGTTCGAGGTGACGCAGATCCGCGGCCACCTGGTCGACGGCTCGGTCGAGCACTTCCAGGTCGGCCTCAAGGTCGGCTTCCGCCTGGAGGACGGCGAGTGACGCGCGTGCGCCGCCGCGCCCGGCCCTGACGGCGGCCGGGGCCCGCGCGTACGGGAAGGGACGCCCCCTCCGTACGCCACCGCCCCGGCTCTCGCAGGCCGCCGCACCGCACGCGCACGTCCCCTCAGGTCCTGCCCTCCCGCTCCTGGGCGTCCTTCAGCTCCGCGGAGGGGGTCGCCCAGCGGGCGCGGACGACGGTGAAGCCCGCCGCCTCGGCCGCGTCGCAGACCAGGTCGTCGTCGTCGACGAGCATCCGTACCTCCCGGCCCTCCGCGAACCCGCGCAGCAGCTCGACCTTGGTCACGCGGGCGGGCCGGAAGTCACGGTTGCGCCGCATATGGATCCGGCCCTCCGGCAGGCCGTGGTCGGCGAGCCACCGCTCGGTGTCCCGGCGGCAGCGCTCCGGCCGCCCGGTGAGGTAGACGATCTCGCACTCCCGAGCCGTACGGAGGCAGAGCTCCACGCCCTCGTCGAGCGGCGGATCGTCGGGCGCCGCCGCGAAGAAGGCGTCCCAGTCGCGGGGCCGCCGCTCCAGGAAGTGCTGGCGGTGGGCGGTCGCGGCGAGGGTGTTGTCGAGGTCGAAGACGGCCAGCGGCCGGAGGTCGCGTGTCACCGCCCCAGCCTGCCACGGGCCGTGCCGCCGCACGGCCCGGCCGCCCCGGGAATCCCGGCCCGCTCCCGGCGTTGAAGCATGGTGTGAGCAGCTTCGCGAGTGACTTCCCCGGCGCCGTCCGACTCTCGGTCCTCGACCGCTCCCGTGTCCGGGAGGGCGAGGAGCCGGGACGGGCGCTGCGCGAGACCGTCCGGCTGGCCCAGGAGGTGGAGGCCCTCGGCTACCACCGGTTCTGGGTGTCGGAGCACCACGGCGTGCCCGGAGTGGCCGGTTCGGCGCCGACGGTGCTCGCCGCCGCCGTGGCGGCGGCCACCTCGACGGTGCGGGTGGGCACGGGCGGGGTGATGCTGCCCAACCACCGGCCGTTCGTGGTGGCCGAGCAGTTCGGGGTCCTGGAGTCCCTCTTCCCGGGGCGGATCGACATGGGTGTGGGCCGCTCGCTGGGCTTCACCGACGGGGTGCGGAGGGCGCTCGGGCACGACAAGGAGGAGGCCGGGCGGTTCGGTGAGCAGCTGGCCGAGCTCCTCGGCTGGTTCACCGGCGGGCAGACGGCCCATCCGGGGGTGCACGCGCGGCCGGCGGAGGGGCTGCGGGTGCCGCCGTTCGTCCTGGCCATGGGCGAGGGAGCGGCCATCGCCGCGGAGGCGGGCCTCCCGCTGGTCATCGGGGACCTGCGAAGCCGCTCGCGCCTGCTGGCCGCCGTGGAGGCGTACCGGTCCGCCTTCCGGCCCTCCGCGTGGGCGGCCGAGCCGTACGTGGTGGTCGCGGGGACGGTGGCGGTGGCCGGGGACGAGGAGGAGGCGCGGCGGCTGCTCGTGCCGGAGGCGTGGGCGATGGCGCACGCGCGCACCCGCGGCGACTATCCGCCGCTCGCCCCCGCTGGGCGGATCGAGGCGCTGGAAATGACGCCGAAGCAGCGGGGCTTCTACGAGGACGGGCTGCGGGGGCACCTGTACGGCACGGAGGAGCGGGTGGCCGAGGAGCTGGAGCGGGTGGTGAAGGAGACCGGTGCGCAGGAGGTGCTGGTGACCACGAGCACGTACGACCGGGCGGCGCTCAGCGAGTCGTACCGGCGTCTGGCGCGCGCGGTCGGCCTGCGGGCGCCCGTGCCCCCGGCCCGACCGGGGCAAAGCGGTCCCACCGGATAAAATGACCGGATGCGTGACAGCACCTCCGGCCCGGCTCCCGCCCCGGCCCACGACCCGTACGTCCGTGTGCGCGGAGCCCGTGAGCACAATCTGAAGGGGGTGGACGTCGACATTCCGCGCGACGCGCTCGCCGTCTTCACGGGGGTCTCCGGCTCCGGCAAGTCGTCCCTGGCGTTCGGCACGGTGTACGCGGAGGCGCAGCGGCGGTACTTCGAGTCGGTGGCGCCGTACGCGCGGCGGCTGATCCACCAGGTCGGGGCGCCCCGGGTCGGGGAGATCACCGGTCTTCCGCCGGCGGTCTCCCTGGAGCAGCGCAGGGCCTCGCCGAACGCCCGCTCCTCCGTGGGCACGGTGACGGCGCTGTCGAACTCGCTGCGGATGCTGTTCTCGCGGGCGGGCGACTACCCGCCGGGGGCCGAGCGGCTCGACTCGGACGCGTTCTCCCCCAACACGGCGGCGGGCGCCTGCGCGTCCTGCCACGGCCTCGGCAGGATCCACGACACCACCGAGGAACTTCTCGTGCCCGACCCGTCCCTGTCGATCCGTCAGGGCGCGGTGGCGGCGTGGCCCGGGGCCTGGCAGGGGAAGAACCTGCGGGACGTCCTGGACACCCTCGGGTACGACGTCGACCGGCCGTGGCGGGAGCTCGACGCGAAGGACCGCGCGTGGATCCTCTTCACGGAGGAGCAGCCGGTCGTCACCGTGCACCCGGTGCGCGAGGCGGGGCGGATCCAGCGCCCGTACCAGGGCACGTACATGAGCGCCCGGCGGTACGTCCTGAAGACCTTCTCGGACTCGCGGAGCGCGACGCTGCGCGCCAAGGCGGAGCGGTTCCTGACCAGTGCGCCGTGTCCGGTGTGCGGCGGGAGCCGGCTGCGGCCGGAGGCGCTCGCCGTGACCTTCGCCGGCCGGACCGTCGCGGAGCTCGCCGCGCTGCCGCTCACCGCCCTCGCCGCGCTGCTGTCCGCGCACCGGGCCGGGGGCTCCGAGACGGCGCGGGTGCTGACCGACGACCTGCTGTCCCGGATCGCGACCGTCACCGAACTCGGGCTCGGCCACCTCAGTACGGACCGGGCGACGCCGACCCTGTCCAGCGGGGAGCTGCAGCGGCTGCGGCTCGCCACCCAGCTGCGGTCGGGCCTCTTCGGCGTGGTGTACGTCCTGGACGAGCCGTCCGCCGGTCTCCACCCGGCCGACACGGACACGCTGCTCGTGGTGCTCGACCGGCTGAAGGCGGCCGGCAACTCGGTGTTCGTCGTGGAGCACCACCTGGAGGTCGTCCGGCACGCGGACTGGCTGGTGGACGTGGGGCCGGGGGCCGGGGAGCACGGCGGCCGGATCCTGCACAGCGGGCCGCCCGCCGGCCTCGCGGAGGTGACGGAGTCGGTGACCCGGCGGTTCCTGTTCGACCGGGACCCGGGACCGGCGCGGACCGTGCGCACGCCCAAGGGGTGGCTGCGCACCGGCCCGGTGACCCGGCACAACCTGCGGGCGGTGGAGGCGGCGTTCCCGGTCGCTGTGCTCACGGCCGTCACCGGGGTGTCGGGGTCGGGGAAGTCGACGCTCGTGGCCGCTCTGGACGAGAATGTGCCCGGTGTCGACCGGCTGGTGACGGTCGATCAGAAGCCGATCGGGCGGACCCCGCGCTCCAACCTCGCCACGTACACGGGCCTCTTCGACGTGGTCCGCAAGATGTTCGCGGAGACCGGGGAGGCGCGGGCGCGCGGCTACAAGGCGGGGCGGTTCTCCTTCAACGTGCCCGGCGGCCGGTGCGAGACCTGCCAGGGCGAGGGCTTCGTCACCGTGGAGCTGCTGTTCCTGCCGAGCACGTACGCGCCCTGCCCGGACTGCGGCGGGGCCCGCTACAACGCGGAGACGCTGGGGGTGCGGTTGCGCGGGCTGACCGTCGCGGAGGTGCTCGACCTGCCCGTGGAGGCGGCCTCCGAGTTCTTCGCCGACACCCCCGCGGCGGCCCGCAGTCTGCGCACGCTGCTGGACGTGGGCCTCGGCCATCTGCGGCTCGGGCAGCCCGCGACCGAACTGTCGGGCGGTGAGGCGCAGCGCATCAAGCTCGCCTCCGAACTCCAGCGGCCCCGCCGGTCACCCACCGTGTACGTCCTGGACGAGCCGACCACGGGTCTGCACCCGGCCGACGTGGAGGTCCTGATGCACCAGCTGAACGGCCTGGTCGACGCGGGGCACACCGTGGTGGTGGTCGAGCACGACATGGACGTGGTCGCGGGCGCGGACTGGGTCGTCGACCTGGGCCCGGGCGGCGGTGACGAGGGCGGCCGCGTCGTGGCCGCGGGCCCACCGGCCGAGGTGGCCCGCGCGACGGCGAGCCGCACCGCGCCGTACCTGGCGGCCCGGCTGGCCCGCTGACGCGGGCGGTCAGCGGCCCTGCCGGCCGACCTTCCGGCGGGCCCGCAACCACTCCTTGTTCATCGCGGTGATCGAGAGCAGCGGGATGCCCTTCGGGCAGGCGGTCGCGCATTCGCCCGTGAGGGTGCAGCCGCCGAAGCCCTCGGCGTCCATCTGGGCCACCATGTCGAGGACGCGGGTCTCGCGTTCGGGGGAGCCCTGGGGGAGGACGTTGAGGTGGTTGACCTTGGCGGAGGTGAACAGCATGGCGGAACCGTTGGGGCAGGCGGCGACGCAGGCGCCGCAGCCGATGCATTCGGCGTGCTCGAAGGCGAGGTCCGCGTCGGCCTTGGGGACGGGCGTGGCGTGGGCCTCGGGGGCGGCGCCGGTGGGGGCGGTGATGTAGCCGCCGGACTGGATGACGCGGTCGAAGGCGGAGCGGTCGACCACCAGGTCCTTGACGACGGGGAAGGCGGCGGCGCGCCAGGGTTCGATGTCGATGGTGTCGCCGTCGTCGAAGGACCGCATGTGGAGCTGGCAGGTGGTGGTGCGCTCGGGGCCGTGGGCGTCGCCGTTGATGACGAGGCTGCAGGCGCCGCAGATGCCCTCGCGGCAGTCGTGGTCGAAGGCGACGGGATCCTCGCCGCGGAGGATGAGGTCCTCGTTGAGAGTGTCGAGCATCTCCAGGAAGGACATGTCGGAGGAGATGCCGTCCACCTCGTAGGTGGACATGGCGCCGGGGGCGTCGGCGTTCTTCTGGCGCCAGACGCGCAGGGTGAGCCTCATGCGTAGCTCCGCTGGGTGGGGTGGACGTACTCGAAGGTGAGGTCCTCCTTGTGGAGGACGGGGGCGGCTCCGTCGCGGAACTCCCAGGCCGCCACGTACGCGAACTCCTCGTCGCGGCGGGCCGCTTCGCCGTCCGGGGTCTGTGACTCCTCGCGGAAGTGGCCGCCGCAGGACTCGGTGCGGTGGAGGGCGTCGAGGCACATCAGTTCGGCGAGTTCGAGGTGGTCGACGAGGCGGTTGGCCTTCTCCAGGGACTGGTTGAACTCCTCGCCGGTGCCGGGGACCTTGATCCGGCGCCAGAACTCCTCGCGCAGTTCCGGGATGCGGCGCAGCGCGGTTTCGAGGCCTTCCCCGGTGCGGGACATGCCGCAGAACTCCCACATGAGGTCGCCGAGTTCGCGGTGGAAGGAGTCGGGGGTGCGGTCGCCGTCGACGGCGAGCAGGAGGTTCAGCCGGTCCTCGGTCTCGGCGAGGACGTCGCGGACGGCCGGGTGGTCGTCGGTGACGGGTCCGGCGTGCGGGTGGCGGGCGAGGTAGTCGTTGATGGTGGCGGGCAGGACGAAGTAGCCGTCGGCGAGGCCCTGCATGAGGGCGGAGGCGCCGAGGCGGTTGGCGCCGTGGTCGGAGAAGTTGGCCTCGCCGATGGCGAAGAGGCCGGGGACGGTGGTCTGGAGGTCGTAGTCGACCCACAGTCCGCCCATGGTGTAGTGCACGGCGGGGTAGATCCGCATCGGCACCTCGTAGGGGTTCTCCGCGGTGATCCGCTCGTACATCTCGAAGAGGTTGCCGTACTTCTCCTCGACCCTGGCGCGGCCCATCCGCCTGATCGCGTCGGCGAAGTCGAGGTACACCCCCTGGCCGCCGGGACCCACTCCCCTGCCCTCGTCGCAGACGTTCTTGGCGGCGCGGGAGGCGATGTCGCGGGGGACGAGGTTGCCGAAGGAGGGGTAGATCCGCTCCAGGTAGTAGTCGCGCTCGTCCTCGGGGATGTCGGCCGGGGGCCGCCGGTCGCCCGGGGCCTTGGGGACCCAGATGCGGCCGTCGTTGCGCAGGGACTCGCTCATCAGCGTGAGCTTGGACTGGTGGTCGCCGGTGCGCGGGATGCAGGTGGGGTGGATCTGGGTGAAGCAGGGGTTCGCGAAGTAGGCCCCGCGCCGGTGGGCCCGCCAGACGGCGGTGGCGTTGGAGTTCATCGCGTTGGTGGAGAGGTGGAAGACGTTGCCGTAGCCGCCGGTGGCGAGGACCACGGCGTCGGCGTAGTGGGTGGAGACCCGGCCGGTGATCAGGTCGCGGGCGACGATGCCCCGGGCGCGCCCGTCGACGACGATCAGGTCGAGCATCTCGGTGCGCGGGTGCATGTCGACGGTGCCGGCGGCGATCTGCCGGGAGAGGGCCTGGTAGGCGCCGAGGAGGAGCTGCTGTCCGGTCTGGCCGCGGGCGTAGAAGGTGCGCGAGACCTGGACGCCGCCGAAGGAGCGGGTGTCGAGGAGTCCGCCGTACTCGCGGGCGAAGGGGACGCCCTGGGCGACGCACTGGTCGATGATCTCGACGGAGATCTGGGCGAGGCGGTGGACGTTGGACTCGCGGGCGCGGAAGTCGCCGCCCTTGACGGTGTCGTAGAAGAGGCGGTGCACCGAGTCGCCGTCGTTGCGGTAGTTCTTCGCCGCGTTGATGCCGCCCTGGGCGGCGATGGAGTGGGCGCGGCGCGGGGAGTCCTGGTAGCAGAACTGGACGACCTGGTAGCCCTGTTCGGCGAGGGTGGCGCCGGCGGAGCCGCCGGCGAGGCCGGTGCCGACGACGATGATCCGGTGCTTGCGGCGGTTGGCGGGGTTGACCAGCTTCGCCTCGAAGCGGCGGGTGTCCCAGCGGTCGGCGATGGGTCCCGCCGGGGCCTTGGTGTCGGCGATCGGCTCGCCGAGCGTGTACGCGGGGTGGTTCATGGTCAGTTCACCAGTCCGGTCATGACGGCGACGGGTACGGAGACGAAGCCCGCGGTCAGGGTGAGCGCGAGGAGGTCGGCGAGGGCCCTCAGGAGGCGTTCGCGGCGGGCGCTGCCGACGCCGAGGGTCTGGGCGGCGCTCCAGAAGCCGTGGCGGACGTGGAGGCCGACGGCGAGCATGGCGACGAGGTAGATGACGTTGCCGTACCAGGTGGAGAAGGTGTCGACCACGTTCTGGTACGGCTTTCCGGCCTCGAAGCCGCCCGCGTGGACGGTGCCGGTGGTGAGGTCGAGGATGTGCCAGACGATGAAGAGGGCGAGGATGACGCCGCCCCAGCGCATGGTGCGGGTCGCGTAGGTGGCGCCCTTGCGCCGGTGGACGTACGCGGTGGGCCGGGCCCGCAGGTCGCGCCGGCTGAGCTGGTACGCGGAGACGGCGTGGGCGGCGACCGCGGCGAGGAGTGCGACGCGGACGAGCCACAGGCCCCACTCGTGGTGCAGGACGGGCGCGCCCATCACCCGCAGCCAGTGGCCGTAGGCGTTGAACTCCTCGGGGCCGAAGAAGACCTTGAGGTTGCCGGCGACGTGGGCGACGAGGTAGCCGAGCATGACCAGTCCGCTGACGGCCATGACGGTCTTCTTGCCGATGGTGGAGGACCAGAAGCCGCGTGACGGGGTGGGGGACGGCGGACGGGCGGCCGTCCGGTCCCTCGGGGGTGCCAGAGCCATGGTTCGACGCTAGGGCCCCGGGTGCCGAGTGGTCCAAGACATGGTGCGGCTGATCTCGATAGGACGCGCCTATGGGTGTGGCCTAGGGTCTTTCTTTCGGATCAGGCCGGATCAGGGAGCGGCGTCTGGTGCGTGCGAGCGCAAGGCGGAGGAGGGAGTCCATGCGGAGCATCGGCGACCGACGACAACGCTGGGGGCACCTCCCGTGCCCGAAGGGCTACGGGGGAGGGCGTGCGTGCCAGGCGACGCGAGCCCGGCAAGATCCGGAAGAAAGGCCCTAGGGTGGGGTGATGCAGTTCCAGCAGCTCCTCTACTTCGTCGCCGTGGCCGAGACCCGGCACTTCACCCGGGCCGCGGAACGGGTGCACGTCTCGCAGCCCTCGCTCTCACAGCAGATCAAGGCGCTGGAGCAGGAGCTGGGCGCGGAGCTGTTCAGCCGGGCGCGGGGGAACATCGCGCTCACCGAGGCGGGTGAGGCGCTGCTCCCGCTCGCCCGCCGGATCCTCGCCGACACCGACACGGCGCGCACGGAGGTGCAGGAGCTGGTCCAGCTCAAGCGGGGCCGGGTGCGGCTCGGAGCGACGCCGAGCCTCTGCACCGGTCTGCTCCCGGACGTGCTGCGCGCCTTCCACGACCTGCACCCCGGCATCAAGATCATGATCGAGGAGGGCGGCTCGCACGATCTCGTACGGGAGCTGGCGCGCGGCGCGCTCGATCTGGCCCTCGTGGTGCTGCCGCTGCCCTCGCCGTCGCCGGCCCTGACAACCGTGGAGCTGCTCCGGGAGGATCTGGTGGTGGTCTCCTCGGCCTCGGCTCCGGCGCCGCGCCGGCCGGTGCGGATCACCGATCTGCGCGATCAGCCGCTGGTGATGTTCCGGCACGGTTACGACCTGCGGGAGCTGACGGTGTCGGCCTGCCGGGCGGAGGGGTTCGAGCCGTCGTTCACGGTGGAGGGCGGGGAGCTGGACGCGGTGCTCGGGTTCGTGCGGGCGGGGCTCGGCATGGCCGTGGTGCCCGCGATGGTCGCCTCCCGGGCGGGCCGGGACCTGCGGGTGACGGCGCTGGCCCGGCCGGGTCTGCGCCGTACGATCGCGCTGGCCCACCGCAGTGACGTGGCGCCGCCCCGGGCCGCCCGCGAGCTGCAGAAGCTGTTGCTGCACCGGAGGTGAACCGCGCCCCGGCCCGGGAGGGCCGGGGCGCGTGGCTCAGACGGCGTCCGCCAGGAGCAGGGTGTGGATGCGGTCGGGGGCGCCGGGGCGGGCGTAGTACCAGCCCTGGGCGGTGTCGCAGCCGAGGTCGCGGAGCCGGCGGGCCTGGGCCCCGGTCTCCACGCCCTCGACCGTGACCGCGAGTTCGAGGCTGTGGGCGAGGGAGACGATGCCCTCCACGATCTTGAGGTCGACGGGATCCACCGGGTGCTGCTGCATGCCCCGGGTGAAGGACCGGTCGAGCTTGAGCACGCTCACGGGGAGGCGGCGCAGGTTGGCGAGGTTGGAGTAGCCGGTGCCGAAGTCGTCGAGCGCGATGTCGACGCCCATCTCGGCGAGCTGCCGCAGCGGCTTGAGCAGGTCCTCGTCGGCGCCGATCAGCGCCGACTCGGTGACCTCCAGGCAGAGGGCGCCCGGTTCGAGGCCGGAGCGCTCCAGGACGTCGACGGTGTCGGCGACGAGCCGGGGGTGGTGCAGCTGGGTCGGCGACAGGTTGACGTTGATGCGCAAGGGTCCGCCGTCGGCGTGCCGGGACCGCCAGAAGCGGGCCTGGCGCACCGCTTCCTGGAGGACCCACCGGCCGAGGGGCACGATGAGGCCGGTGTCCTCCGCGAGGGGGATGAAGTGGTCGGGTCCGAGCACGCCGTGCTGGGGATGGCACCACCGGACGAGCGCCTCGGCACCGTGCACGCTGCCGTCGCCGAGGTGGACGAGGGGCTGGTACTCGATGAAGAACTCGCCGCGCTCGAGGGCGGCGGGCAGGGCCGTGGTGAGGCCGTGGCGGGTGATGGCGCGGGCGTCGGCCTCGGGGTCGGCGAGTTCGAAGCGGTTGCCGCCCGCGGACTTGGCCCGGTACATGGTGATGTCGGCGCTGCGCAGGACCTCGGCGGGGGTCCGCTCGCCCGCCGGGCCCTCGACGACGCCGACGCTGCCGCGGACGGTCAGTTCGCGGCCCTCGATCCGCAGGGGCGCGGCGAGCGCGCCGAGCATGCGGTCGGCGAGTTCGGTGACGTCCCGCCGGCCGTCGGCGCCGGTGGTGAGGGCGACGAACTCGTCCCCGCCGAGGCGGGCCACCATCTCGTGGGGGCCGGTGACGCAGCTCTGGAGCCGGTCGGCGACCTCCACGAGGAGGCGGTCGCCGGCGGAGTGGCCGAGGCTGTCGTTGATGACCTTGAAGCCGTCGAGGTCGAGATAGCAGAGGCCGAAGCGGGTGTTCTCGCCGGGGGCGAGGGCCTTCTCCAGGCGTTCGAAGAAGAGGGTCCGGTTGGGGAGCCCGGTGAGGGCGTCGTGGGTGGCCTCGTACCGCAGCCGCAGGTGGAGCAGGCGGCGTTCGGTGGTGTCCTCCAGGAGCGCCAGCTGGTACTGGGGGTTGCCTTCGGCGTCCCGGAGGAGCGAGACGGTGAGATTGGTCCACAGAACCGTTCCGTCACCGCGGTAGTACGGCTTCTCGACCCGGTAGTGCTCCCGCTCGCCGCGGACGAGCTCCTCGTAGAGCTTCCAGACGTGCGGCCCGTCCTCGGGGTGGACCCACTCGCTGACGTTCCGGCTGCGGACCTGGCCCTCCATGCCGCCGAACATGCGGGTGAGGGTCTCGTTCACCTCCAGGACGTTGCCGTCGAGGTCGGCGATCCCGATGCCGACGGCGGCTCCGTCGAAGACGGCCCGGAAGCGGGACTCGGTGGCGTGCAGGGCGAGTTCGGCGGCGCTGCGGGCGGAGAGGGCGGACTGGGCGATGGCCTCCTGCTCGGTACGGGTCCGCTCGCGCAGGGCCTGGGCGTAGCCGGCGGCCATGGCGTGCTGGAGCCGGGAGCAGCGGGCCCGCAGTTCCTCGGCCGGGAGGTCCGACTCCGCGCCGCAGTAGAGCACCAGATAGCTGTCGACGACGCCGAGGCTGCGGCCGAGGGCGTCGGGGTCGGTGCAGTGGGCCGCCACGAGGGCCGCGCCGGTCCGCTGGGCCGGGGCCGTGTCGAAGGGCCGGGCGTGCAGGGCGTCGCACAGGGCGCGGGCGAGGGGCAGCAGGTGCCCCTCGAACTCGGCGCGGGTGAGCGAGGTGGCGGTCACGGGGAAGATCGCCCGGCTCCAGATGGTGGCGAACCGCCTGAGTCTGTCCTCCGGGCCGTCGGCTTCGGCGACGGCGCCGGACGGCTGCGACGGCACCTTCACGCCTTGCGCCCCACGCCCGCGAAACCGGAGAAGGCGTACGGGTCCTCCTCCTCGGCCGGGCTGTCCGGCCGCCAGTGGGGCATCGGGACCAGGCCGGGTTCGAGAAGCTCGGTGCCCTCGAAGAAGCGGGCGATCTCGGGGCCGGACCGCATGACGAGCGGGTTGCGGATGTTCCGGTACACACCGACGGTGCCGCTCGCCTGCTCCTCGGTGAGCGGGATGCCCTCGTAGGAGGCGTGGGTGAGGACGACCAGGCTGCCGGGGGCGAGGGCGTCGACCAGTTCGGCGACGGCCTCGCGCGGCCGGTCCTCGTCCTCGAGGAAGTGCAGGACGGCGACGAGGAGGAGGGCGACGGGCCGGTCCAGGTCGAGGAGCCGCTCCACCTCGGGGCTGTGCAGGATGTCGGCCGGCTTGCGCAGGTCGGCGGCGACGACGGCGGCGCGCTCGTCGCCCGCGAGGACGGCGCGGCTGTGGGCCACGGCGACCGGGTCGTGGTCGACGTAGACGACGTGCGCGCCGGGGTGGGCGGCCTGGGCGACCTCGTGGACGTTGCCGAAGGTGGGTATACCGGAGCCGATGTCCAGGAACTGGGTGACGCCGTTGTCGACGGCGTACCGGACGGCCCGGCGCATGAACGCGCGGTTCGCCTGCATGATCTTGGGCAGGCCCGGCATGAACTCCATGGCCTTGCGGGCCGCTTCCCGGTCGACCTCGAAATTGTGCGAGCCGCCCAGATAGAAGTCATACATGCGGGACACGCTCGGCACCGAGATATCGATACCGGGCGGGGCCCAGGCGGGACGCTCCATCAATGTCTCCAACAGGTCGCCATGGGGGACGCGGCCAGGTGTTCGCGGCCGGTGTTCGAGGTGAGGCTACTGATCGCCCGCCGGGAGAGCGAGTAGAAACGGAAATTCGCGGTCCGTTCTTGGTCACACGCCATTGGCACGTGCTCTGTAAGCGGACAGTTCGCGCCTTCATCCCGTGCATTTTCACGTGCATCTGACCGTGCGTCGGCTGTACCGAAAGGGCGTCGCGCCGGTCACCGGCCCCAAGGCCCCTCCTCCGCTCGGATGTTCGGATGGGCCCCGGGGCGGCCGACGCCCCGGGGCCGCGGCGAAGGTCCGTGCGCCGGGGTGACAACCGGCCAGTTCTCCGGAAAGGGGTGCGAAGGGCGGGAGTCGGCCATCCGCCGGCCATGAAGCGGAAGGAATCCATCCGCATTATGGCCGGTCGGACGCCGGAGAGCGGAAATCCGCCGCCGGGGCGTCGATTCGTCAAAGCGGCGCCTCTCAGGATGCCCTCCATCCGGCGAATCCACACCGTTTCCGCCCCCGCGAGGGGGCGGACGTGATCAAGCTCGTCGGGTGTCTCTGTACGGATCACTTCTCGCGCGGCCGTTGGCGGCCGCCGCCCTGGTGTGGCTGCTCGCCGCACCGGTGCCGGCCGCCGCCGACTCCTGCGCCTCCGCCATCACGGGCCCCGGCGGTTCGCACACGCCGGTGGCGACCGCCGGCCGGGGGCCGTGCTCACCCACCCCGCCGGCACCTCCGCCCTCCCCGCCCGCCACCACCGTGCCACCGGCCCCCACCCCCACCGCGACTCCGGAACCGCCGCCTTCACCGCGGCCCACGCCGGCGCCGCCGCCCCCGCCCGTACGGACGACCCCCGCGCCGGCACCGGTCCCCACCCCGGTCCCCGGTCCCGTGCCGCCGCCCGCGTCGCGTCCGGTGTCCCCGCCGGTGCCCGGCCCGCCGGCGCCGCCCACCGTCCCCGTACCGCCCGCACGGGCGTCCGCG